>CAMVKI010000056.1 GCA_947168005.1 uncultured Clostridia bacterium
GCGGGAGGGTCGATGTGGGCATCGGCCCCTGCGGGGGCGGCCTCTTCCGCCTCCTGCCGCTGCTCCGCAGCGGCGTCATCGCCTGCGGCGATGACAGGAGCGATGAGGGCATCGCTCCCTACGGGGGCGTCGGGGGCGGAAGGGCCGATGTGGGCATCGGCCCCTGCGGGCTCGTCCCCTGTTGCCTGTTCCTCGCTGCCTGTTTCCTGTTCCTCGTTTCCTGTTTCCTGTTCCCCGCTGCCTGTTGCCTGGTTCACCAGCAGCTTGCTGCCGTCCGGTTCCCGGAAGAGCCGGATATAGAGCATGACGCCCACGGCGACGATGAAGCTGGCGCCGGCCAGGAGCTGGCTCACCCGGATACCGGTGCCGCCGATGTAGAGGGAATCGGTCCGCAGGCCCTCGATCCAGACCCGGCCCAGGCCGTACCAGGCCAGGTATTGCAGGAAGGTCTGGCCGTCGTACTTCCGCTTCCTGGACAGGAAGTGGAGCAGGAAGAAGCCCACGAAATTCCAGAGAGACTCATAGAGAAAGGTGGGGTGCCAGTACCGGAAAATCCCGGAGCCCGGCACGTCTTCCAGACCCATGCGCAGGAAAAAATGGGTAAGAATTTTCGCGCCGTGGGCCTCCCGGTTGAAGAAGTTGCCCCAGCGGCCGATGCACTGGCCGATGAGCAGGCCCAGGGCCATGAGGTCCAGATAGGGCGTCAGCTTCTGCTTCCGAAGCTTCGAGAAGAGGATCAGACCCAGGATCGCGCCGATGACGCCGCCGTAGATGGCGATGCCCCCCTGCCAGATATAGAGCGCGGAGATCGGATTGTCCTTGTAGGCGCTCCAGTTGAAGACCACATAGTAGATTCGGGCGCAGATGATTGCCAGGGGCACCGCAAAGAGTATGGCGTCCGTGATCAGGTCGAAGTTCGTGCCGAATTCCTTGGCCCGCTTCCGCACGTAGAGAATCGCAAGCAGAAAGCCAAAGGCGATTACGATGCCGTAGAGATATATTTCCTTGCCGAATATCGAAAAGGGCAGGGTCTGCGGCGGATTGATGGACTCGATCCCCAGGCCGGGGAAGGAAATCGCGCCGGCGTCAAAATACATAATACCGCCTCCTTAGGCTGATTTCTTAATATTATAGCACAAAGGCCCGGAAAAAGCTATCCCTGTTTTGCTCATTTTTCATTTTGCGATTTGCATTCCCTCCGCGGACTTGACAGATTTTCCGGAAAATAGTATAATATAAGGAACAACGCAAGCTTTTTTACAGAACGGAGCAACGCTATGAAAAAAACCATAAAGCTCGTGCTGCCGATCCTGCTGATTCTGGCCCTGCTGATCGTCGGCTACTGGTTCTTCTTCCAGTACCGGGCGGACCTCACCACGGACCTGCTGCGGAAGGTCGCGGACAATCGCATGGAGGCGGGGCATTACAGTCTCGCCATCCGCTGCTATCGCTGGGCCAACGACCTCGATCCCCAGAACTCAGAGGTCGCCCTGAAGCTGGCGGAGGCCTATCGGCTGAACGGCAACTACAGCAAAACCGAAAACACCCTGGTCCACGCCATCTATGACGCGCCCGGGGAGCTCCGGCTCTACGAAGCCCTATCCAGGGTCTACGTGGAGCAGGACAAGCTGCTGGACGCCCAGCAGATGCTCGACACCGTTTCCGACCCCACCGTGAAGGCCGCCCTGGACGCCAAGCGCCCCGCCGCCCCGGTCCTCAGCCCCGAGAGCGGCTTCTACAGCGAGTACATCGACGTGGAGGTCTCCTGCCCCAACGCCGCAGACAGCTGCTGCTGCAGCATGGACGGCTCCTATCCCTCCCTGGAGTCTGACGTCTTCACCGGCGCCTACTCCCTCCCCGCCGGCGAAACCCTGCTCCGGGCCGTGGCCGTCAGCCCCGAGGGACTCGTCAGCAAGGAGGTCTGCGCGGCCTACACCGTGGCCGGCGTCGTGGAGGACGTGAGCTTCGTCGATCCGGTTCTGGAGGCCGCCACCCAGGAGCTGCTGCACCGGGGGGATCGCACCCTGCGGACCGATGAGCTCTGGTCCATCGAGGAAATGACCCTCCCGGAGGGCATCAGCTCCTCCGAGGACCTGCATTTCTACACCGGGATGAAAAAGCTCACAGGCTTCGATCTGGGCGAGCTGGACTACAGCTTCCTGGAGTCCATGCCGGAGCTCGAATACCTGGAGCTGGAAAACTGCGTCGTCACCAACGCGGATTTGGAGCACATCAGCCACTGCGCCAAGCTGGAAACCCTGATCCTGGCCGACTGCGGTCTGGCAAACGTCTCGCCCCTCGGAGATCTGCCGAAGCTCCGGGTTCTGGACCTGTCAAACAACTCCATCGGAGACATCTACACCCTGCCCAATCTTTCGACCCTGGAGGAGCTCTATTTAGGGCACAACGCGCTGACGGCCATCCCCCTCCTGCGGGGGCTGGATTCCCTGCGCATTCTCGATCTCTCCTTCAACTCCCTGGTCTACATCAACGGCGTCTCCAACTGCGGCAAGCTGGAGCGGCTGAACATCTCTCAGAACAAGATCATCTCCGTCACCCCCGTCAGCGCCTTGACAGAGCTGGTTTGGCTCAACGCCTCCAACAATGAGCTGACCGATACGGCGGTTCTGGCCCCCTGCACCAAGCTGGAGAATCTGCTGATTACCAACAACCGGATCACCGACGTGGATTTCCTCTCCAACTGTCCCAACATCAAGGAGGTCAACATCGACTACAACGACGTGGTGGCTGTCCCGGCCTTCCCGGTGGACTGCCCCCTGGAGACCTTCAGCGCGGCCCACAACTTCCTGGAGGACCTGAGCGGTCTGGGCGGCATGCAGCAGCTCAGCTATGTCAACGCCGACTACAACAACATCCGGGACATCACGGTGCTTCTCAGCTGTCCGGCCCTGGTCCAGGTCAACGTCTACGGCACCTACATCCGCAGCGGCGGCGATCTCGCCAAGAAGGGCGTCGTGGTCAACTTCACGCCGGGCTTTTAAGGGATAAGCGCATAAAAAACAACCGCCTTCCTACTAACGCGGCTTTTTCTGTCTGCGATAAAGAAAGAATCGGATTCTGAACCCAAGCTCCCGAGAGGAATAAAAGGAGAAAGACGGTTCCGCATGTCACCCAACATGCGGAACCGTCCCTTGGTATGCGCCGGTATTATTCATTCAAAGTAAGCGTCGTCACGTCTTGCTGCTCCCATCCAGGCTTTCGCCAGGGCCATGACGTCGTTGATGGGAAGGGCGAAGCCCAGGCCCTCCAGGGCGACGTCCGTCTCTCCCGTGGAGAACTTGGCCGTCACCACGCCGATCACACGGCCCTCGGCGTCAAAGAGGGGGCCGCCGGAGTTGCCCTTGTTGATGGCGGCGTTGGTCTGGAGCATGGTGTAGACCGCGCTGCCGGTGTTGATCTCCCGGGGTCTCGCGCTGAGATAGCCGGTGCTCAGGGAGTTGCTGAGCTCACCCATGGGATTGCCGATGGTGAAGACCGCGTCCCCCACCTTGGCGGCGTCGGAATCCCCCAAAACCACCGTATGCAGGCCCGTCGCCTCGATCTTCAGCAGGGCCAAATCGCTCCGCTGCTCCTCCATCGCGACAACCCGGGCGGTCAGCACCCGACCGTCGCAGAGGGTGACGCCGACTCTTCCGCCGCCCCGGACCACATGGGCGTTGGTGAGCACATACCCGTCCTCGCTGATGAGAAAGCCCGTGCCCACGCTGGTCACCGAAACGCCGTCCACCAGGGAGGGGCCGGCGCTGATGCTGACGATGGCGTCCACGTTCTCCCGATAGACCCGGCTGGCGGCGGTCTCGTCGTTCCGGGGCGTAGTGCTCTGGGGCGGCGCGGCCTCGGTGGAGACGGGCGGAGCCGCCGTGGGTCCCGGCATTCCGGTCAGGATCGGGCAGATCAGAATGCCGATCAGCACGCCGAAGAGCAGGGCCGCGATCAGCGCCAGGGGCAGCCACCAGAGGCTCTTCTTTTGCGGCGCGGGCTGCCGGGGCGCGGCGGGAATCTGGATCGTGTAGACCTGGGGACTGCCGGGATTCGTCTGAAGCGGAACCGTGTTCTGCATCTGGGGCTGGAAGCCGTTCCGGCTCTCTCCGTCGTGACTCACAACCTCCTGCGGGGCCTCCTGGGTCCGGGTCTGCGCCGCGACTCCCTCGTACCAGGCGGGACTTGCCGCGCCGGGAGCAAAGGGCGAGACCTCCTGCGCCGGGGCGGTTTCCGTCCGGGTCGCAGGACTCACCGGCGCGGGGCGCACAGGCTCGTCCCGCCGGGGCGCCGAGGCCCGGTCATATTCATACTTTTGGGCTGTGCCCTCCGTCGTCAGGCGAAAGGGTCCCCCCGGTGTGGTGAAGCTGTCCTTCTCCGCCGGGTTCCAATCTTTGACTTCCATTCGTTCCTCCATGCTTTGGATTGTCATTGAGGCATCAGGCGCCGCCTGATTGTTTGTGCGTGATTCAACGCGGTTCCCCGTTCCGGGTATAGGCGTCAGACCTGTCGGTCGCCCACCCGTTCTCTGTTGCCCCGAATCCCTAATCCTTAATCCCTAATCCTTAATCCCTGATCCTTAATCCCTAATCCCTTTTCCCACCCTGATCCTTGATCCTTGATCCCTGATCCCTGATCCCTTGTCGGAGCGGGGACGGCGGCCTGGGGGCAGGCCGCCCTACGGCAGGGAGGGAGGTGGCGCACACTGTGCGCCGCTACGGGCGGGAATCTCTGTTTCCGGCTCCCTATTCTCCCCGATACCCCAGTGCCGCCGAGAGCCTGGCGGCGGCGTCCGCCGTCCGGGCTACGGCCTGTTGGAACTCCTCGGATTGGACCCGGGGGAAGAGCCCCACCGCGCCCAGGGCATAGGAAAGGCTGCCGTCGGCGTCGTAGACCGGGGCGGCCACGGCCCGCAGGCCCACCTTGTACTCCCCGTCCTCAACGGCATAACCCTGCCGGCGGACGGCGGCCAGGGCGGCGGCCAGCTCCTCGGGACTGCTGAGGCTGTGGCGGGTGTAGGGCCGCAGGCCCGCGAGCCTGCAATAGCGCCGGAGCTCCTGCTCCGAGGCCGCGGCCAGGAAGAGCTTCCCCTGGGCCGTGGCGTGGAGGGGCAGGGGCGTCCCCGTCTCCGCGCTGACCTGGAGGCCCGAGCCGGAGCTGGCGGCGCAGGCGTCGATGGAGACCGCGTGGTCCCCGCTGCGGACCGCCAGGAAGACGCCGGTCCCCAGGCTCTGGGCCAGCTGCTCCAGGAAGGGGTGGGCCACCCGGCGCACGTCCCAGAGGGCCGAGACCGCGCAGCCGCACTCATAGAGCCGGATGCCCAGGCGGTAGCGCCCGTCCGGGTCCTGGGCGATCATCTGATACTCCCGCAGGGTGCTCAGCAGGGCGTGGGCCGTGCTCTTGGGGTAGCCGCTGCGGGCACAGAGCTCTTGCAGGCTCAGGGGCCGCCGCTCCCGGAGCAGCAGCTCCAGCAGCTCCATGGCTTTTCCCAGGGCCTTTACCGGCCCCCTCGGCTCCCGCATCTCGGCTTCCCCCTCTTTGAAAATTGTATTTATTATACCATATTATCAGAATATTGCAATAGGGATTCTGGATCGCCGGACAAACATATTCTGTATTGCCGGACAAACATTCAGCAATACAGGCTTGCCCTTCTTGCGGATTTCGCCGCGGAACGGTATAATGGAAGCGTGATCCTATCAAAAATATTACGCTTTCAAAAAGGAGCCTCTGCCATGAAACCGCTTGTCTCTGTGCTGCTCGTTCTCGCTCTGCTCTGCTTCCTATTCACGGGCTGCGGCCCAAAGGAGCCCGCCGGGGAGATCACGGTCTTCGCCGCTGCCTCCCTGACTGAGACCCTGACGGAGCTGGGCAGCCGCTACGAGGCCGCCCACCCCGGCGTGAAGCTAATCTTCAACTTCGAGTCCTCGGGCAAGCTGGCGGATCAGATCCTCGCCGGAGCCGACTGCGACCTCTTTCTCTCCGCGGCCCCGAAGCAGATGAATCTGCTCGACGCCGCTCAGGATGAGGAGAAGAACCCAGAGCGCAATGACTTCGTGGACGGCACGACCCGCGTGGACCTGCTGGAGAACAAGGTGGCTCTGGCGGTCCCCGCCGGAAACCCCAAAAACGTCAACTCCTTCGAGGACCTGGCAAAGGGGCTCCGGGAGGGGACCCTGCTCCTCGCCATGGGCGGCGAGGGCGTCCCCGTGGGCCAGTACACCCAGAAGCTCTTCGCCTATTTCGGTCTGGACGAGGCCGCCCTGGCCGAGGCCGGGGTCCTGAGCTACGGTGAAAACGTCAAGGCCGTCACGACCCAGGTGCGCGAGGGTCTCGTGGACTGCGGCGTCATCTATCAGACCGACGCCCACAGCGCGGGCCTGACGGTGGCGGACACCGCCGCGGAGGAGATGTGCGGCCGGGTCGTCTATCCCGCCGCCGTCCTCAAGACCGCCAAAAGCCCCGAGGCCGCCCGGGACTTCCTGGCCTATCTCCGGAGCCCCGAGGCCGGGGAGCTCTTTGCCTCCGTGGGCTTTACGCCTCTGCGCGGTGAATGAGATGGACCTGTTTCCCCTCTGGAACTCCCTGCGGATCGCGGGCATTTCGGCGCTGCTCGTCTTCTTTGTCGGCGTCGCCGCCGCCTACTACGCCTCCAGGGCTCCCCGCCTCGTGAAGGGCGCCCTGGACGTGGCGCTGACCCTGCCCCTGGTCCTGCCCCCCACGGTGGTGGGCTATCTGCTGATCCTGCTGCTGGGGCCAAACCGGGTCCTCGGCAGCTTTGCCCTGCGCGAATTCGGCGTCCGGCTGCTGATGCAGTGGTGGTCCGCGGTCTTCGCTGTGTCGGCGGTGGTCTTTCCCCTGATGTACCGCACGGCCCGGGCGGCCTTCGAGAGCTTTGACGAGGATCTGGCCGACGCGGGCCGGACCCTGGGCCTGTCCAACACCCGGGTCTTCTGGACCATCCGGATGCCCGCCTGCCGCCAGGGCATCCTGGCCGGAGTGGTCCTGGCCTTCGCCCGGGCCCTGGGCGAGTACGGCGCCACCTCCATGCTGGTGGGCTTCATCCCCGGCAAGACCGCCACCGTCGCCACCCAGGTCGCCTTCCTCTGGCAGAACCAGGGCGGCACCCCCGAAGGGCAGCGGGCCCTTCTGTTCTGGATCTGCGTCAACGTCGCCATCTCCGCCGCGGTGCTGATCACCGTAAACCTGCTGGAACGCCGCCCGCACCGCCTGTAGGGACGGCACTCTGCCGTCCGACGTACCCCGCACGGACGAACAATGCAAAATGCAAAGTGCAAAATGCAAAATTGTGGTATCGTTCAAATTGCGATTTGAACGATATAATAGAATTGGGTTTCGAGACATTGTTTTCCATTTTTCAAATGGCAATTTGAAAAACACATTCACTTTGCATTTTGCATTTTGCACTTTGCATTTCAGCGCAAGGAGGGCTCTTATGTCGCTGTCAGTCAATATTGAAAAGAAGCTGGGGGAGTTTCAACTGCGTGTAGAATTCGAGACCTCCGGGGCCCTCCTTGCGCTGCTGGGGGCTTCGGGCAGCGGCAAGAGCGTGACCCTGCGCTGCATTGCCGGGCTCCTGCGCCCGGACCGGGGGCGGATTGTGCTGAACGGTCGGGTCCTCTTCGACAGCGCCGCCGGGATCGACCTGCCGCCCCAGAGGCGAAGGGTGGGGTATCTGTTCCAGAGCTGCGCCCTGATTCCTCACAGGACCGTGGTCCAAAACGTGGAGCTGGGGCTCTTCGACCTGCCCCGGCGGGAGCGCCGGGCGGAAGCTCTGGCCTGGCTGGAGCGCTTTCAGCTCTCCCGCTATGCCGACAGTCTCCCCGCCGTCCTCTCCGGCGGCGAGCGCCAGCGGGCCGCCCTGGCCCGGACCCTGGCCGCCCGGCCCGAGGCCCTGCTGCTGGACGAGCCCTTCTCCGCCCTGGACGACTTTCTCAAATGGCAGCTGGAGCTGGAGCTGGCCCGGACCCTGGAGGACTACGGCGGGGACGCGATCCTGGTCACCCACAGCCGGGACGAGGTCTGCCGTCTGGCGCAGACGGTCTGCGTCCTGGACGAGGGCCGCTCCGAAGCCCTCTGCTCCACGGCGGAGCTGATGTCCGCTCCCGGCACCCTGGCCGCGGCCCTGCTCTCGGGCTGCAGGAACGTCTCCCCCGTCACGGTCCTCCCCGACGGCCGTCTGCGCTGCGACGCCTGGGGCTGGACCCTCCCGGCCCGGCCTGTCCCGGAGGGCCTGGTCTGCGTGGGCATCCGGGCCCACAGCCTCCGCCCCGGCCCCGGCCCCGTCAGCCTGGAATGCCGGGTGGACCGGGTAATCGACAACGTGTTTTCCGACATCTACCTGCTGCGGACCCCCAATTCCAAGCTGCTTCATATGGAATTGTCAAAGGAGTTCTCCCTCCCCGCGGGGGTCTCGGTAAGCGTCCACATCTCCCCCGATGAGATTCTTCTGCTGACTGCTTCTTGACAGCCGCCTTGCCCCGTGATACCATAGTGGACAGAATCCAAAGCAAGGAAGGAACCCGCTATGCAAGAACGAACGATCCACGGCTTCACGCCCGTCCGGGCCCGCAGCTTTGCGGAGCTGAACGGGACCCTGCGCGAATATGTCCACGAAAAGACCGGGGCCCAGCTCTGCTGGCTGGACCGGCCCGACGAAAACAAGGCCTTTTCCATTGCCTTCAAGACCATCCCCGAGGACTCCACCGGCGTCTTCCACATTCTGGAGCACTCCGTGCTCTGCGGCTCCGACAAGTACCCGGTCAAGGAGCCCTTCGTGGAGCTGCTGAAATCTTCGGTCCAGACCTTCCTCAACGCCCTCACCTACCCGGACAAGACGGTCTATCCCGTCTCCAGCCGAAATGACCGGGACCTGCTGAACCTGATGGACGTCTATCTGGACGCCGTTTTCCACCCGGCGATCTATCACAGGCCCGAGATCTTCCGCCAGGAGGGCTGGCGCCTCGAGGGCGAGGGCGACGCCCTCCGCTTCCAGGGGGTGGTCTACAACGAGATGAAGGGCGCCTTCGCCTCCCCGGATCGGATATTGGACCGGGAGACCTGCAGACGCCTCTTCCCGGACAACTGCTACGGCTGGGTGTCCGGCGGCGATCCCGCGCAGATCCCCGCGCTGAGCTATGAGCAGTTCCTCGCCTGCCACCGGAAATTCTACCATCCCTCCAACGCCCGGATCTCCCTGGTGGGCAGCGTGGACCTCGAGGCCTGCCTGGAGAAGATCGACAGCTTCCTCCGGGACTATGACCGGCAGGAGGCCGCCTTTGACATCCCCATGCAGGGCCCGGTCCCGGCCCAGCGGGTCACCGTGCCCTATGCCATCGCCCCCGGAGAGAACCCGGCCCAGCGCAGCGTGGTCTCCCAGACCGTCCTGCTGGGGCGCTTCGACGACGAGCTCCGCAGCGATGTGTTCGCGGTGCTCTGCGACTATCTCACCGACGACGACGAGGCCCCGCTGAAGCGGGCCGTCCTCGACGCCGGTCTGGCCCAGGACTTCACCCTGGACCTGGACGACGGGGTTCAGCAGACCACGGCCTACTGGAAGGCCGAGAACACCGACCCCGACAAGCAGCCCGCCCTGGAGCGCACCGTCCGGGAAACCCTGACCCGCATCACAGAGGAGGGGCTGGACCGGGATCGGCTGGACGCCTGCTTCCGTCAGTATGCCTTCGACCTCCGGGACCGGGACAGCGGGTCCACCCCCCGCAGCCTTCAGGAGGCTCTGGATATGCTGGACACCTGGCTCTACGGCGGGGACCCCGCCCAGGGTCTGCTGGCGGAGGACGCCCTGAAGAACTTAGAGGCCGCCCTGGCGACAGACTATCCCGAGCGCCTGCTGCGGGAGCTCTTCCTGGAGAACGACCACGCCGTGACCGTGACGCTGGTCCCCTCCCCCAGCCTGGGGGCGGAGAATGCCGCCGCCGAGGCCGCCCGGGTTCGGGCCCGGACCGCGGGCTGGACCGAGGCGGAGCGGAGCGCTCAGGCCGAAGCCGCCGAGGCCCTGCGGCGCTGGCAGCAGAGCCCGGACAGCGAGGAGGCCCTGGCCTCCATCCCCAAGCTCCGGCTCTCCGATCTGGCCGAGGCCCCCGCGGCCCTGGACATGCGGGAGGAGCTCCTGAACGGCGTTCCTCTGCTGCGCCACCGCAACGACAGCCGTCTGAGCTTCCTGCGCGCTTTTTTCGAGGCCTCCGATCTGGCCCTGGAGGAGCTGCCCGCCCTCAGCCTGCTCTGCCGCCTCCTGGGCTGCATGGGCACGGCCCGCTATGACCGGGCCCGGCTGCCCCTGGAGATCAAGCGCACGCTGGGGCGTTTGAAATTCAACGTCAACGTGATTGGAGCCAGGGACCCCGCCCGCTGTCGGGTCCAGCTCTTCGCCTCCGCGGTCTGCCTGCCCGAGCTGGCCGAAAAGGCCGCCGACCTGCTGGCGGAGATACTCACCGCCACCCGCTGGGACGACCTGGCTCTGCTCCGGGACAATCTCCAGCAGCTGGCCCTGAACGCCCGGCTGGAGCTGAGCTCGGCGGGCCACCGTTATGGCAGCACCCGCGCCGCCTCCGGCCTGACGGCCCACGGCGCGGCGCGGGAATACAGCTCCGGCGTGGAATACGTCCGCTGGCTCAAGGGGATGAGCGCCGCGGACGACGACACCCTGCGAGACCTGCTGCGCCGGCTGGACGCCCTCGCCGCCCGGCTCGTTGTCCGGGAGCGCATGACCCTGTCGGTCAATGAGACCGTCGGGGAAAGGACCCCGCTCCGGCTGATCGAGGCCATCCCCGCCGGGGGACAGCCCGCCCCCGGCTTGGCGGCCTATCCTCTGGCGGGTCCCCGCCGGGAGGGCGTGGTCATCCCCGCCGCCGTGGGCTACGCCTGCATGGGCTCCAATCTGCTCCGCTTCGGGCGGAGCTATCACGGCAGTCTGGCGGTCCTCGCTTCCGTTCTGAACTTCACCTACCTCTGGAGCGAGATTCGCGTCCAGGGCGGCGCCTATGGCTGCGGCTTCAGCTGCCGGGCCGGCGGGGATCTGGCCTGCTACACCTACCGGGACCCCAAGCCGGCCCGGTCCCTGGAGATTCTCCGGGGGGCCGCCGCCTGGCTGCGGCGCTTCTGCGCCGGGGAGCCCGATCTGAGCGGCTTCATCCTGGGCTCCGTCTCCTCCCTGGATCCCCTCCGGGGCGAGGAGGCCAAGCTGGCCGCCGCCGAGAGCCGCCGCTTCCGGGGCATCACCGAGGCGGACCTCCGCCGCTGGTACGCAGAGCTGCTCCACACCGACGCCGCGGACCTGCTGGCCCAGGCCCCGGTCCTGGAGGCCCTGGCCGCCGAGAACGCCGTCTGCATTGCCGCCGGCCAGCCCCTGCTGGAGACCTGCCCGGACATCGACACGCTTTTGACCGTCTGATACTGAACACGAAACCGCCGGCTCATCCTGAGTCGGCGGTCTTATTTTATGCATTCCGGCCCCGGTAGAAGTCCCGGATCATGGCCTCCAGGGCCCGGACGGAACGGGTGCGGCGGCTGTTTGGGGGGAAGACCAGGATCAGGTCCACGTAATAGCCCTCCCGGTTCAGGCTGACGTACTCCACGTCCGCCAGGGGCACGGCGCAGGAGGCGTAGGTGAAGGCCAGGCCAAGACCCTGGCAGGCCATCTCCCTGGCGAAGGCCGCCGTCAGATCCCGGTTCTTTGCCAGGGGAACCATGCCCCTGGCCTCGAACTCCCGGGCGGCGATCCCGCCCAGGACCGTGCTGGGATTGGAGAGCAGGAACTCAAAGGAGGCCGCGTCGGCCAGGTCCGCCCAGGGCCGATGGGGATAGTCGAAGTGCACGTACTCCATCATGGGATGGGTCCGGTTCACCACCAGGACCACCTCGTCCCGCAGCACCGTCTCCGAGCTCTCGGGCTTCTCCC
>CAMVKI010000057.1 GCA_947168005.1 uncultured Clostridia bacterium
TAGGGGACGGGTCTCCCGTCCCGTGTCCCGCGGGAGGCGAAACGCCTCCCCTACGGCGCAGCAATTACGATATCTTAACTCTCAGGAGGGGACCATGAAAGCTGTTCTTGCATCCCAAAACCGCCACAAGCTGGCCGAGATCCAGGCCATCTTATCCCGTTTCGACATTGAGCTTGTCCTGCAGTCCGAGCTCGACCTGCACATCGACGTGGACGAGACCGGCGAGAGCTTTGAGGAAAACTCCATGTTGAAGGCGAAAGCCGTGGTCGAGGCCACGGGCCTGCCCGCCATTGCCGACGACTCCGGCCTCTGCGTGGACGTCCTGGGGGGCGCTCCGGGGATCTATTCCGCACGCTACGGGGCCCCGGACTGCGTGACGGACCGGGACCGGCTCAACTATTTGCTGCAAAATCTCCGCGGGGTCCGCTCCGAGGAGCGCACCGCCCGCTTTGTCTGCGTGATCACCCTGCTGTACCCAGACGGCCGCAAGCTCGTGGCCCGGGGGAGCTGCGAGGGCCTGATCAGCTTCGAGCCCCGGGGCGAGGACGGCTTCGGCTACGATCCCGTCTTCTACGTCCCCTCCCAGGGCTGCACCTTCGCCCAGATGGGCGCGGACCGCAAAAACGCCATCTCCCACCGGGCGAACGCGCTTGCCCGCCTGGAGACCATGTTGGAGGAAATGAAATGATTACAAGCAAACAGCGCGCCGAGCTTCGGGCCAGGGCCAACGAGCTGGACACGACGCTTATGATCGGCAAGGAGGGCGTCACCGACGCCACGGTTCAGGAGCTGGACCGTCAGCTGGAGGCCCGGGAGCTCGTCAAGGGCAAGGTCCTGGAGACCGCTCTGATGAGCGCCAGGGAGGCCAGCGATCAGCTCTGCGAGGCCCTGGGGGCCGAGGGCATCCAGTGCGTCGGCAACAGGTTTGTCGTCTGGCGCCGCTCCGAGACCCTGGCAAAGAAGACCGGCACCGCCAAGGCCAAGGTCAAGCTCAACCCCGTTAAACTCGGCGCCCAGAAGCGTCGGGCCGCCGCCAGAGCCGAGCGCGAGCGGAAAAACGAATACTTCAAGCAGCAGGCCATCGAGTTTGCAAAACAGCGCCGCCGCGCAGATCGGGGCGACGGGGAATGAGAATCGGGGTCTATGGGGGCAGCTTCAATCCCCCCCACAGGGGCCATGTACTGGCCGCTGCGGAGCTGATCCAAAAGCTCGGCCTGGATAAGCTCCTGATTGTCCCGGCGGCGGATCCGCCCCACAAGTCTCTGGCCCTGGGCTCTCCCGGCCCGCTGGACCGGCTGGCTCTCTGCCGCACCGCCTTCGCTGGCGTCAAGGGGGCCGAAATCTGCGACATTGAGGTACGGCGGGAAGGGAAGAGCTATACCGTCGATACCCTGGCGGAGCTCTGCCGCGTCTACCCCGGCGACAAGCTCTTCCTGGTGATGGGGACGGACATGTTCCTCTCCTTCTCCGACTGGCGGGAGCCCGAACGGATCTCCGAAATGGCCGCCCTGGCCGTGGTGCACCGGAGCGAGGACGAGGAGCTCTGGAACAGCGTCCTCGTTGAGGCCGACCGCCTGCGCAGGGCCCTGGACGCCGAGATCGTCACGGTGGACAACGACTGCGTGGAGATTTCCTCCACCCAGGTCCGCCGGATGCTGGCCTTCGGCGCGCCGGTGGGGCTGGAGCCGGGAAGCCTGCGGCTGATTCGGGAGAAGGGCTGGTATCTGACCGGCAATCTCAAGGGCCTTTCCTATGAGCAGCTCCAGGAGGTCTCCCTGTCTCTGCACGACGAAAAGCGCCGTCCCCATGTGGTCGGCACCGCCGAGACGGCCCGGACCCTGGCTGAGCAGTGGGGCGAGGACCCGGATACCGCCCGCCGGGCCGGGATTCTGCACGATATTACCAAGGCCCTGAACAAAAAGGAACAGTTGCATATTTGTGAAAAATATGCTATGATGCCCACGCAGTTCCAAATCGACAACCCCAAGCTGCTTCACGCCGTCACCGGCGCGATCATTGCCGGGGAGATCTTCGGGGAGTCCGAGGCCATTGTCAGCGCCATCCGCTGGCACACCACGGGCCGGGCCTATATGAGCGTGCTGGAAAAGATCCTCTATATCGCCGACTATATGGAGCCCCACCGCGACTTCCCCGGCGTCGAGGAGCTGCGGGACCTGGTTTGGGACGATCTGGACGCCGCGGTATGGCGCGGTCTGGACCAGTCCGTCTGCTACCTTCGCCGCCTGGGCCGCCTGGTGGACCCGGATTCCCTGGAGGCCTGGCACTACTACAGAAAACTAACCGAGAGGAGCCAATTACTGTGAATCTCTTTGGAAAAGATAAGGAACCCGAACTCGAAGCCGACATTCAGCTTGCAGAGGAAAAGCCGGAGCCGGTTTCCGGCGGATTTGTGATGAACATCGAGGGTGGGGAGCTCGAACCCGTCCGGGAGGAAGCTCCGCTGCGCGACCTGCGCGGCGCCACCCGGACCCTCCCGGCTCAGGAGCTGATTATGGAGGCCGTGGAGGCCGTCGCCGCAAAGGACGAGCCCGCGCACAAGGCCCCCGCCGAGACGCCCGCTGCCCCCGCTCCCGCGGAGAAGCTCGCGGCCAAGCCCGTCGTCCCGCCTGTGACCTCCATCCCCAAGGCCGTCATTCCTCCCGCGCCCGTCGTTCCCAGGGCCGCTGTGTCTTTGGAGAACAAGCCCGAGAAGGCCGCCGAGCCGAAGGAAGAAGCCCTCTCCTCCGTCAGCTACGCCTCCATGGCCCAGGCCGTGGTCAACGCCAAGAAGGAGCCCACGGGCCGCTTTGACCGGGACGCCATCGACGACGATACCCTGCTGGCCGAGCTCTACGCCCTGATCGGCGACACAAAGCCGAAGCAGAACGCCGAGACCTCGGCAAAGCCCGTATCTGCGCCCGCCCCGGCTCCGGTCCAGACCCGTCCGGCGCCGGCCCCCCGTCCCGTGTCCCGCATCACGGCCGACGCCCTGAAGGACGCCCCCGAGGAATACGTGGAGATCGAAGAGGACACCTCCGGCGTCCCCGGCTGGCTCAAGGGCATTTTCATCCTGCTGATCTCCCTGCTCCTGAGCGCCATGACCTTCTACGCCGTGGCCTCGGACGTCATCGGGGAAATCTTCTGATCCCGCCCGTAGCGGCGCACAGTGTGCGCCACGATTTCCCCGCTCTGAAAAGGGATCAGGGATCAAGGATCAGGGATCAGGGTGGGGGAAGGGAACAGGGATCAGGGAAGGCACCCGCCCGTAGAGGCCGATTTCAATTCGCAGAATTGAAAAATACCACAATTATTCACTATTCATTATTCATTATTCATTCAAAGATCACACCCCCAAATAAGGAGGAAACGATATGACAACAAAAGAAATCGCCCTCGCTGCCGCCAAGGCCCTGGAGGAGAAGAAGGGCGTCGGCATCAAGCTCCTGGAGGTCACCGAGGTCACGACCCTGGCCGAGTACTTTCTGATCTGCACCGGCACCTCCAACACCCACGTCAAGACCCTCTGCGACGCCGTGGAGGAGACCGTCACAGCCTGCGGCGAGCCCATGCTCCACCGGGAAGGCCACCGCGGCGGCACCTGGGTCCTGCTGGACTTCGGCAGCCTGGTCTGTCACGTCTTCACCGAGGAGACCCGCCAGTTCTACGACCTGGAGCGGCTCTGGAACGACGCCCGTCCCGTCGCGCTCGCGTAGCGGCGCACAGTGTGCGCCACGAAATCCATACAAGAAGAGGCTGGAAATATGAAATACGACTACGAACAAATCGAAAAGAAGTGGCAAAGCTACTGGATCGAGAACCACAGCTATAAGACCGAGGACCTCAGCGACAAGCCCAAGTTCTACGCCTTGATCGAGTTCCCGTTCCCCTCCGGCGTGGGCCTCCACGTGGGGCACGCCCGGCCCTACACCGCCATGGACGTGATCGCCCGCAAGAAGCGCATGGAGGGTTACAACGTGCTCTTCCCCATGGGCTACGACGCCTTCGGCCTGCCCACGGAGAACTACGCCATCCAGAACCACGTCCATCCCCGCACCGTCACCGAGCGCAACGTCCGGGTCTTCCGCTCCCAGCTCCAGGAGCTGGGCTACAGCTTCGACTGGGACCGGGAGGTCAACACCACGGACCCGAAGTACTACAAGTGGACCCAGTGGATCTTCCTCCAGATGTTCAAGAAGGGCCTGGCCTACAAGACCAACATGCCCGTCAACTGGTGTACCTCCTGCAAGTGCGTCCTGGCCAATGAAGAAGTGGTCGAGGGCGTCTGCGAGCGCTGCGGCGCGCCGGTCATCCGCAAGGACCGGAGCCAGTGGATGATGAAGATCACCGCCTACGCCGACAGGCTCATCGACGATCTGGCCGAGGTCAACTTCCCCGACCGGGTGAAGACCCAGCAGATCAACTGGATCGGCCGGTCCTACGGCGCCCAGGTCAAGTTCGGCACCACCCTCGGCGACGAGATCACCGTCTACACCACCCGGCCCGACACCCTCTTCGGCGCCACCTATATGGTCCTCTCCCCGGAGCACGCCCTGGTGGAGAAGTGGGCCGACCGGCTGACCAACCTGGACGAGATCCGGGCCTATCAGAAGGCCGCCGCCTCCAAGTCCGACATGGAGCGCACCGAGCTCAACAAGGACAAGACCGGCGTTCAGCTCGGCGGCGTCATGGGCATCAACCCCGTCAACGGCAAGGAGATCCCCATCTTCATCTCCGACTACGTTCTCGCCACCTACGGCACCGGCGCCATCATGGCCGTTCCCGCCCACGACACCCGTGACTGGGAGTTCGCCAAGAAGTTCGGCCTGCCCATCGTGGAGGTCATCGCGGGGGGCAAGGTGGAGGAGGCCGCCTTCACCGACGTGGAGACCGGCATCCTGGTCAACTCCGAGTTCCTGAACGGCCTGTCCGTGGCCGAGGCCAAGACCGCCATCACCAACTGGCTGGTGGAGAAGGGCCTGGGCGAGGCCAAGAAGAACTTCAAGCTCCGGGACTGGGTCTTTGCCCGCCAGCGCTACTGGGGCGAGCCCATCCCCATCATCCACTGCCCCAAGTGCGGCATGGTCCCCATGGACGAGAAGGACCTGCCCCTGCTCCTGCCCGAGGTGGAGAGCTACGAGCTGACCGACGACGGCGAGAGCCCCCTGGCCTCCATCCCCGAATTCGTCAACACCACCTGCCCCTGCTGCGGCGGCCCGGCCCGTCGGGAGACCGACACCATGCCCCAGTGGGCGGGCTCCAACTGGTACTACCTGCGCTATACCGACCCCCACAACGACGAGGCCCTGGCCTCCAAGGAGGCCCTGGACCGCTGGACCCCCGTGGACTGGTACAACGGCGGCATGGAGCACACCACCCTGCACCTGCTCTACTCCCGCTTCTGGCACAAGTTCCTCTACGACATCGGCGTGGTCCCCACCAAGGAGCCCTACGCCAAGCGCACCTCCCACGGCATGATCCTGGGCGAGGGCGGCATCAAGATGTCCAAGTCCCGGGGCAACGTCATCAACCCCAGCGACGTCATCAGGGAATTTGGCGCCGACACCATGCGTACCTATATCATGTTCATCGGCGACTTTGAGAAGCCCGCCTCCTGGGCCGCCAACTCCGTCAAGGGCTGCAAGCGCTTCCTGGACAAGATCTGGGCCCTGGCCGAGACCGTGGAGGACGGCGAGACCGCCTACTCCAAGGCCAACGAGAACCTGATCCACAAGACCATCCGCAAGGTCACGTCGGACATCGACCAGCTCAAGGCCAACACCGCCCTGGCCCAGCTCATGACCCTGGTGAACCAGCTCGGCGACAAGGGCTGCAACCGGGAAGAGCTCCGGACCCTGCTCCTGCTGGTGAGCCCCTTCGCGCCCCATATCGCCGAGGAGCTCTGGGAGCTCAAGGGCTTCGGCGGCCTCTGCTCCCTCAGCGCCTGGCCCAAGTACGACGAGGCCAAGTGCAAGGATCAGGAGCTGACCATCGCCATCCAGATCAACGGCAAGACCAAGGGCACCATCCAGGCCCCCGCGGACCTCTCCAAGGAGGAGCTGGCCGCCCACGCCCAGGCCGACGAGTGGGTCCAGAAGGCCGTCGCCCGCGTCGGCTCGAACGTGATGAAGGTCATCGCCGTGCCCAATAAGCTGGTCAATCTGATTGTCAAGTAAGCACCCGCCCGTAGGGGCGCACAGTGTGCGCCACGGGTTCCCCGCTCGGATGGCGAGGGATCAGGGATCAAGGATCAGGGTGGGTGAAGGGAACAGGGAACGACCCCGCCGTAGGGGCGGCCATTGGCCGTCCTTTCCCTCCGCACGGAGGCAATACCGACTTCGCCCGCCCGTACGGAACCTGTCACTTGTCACTTGTCACCTGTCACTTGTCATTTTCAGGAGGTGTTCTCATGGAAGAAGAAATCCGTAGAAAGCGCGTGCACAAGCGCCGCTTGCTTTTGCTGATCGGCGGGATCGTCCTGTCTGTCGCGCTGACTGCGGCCTTTGTGTTCGCCCTGTCTTCCTCCATTTTCAAGTTCGTTGATCGCTATGAGCTCGACGAGAAGACCCAGACCTATTTGGAGGCCATCATCAACGCGGACAACGACAAGCTCCACAGCGTCAGCTACGACCAAAGTCTCGACGTGCAGACCCTCATCGACGCCCTGGCTCGGGAGGAGATCAAGCTGAACGGTGAGGTCGAGATCAAGGGGACCCGCAGCGTGCAGTTCAATGGGCTCGGAAATGACCTGACTGCCAACGCGGCCTTCAACGTCCGGGTCGGCGGGGAGGCGTATGTCGTCACCGTAGAATATCGCAGGGACGAAAACGGCGACGGCATCCGCAGCTTTTTCATCCGCCCAAGGTAAGCCTCGCTCCGCTGCATGAACGGAACGGAAAAACAGTACAGAAAAGAGGAGCAAATACCATGACCCTCAAGCAAATGTTGGAAGCGATGCTCTATGTGGTCCCCATCATGGGCGTCATCATCCTGGTCTTATGGCTGATTATCCGGAAGCAGAACAAGCGCAAGGACGCCCTGGAGGCCGCCATGACCCAGGAGCAGAAGGACTGTCTGCTCCGGACCAAGCCCGAGGCCGCGCCCGCGGGCAAGGGCGGCTTCGTCATCGAGGCCCTGGTGGTCGAGAAGCTCGACAAGGGCTCCAAGTACGGGGTCCGGTTGATGTGGCACAACACCGTCATCCCCAACAAGGTCCTCAACAAGCTGATGATGACGAATCTGACCGTCCCCAAGGACAAGGCCGACGCCGCAAAGCTGCAGGTCGGCAGCTACGTGCGCTGCTGGATGGACCCCGAAAAGCAGAAGTGGGATATCCTCTTCTGATCGCTGCAGCAATGCATGGAAAGGCGGCAACAGCCATGGAATACGCGCTGATTGTATTTGGCGTTTTCTTTCTTATCGTCTGTGTTCTGTTGATTGTTTACGCGATCAAGCAGAACAAGAAAAAGGATCAATTCCTGAAGCAATTGTCCCCGGCACAGAGGCATCGGCTTGAAACCGCGGAAACGGTCAGGAGCCAGGAAAAGAACGGCGGCTTTACCACCGAGGGAATGATTGCGGAGTTCACGGAGCGAAATGATCAGTTTTATGTCTCCGTCGTCTTCTTTAATCGCGGCGTCGCCGGCAAATCCAACGGCAAGCCCATGCTCCTTGAAATCCCTGCCGATAAAGCCGAGATCAATGCCAACCACCTTCAGATCGGCAGCTTTGTCAAGTTCTTTACAAACGCCTATGACGTCTATGCCAATGCCAGAGGCGGCCTGATCGGCGGCTTTGAAGCAGCGGAAAAGAAGAAGAGCTATCTCATCTTCTGACCGTCTACAAACATTTCTCCTCGCCCCTGAACCGGTAGTTCTTCTCCGGTCCGGGGGCGATGTTGATTAAGTAGGGGCCGCAGCGCTCCCGAAGGCGGCCCGCGATGGCCTCGTCCAGGGCGGCGAGCTGGGGGAAGCTCCGCTCCGTGGAGAGGATTGTGGGCAGATTGTTGCTGTAGCGGTGGTCCAGCAGCTCGAAGGCCAGCCGCAGGTCCGCGTCGGAGAGGGGCAAGTCGGCCCGCCCCTTGAAGAGATCGTCCACGTAGAGCAGGGGAGCGCTCTTATAGCGTTCCAGCAGGGCGGCGCCCGCCTCAAAGAGACTGCTCTTGATCTCCCGCAGAGCCGGGCCCCAGAGCATGTATTCGCCCGCCAGCTCCCGCCGGGCCACGGCCTGGACGAAGGCCGCGGTGCACAGATGGGTCTTGCCCGCGCCGGACTGGCCGCAGAAGGCCAGCCAGGGACCGGGCCTGTCCTCCACCCAGGCCTGGGACAGCTCCTTCATCCGCGTTTGAAGCGGCGTGTCGGTCCGGAAGCGCTCGAAGGTACAGAGCTTCGCCCGGTCCAGCATCCCGCAGGCCTTCAGCCGCAGAGCCGTGGCCCGGCGGCTCCGGCAGGCGCAGTAGCGCACCACCATCCGGGGCCCGTCCTCGTCCAGCACCGCCACGTAGCCCTTGTTCCGGCAGGCGGGGCAGTTCACCCCGCTCCCGTCCTCGGCGCCGGGGAGCTCGTTGTAGGCCCGGACCTTGTTCTCCAGCACCCGCCGGGCCGGGTCCTTGATCTGCGCCACCCGCGCCCGCACCTCCGGCGGCAGCAGAGCAGTAAAATCAAAGGGTTCCATTTTGCGTTCTCCTTTCGAAAATCCATTTATTTTACAGACATTCCACGCCGTACAGGCCGCAGTCCTGTGGCAGGGGAGAGGCGGCCTCGTCCTCCCAGCGGGCCTGGTTGAGCCAGGTGACGGGATGGGGAATGAAGCGCCCGTTCTCCCGCTGCCATTGGGGGTCGTCCCGCTGGCGCTCCAGGGCGGACAGCAGCGTATCCAGGGGAACCTCGGCTCGCAGGAAGGCCTTTCGTGCCGCCTGCTTGCCGACCTTCTTCGGATAGGCCTGCCAAAAACGCGCAAAGTCCCGCTCCCGCGCCCTGGCCGAAAGGCCGGAGATCGGAAGATCATCCGGATTTGTCTTTGACTTTGAATATGAATTTGAATTTGGATTTGAATTTGAATTTTGATATGAATTTGGATTTGTATATGTTCCGGTATTTGAAGGGTCTTCAACAGTGTTCAACGCCGTTGAAGACCCTTGATCCTTGGAGGGCAGACGGTCTTCTTGCTCTTCCTCCGATGATACGCCGCTGATATTATCGCTTTCACAAGATACATCTTTCGCAAAATTTTTTGCGGCCCGGAGGGCGGCGCTCTTCTTTCCGGCGGCGGAGCGGCGGGCGCATTCCTCCTCCCAGCGCTCCACGCTGCGGTCCACGTCCTTCCGCAGGACCAGAAAGGCCATGCCCAGGGCCCCGTCGAAGGCGGGCAGCCTGTCGTATTCCAGATAGTCCAGCAGGGCCAGGGTCAGCTTCCCCCGCTCCGCGTCGTCCAGGGCCTCCAGGACCACCCGGTTGTTCAGATAGATCATCAGGGCGCGTGTTTCCTTTGCAGACATTTTTTCATCTCCTTGTTGTGCCTGTTTCTTTTCCACCGTTCAAATGGCAATTCCGTAATCGGTTTTTATCAGCCTGACGACTGGAGGCAGCGCCCAGCCGAGGCAGAAGCGTCTCAAATCTGCCGTAGGGGCGCTCATTGAGCGCCCGGTCCGCCATGGGCGGACAATTTGCCGGAGGCAAATCCGGCATGGCTGCCATAATCCAGTGTTTGGATCGTTTGCTCCCGCAAACGATGCTTGCTCCGCAAGCGCGGGCGATCAATGATCGCCCCTACGGTCTTCGCCTATATTATACCACAAATAAGGCGTAAAATCAAGATACAACACATAAAAATATCTCATAAAATAAACAGGCCGCCGGACATTCCGGCGGCCTGTTGCTTTTTGTTTTACCAATCAATGATCGGGGACTGATAGAAGACTCTGGAATCCAGGTCGAGGATGAGCTTCGCATTGCCGTACTTGGTGCCGGTGACGTCGTAGCGGCCCCAGACGTCGGCGCGGGCGTAGCTCAGGTTGTGGGCGTGGATGCCCAGGATGCCGTAGCCGCCGTTCTCCCGGTTGAGGCCCATGATGGCCCAGAGGGTGTTGTTGAACAGGCTGCCGGAGAGATAGGGGACCGGATCGGAGACGTCGCCCAGGCGGCGGACCGTGCCCTCCCGGGAGCCCGCGGACAGCAGGGGAGAGCCGAAGCAGACCGTGTTGAGGACGTTGTAGCCGGACTTGATGTCGCCGTTGGCGGCCACCTGCTGGGCGATCATGCCGCCGAGGCTGTGGCCGGCGAGGATCAGATTGGCGTTCCGGGGGACGTTGTTCTTGATGGTCTTGACCACGTTGCGGTAGTAGGCGCTTTCCAGATTGAAGCCGGAGAGCAGGTCCGTGACGACCTCGGTGGACTGGTTCAGGGCGATCTCCGTGCCGGAGAGGGTCACAAGGTAGACGGCCTTGGAGCTGGCGCCGACCTTGAGGGTGCCTCTGGTGATGGTGATGGGGCCCTGAACGCCCCAGTTGTAGCCGTCGCGGACGTAGGTGTAGAGCTGGGGCGCGGTGGTGAAGGTCTGGTTGTTGGTTGCGGACGCAAAGCAGGAGAGGGCGGAGACGAGGAGCAGAAGCGCGAGGAGGGTGGAGAGAACACGGATGGACTTTTTCATGGGTGGTCGAGCCTCCTAATAGTTGTGTCAGAATCGTGCCCGCGCCGCCGGCTCCGGGGTGGAGCCGCGCAGGGGATTATGACCGTTCTCATCGTACCATATGGAGGACGATTTGTCAAATTGTTCCTGTGAAAGATCCGCGTTTTCCCCGGAACCACAAAATAATCAAAAATTCCGGAAATAATACTTGACATTTGACAAAATGGTCTGTATAATAACCACGCCTTTTGAAAAAGGCCCTGAAAGCGACCTGGATTTAACCGGTCGTGTCGGAGGGAGGGAAATCAATGTCTGAGATCAAGGTCAAGGAAAACGAATCCTTGGAGAATGCTCTCAAGCGCTTCAAGCGGAGCTGCCAGAAGGCTGGCATCCAGCAGGAAGTTCGCAAGCGCGAGCATTACGTCAGCCCCAGTCTGAAGCGCAAGCAGAAGAGCGAGGCCGCCCGTAAGAACAAGAGAAGAGGTTATTGATTTTTCTCCGTTCAAAGGAAACAGATCTCCGTCCGAAAGGACGGAGATTTTCTTTTCTCAGGCAACAGGCCCGCCCGTAGCGGCGCACATTGTGCGCCACGGGTTCCCCGCTCCGACAAGGGATCAAGGATCAAGGATCAGGGTGAGGAAAGGGCTGAGGGAATAGGGAACAGGCCCGCCCGTAGCGGCGCACATTGTGCGCCACGGGTTCCCCGCTCTGACAAGGGATCAGGGATCAAGGATCAAGGATCAGGGTGAGGAAAGGGCTGAGGGAATAAGGAACAGGCCCGCCCGTAGCGGCGCACATTGTGCGCCACGGGTTCCCCGCACGGACGAGGCAACAGGCAACAGGCAACAGAACCGCCTGTAGGGACAAGCCTTGCTTGTCCGCCGCTCCCCGCACGGACGAGGGATTAGAGATTAAGGATTAAGGATTAGGGTAGGGGAAGTGTAAACTGTACCCATGAAAATGGACACGGCGACATTAGGGGTGACCCGGGATTAT
>CAMVKI010000058.1 GCA_947168005.1 uncultured Clostridia bacterium
CGTATGGGAAGCCTTTGCGCGGGGTGCGGGCGGCCAATGGCCGCCCCTACGGCTCTTCGAGGGCGGGAACAGGCTCCGGGTCGGGTTCCGGGTCCGGCTGGGGGGCGGGGTCTTGGTGCATCAGGTCCTTCGCCTTGTAGAGGAAGGCCACGATCTGGGCCCGGGTGCAGGTGTTATTGGTGCCGAATTGGTCGGGGGCAATGCCGCTGGTGATCTGGTTCTCCACGCCCCAGAGGACCGCCTTGTAGTAGTACTTGCCCTCCTTCACGTCGGCGAAGGGATTCTCAGTGGTCTCCGGCTCCGGCCTGCCTGCGGCGGTCCAGATAAAGGTCAAAATCTGCGCCCGGGTGCAGGGCTCCTTCGGGCCGAAGGTGGTCTCGCTTGTACCGCTGGTGATCCCGTTCTCCACGGCCCAGAGCACGGGCTTGTAGTAGTACTTGCCCTCCTTCACGTCCGCGAAGGGGTTCTCCGTGGTCTCCGGCTCCGGACTGTCCAGTGTTTTCCAGAGGAAGCTCATGGCCTCGGCCCGGGTCACTGTGTCCTTGGGCGCGAAGGTCGTTGGCGACTTACCCGAGGTGATGCCGTTGAAGTAAGCCCAGTCAATCGGATCATGGGCCCAGTTCCCCTCGGCGGGCATGTCCGTGAAGACCTTGCCCGCACATAGCACATCCTCCTCGGTTGCTCCACAGCGGATACAGGTGTAGAGCCCTTCCCTGTCATGCAGGCTATCTCCCTCTGTCAGCGCCTCCGTAAAACTCCATGCATGATTCTCCGGGTCGATGGGGATGCTTTCCTTTCTTGTCCTCTGACAATAAGAACACTTGAACACAGCCTCTCCCGTCTCAGTACAGGTCGCTTCCTTCAAGACCTCACTGATTTTCCATTCATGCTTTCCGTCTTCGGTTTTTTCGCAGGCATTGATCGGCGGTTTATACCGGCAGATGCCGTTTTTCCCATTTATGGAGTAAACGCCAAGCAATTCCTCCGGCTTCAGTGCTTTTGTCCACGGGTTGCTAAGATCGACCTTCGCGTCCATCCCATTCTCGTTCTGTACGGTTCCCACAGCATTCACAGTATACCAAGCGTTTCCCCGTTTCACATGTACCAAACCGTATACATCGGCAAAATCCTCGCTGATGGTCGTGTACCCCTCCTCTGAGAGCCTGTTGCCATACAGGTCCACAACGTAGTACAAACTGCTGCTTCCATCGCAGAGAAAGCATACGCCGTTAACAGTTTTGAAAGATTGACCTTGAGCACAGGCCATCGTTAATTGCCCATTCAGATCATAGACGTTCGGTGTCCCGTCAGAATGATTCACTACGATACAGTTCGGGTAGACAATCGGGGCATCCGCAAACACACCAAGCAGCTCACCTTTTCCGTTATAGAGATCGTATTGATAATCCAACCTTTCAAAAGCCACCGCCTTCAGCGCAGGCATTTGATAAGAGATATAGTAAGAATCGTTGACATTAGCATTCACAGCCCATGGATAAGTCGGCTCCACAAGTACGTTTCCGTTTTTATCCATCAAGCCAAAGCGCCCGTTCAACTGATAAATGATCGCGTCTCCGAGCTCACGAAAAAATCCGGTTGCTTCTATGCTGCCCAATCTGTTATGGTTCAGATCATAGATCTCATGTTGGTTTTCTTCCGTTGCAGCGGTGATAAACACAGTCTCGCCGCCAATCACATATTCCGAGCCCTTCCCGTATGGAACTCCATAATTGTCAAACTTCGCTCCTCCATGCATTGAAATCATATGGTCATTTATCAGATACAATGTTTCTGACTCATCTGTTCCGGTAAAAGCCGATGAAAACAGCTTTCGCCCATTCTGATCGAACAGCGCGTAATCATAAGCCTTTGTTCCGTCGCTGTAGATGATACCAGGATTATACTTTCTTGCAATTACCGTTCCTGCAGACGTGACGCTCCGCGCTTCATACTCCGTCGGCAAAGCGCCGGGTATTCTGCGACTTCCATCCGGCGCGTAAAAATCTCTCCCGCCTTCTTTCTCGGCAATTACGCAGTCCCCTTGTTCAAAGCAATCGATATAGATCGGTTGAGAAATCCTGACTCCCTTGTAATAGATCGCGTATAAGGAACTGTTCACAGGTTTTGCCACCTGTAACTCTCCAATTACATAGGCTACAAGGCTCAGTTTTTCACCGTTTATGATATTGCCATAAGGATCAAGGAACACGGAATAGTTTCCATAGTTATACCACGCAATATTGTTTTTACATGTCAGCCTGACGCTGTTGTCTACCTTTGAAAAAAAAGCTGCAGTGGTAAATTCCAGTCCTGCAGGGACCTCGTTTGAAAGCTCATAGTCCTCCGTTCCGGCTTCCGCAGATACAGGCAAGGCCAGCGGGAGCATTTGAATCATCATCGCGCAAACCAAAAGCGCTGCCATCATAAAAGTAATATATTTTTTCATTTTTCCTCCAATAATTCCTTATATTTTTCAGGGCTGTTCCATAACTTCCACTTTGATCGAAAACGCAGTTTTTCCCTGATACGCACATGTAACAGTACAGGAACCTGTTCCGACAAACAGAATTGGAAAATGGAATGTCTTGCTTTTGCCCGGCTCACTCCAAAACGGCTTCACCATTGCGACAGAAGGCTTGTCCACGTAGATGATCGGCTCCTCCGCCCCAACCGTCTTAACGTTCAGCACCGTTTCATGGCCGACAGTGGAAATATAAGGCTTCCCTTCCGTCGGAGGATTCAAATTGATCGTCCATGAAACAATCCTCGGTTCCTCCCCCGGCAGGATCAGATCCTCGGCAGTATCATGTTCTTCCGTTTCTTCCGAAAGAGGTGTTTGGATCGGTTCTGATGTTTCCGTCGGTTCGGCAGAGGGCGGCTCCGTCGCTTGCGTGGGTGTGGGGCCCGCAGGCGCAGGATACGTCGGCTGGGTTGGTTCCGGATTTGTGGGCTGGGTAGGGTCCGTGGGCTGGGGCGCGGGGTCGGTAGGCTGTGGGTCCGTGGGCTGTGTAGTCTCTTCCGGCTCCGTGGGCTCCTCGGGCTCGCTGGTCTCGGGGGGCAGGTCCTCTTCGGTGTCGGGCTCTGTGCTGGGCTCCTCCGTGTCCAGGGTTGGCTCTTCGGTCAGTTCCTCGTCGGTGTCCACGTGCAGCTGGATCTCCAGGGTTTCGGTGGGCCGGACGTCGCCCAGGTTGAAGTTGGTCCGGGCCCAGCGCCAGCCCGCCGCGCCGCCCGCCACCACGCCGGTCACGATGACGCCGAGCACGACCCGGCCCAGGGCAGTCTGGAAGAAGCTCCGGCCCACGTGCAGGCCCACAGCCTCGGCGGCGGGGGCGATCCCGGCCTTGGTGAAGGTCTCGGCCATGAGGGTCTTCCCGGCCTCGGCGGCGGGCTCCTGCCGCCGCAGCAGGGCCAGGAGGAAGGGCAGGGGCGAGAGTCCGTAGAGCTTGACGCCCTTTTCTTCGAGACGCTTTACTTCGGTCTCCACCCGCTTGCGCCCCCGGAAGAGCTGGGCCTTCACCGTGCCCTCGCTGAGGCCCGTATCGGCGGCGATCTCCTTGATGGGAATCTGCTCGTAGTAGAACATGCCCAGCAGCAGGCGCTGACCCTCGGGGAGCCCGTCCAGGATCTCCCGGACCAGCCGGGCGTTCTCCTTCCGCTCTAAGCTGAGCTCCGGGGAGGCCTCCGCCCGGAGGTCGGGCAGCTCCGGCTCCCCGGCGTCCGGCTCAACGGAGAGCTCCGAGAACAGCAGGGGCCGTTTCCGGCGGAGCTGCATCCGGGCCTCGTTAACGGCGATCTGTCGGAGCCAGGGCAGGAAGGCCGCCGGGTCCCGCAGCTCCTCCAGCCGGGAGAAGGCCCGCAGATAGGCGTCCTGCTGGACGTCCCGGCAGAGCTCCTCATCCTTCAGGATGGCGTGGACCGTGCGATAGATCTCCAGCTCCGTGGCAGTATAGAGGCCCGCCAGGGCTTCCCGGTCCCCGGTCTTCGCCCGTTCCAGAAGCGCCGCCGACAATTCCGGCGTCCCGTTTGACGTTTCATGCTTCATAGGTACTCACCACCTTTTCTGGTTTTTCGCCTTCTGTATCCCCAGCTCCGGGATTCCGGCTGAAATACCGTGCCAAAATGACCGAAAGCTGTGATTTGGAGTACTCCTTGGATGGCCGGTAGTACTCCATCAGGCTGTGATAACACAGTCCGAAATCCGGTTCCGGGCACATCTTCGCCACCTCGCTCTCTATGGGTTCTGTCTCTTAGATGCGCGAGCCGGGAAAAAGGTTTACAGGGTTTGTCAATTCTTTTATTCACATTTCGTTCACATTGCGTTTGGTAATCGTTCAGAAATTGGAATTATAATAGCCATCAGTCGTATGCGCGGGCTGCGTGAAAGGAGGCGTCGGAGCGTGAGCAAGAAAGGCGCGGAGCGGGCGTACCGGTTCATCCGGGGCACGATTGACCTTTTGTATCCGAAGATGCGCTGCCTGGGCGAGGAGCATCTCCCCGCCGGGGAGCCCGTGATCTTCGTGGGCAACCACTGTCAGGCCCACGGCCCCCTGACCGGGGAGCTGCGGATGCCGGTGCCCCGGAAGACCTGGTGCGCCTCGGAGATGATGGAGCGGGACCGGGTGGCGGATTACGCCTTCCGGGATTTCTGGTCCCAGAATCCGAAGTGGACCCACCCCTTCTACAAGCTCCTCTCCCACGCCATCGTACCCCTGGCGGTGCTTCTGTTCAACCACGCCGAGACCATTCCCGTCTACCGGGACAGCCGCGTTCTCACCACCTTCAAGGAGACCGTGAAGGCTCTGGAGAGCGGGAGCTCCGTGCTGATCTTCCCGGAGCACGATCAGCGCTGCAACCAGATCCTCGACGACTTCCAGGACCGCTTCATCGACGTGGCGAAGCTCTACAATCGCCGCACGGGGAAGGCTCTGGCCTTCGTGCCCATGTATATTGCCCCGGCCCTGCGGTGCTTCTGCTTCGGCGAGCCGGTGCGCTTTGACCCCGGGGCTCCCATCGAGGCAGAGCGGGCACGGATCAAGCGGAAGCTGACGGAGCGGATCACCGCCCTGGCCGAGGCCCTGCCCCGGCACAAGGTCGTCCCCTACCGGCCCCAGCCGAAGAAAAACTGGCCCTATAACCGGCCGAAGGAGGAGGCGCAGCCGTGAAACAACCCGTCGTGAACTACCGCAGGCTCCGTCTCTCCAATATCACGAGCCCTGAATACCGCCACACCCTGCTCTTAGGCGGCTGGATCGTCTATTTTGCCCTCTATTTCATCACGGAAAACCTGATCCCCTACGAAAGCTGCCACGTGGTCCACAGCCGGCTCGACGACCTGATCCCCTTCTGCGAGGTCTTCGTGGTCCCCTATCTGCTCTGGTTCCTCCTGGTTGCGGGCTCCCTGCTCTATCTTCTGCTCTACGATATTCCGGCCTTCCGGAAGCTCTGCATCTACATCATGATTACCCAGGCCGGGGCCATGCTGGTCTACATTCTCTGGCCGAACATCCAGCTTTTGCGGCCCGAAGCCATGCCCAGGCAGAACATCTTCACCTGGATCCTCGGGTCTGTGGTCTATCCCTTCGACACCCCCACCGGGGTCCTGCCCTCTCTCCACGCGGGCTACTCCATCGCCATTCTCTCGGTCTTCGAGCACCGAAAGGCGACGAGCCTTTGGTGGCGGATCCTGCTTCCGATCCTTGTCGTGATCATCATCGCCGCCACCTTCTTCGTCAAGCAGCACTCGGTCTTCGACGCCCTCGCGGCCCTGCCCCTCTGCCTGATCGGGGAGGCTCTCATCTATTGGTTTAAAGTCCTAAAATAATCATCGAAAGAATAAGTAACAAGTAATAAGTAAGAGGTAAAAGGTTATCGCAGCCTTTTACCTCTTGCTTTTTCTTTTCGATTGTTTTCAGGTTTCCTTCGGCTGCTTCAACGTGCGGAGTTTTTCCTCGTCCCGCTCGGCCAGATCGATTTGACCGAGTTGGCGATATAGCTTTGCCCGATTCTCATAGGCAGATAAAAACCCAGGGTCAAGCACAAGAACCTTCTCAAACAGCTCCAGCGCAAGCTCGCTGTCGCCGGGCTCAGCTCGTTTCATATATAAGTATCCGAGGTTGTTCAGGATGTGCGGTTCTTCCGGACTCAGCTCCAAGGCGTGTTGCAGGTCGGAAAGCGCTCTGCCGAATTCGCCCTGTTTCGTATAAATCAGACCGCGATTGTTGTAAGATAACGGAAGATCCGGCGCTGATTCGATTGCTTTGCCATAGTCCTCCAGGGCCTTTTCGCTTTGTCCGATCCTGTCGTACGCAAAGCCGCGATTGAAGTACGCAATCGGCTTTTCGGGACGCATCCCGATTGCCATGCTGAAATCAGAGATGGATTCCTGATACCTTCCAAGCGCCAGCAAGGATACTCCGCGAAAGAAATAGCACTTCTCTTCCCTCGATTCCAGTGTGATCGCTCTGCTGAAAGCCTCAACAGCTTCCTCGTGCCGTTTCAGCGCTTGAAGCGCCATCCCGCGATGATAGAAATCCCAAAAGCATTTCCCGCCGCTGAGAAGGATCGCTTCGTCAAGCCAGCGCAGGGCATCCTCATAGTCCTGGTCCTCTAAAGCCTGGATTCCGTTCGTGCTGAGCCGCGAATATTCCTCAGAATCTTCCATGCGTACAACCTGCTGATACATTTCTGAGCGTATTTTTCGATTCTCTTTTTCTTTACGGTGCTTGTCGAGTATTTTACCGATCTTTGTCATGGAAGGAAGCATCTCCTTTCGGCAGAAAATCTTCTGAATCTGATACTTCTTACTTATTCCTTACTTACTTGGCGTGCCGCTCAAACCACTCCGTGATCTCCTTCAGACGGCGCTGCCGGTGCTTGGGCTTGCCGGAGCGGGAGAGCTCGTGGGTCTCCCCGTGGAAGAGGCAGAGCCGGGCCTCTACGCCCCGGTCGATGAGGGCGGAATACATCTGGATGCCCTCGGCCATGGGGCAGCGGTAGTCCTCGTCGGAGTGAATGAAGAGGGTCGGGGTCTTCACGTTCTTCGCGTATTTCAGGGGCGACTGGGCCCAGAGCTTTTCGGGGCTGTCGTAGAGATCGCCGTCGGTCTGGTCCCCGGCGAAGTAGTAGCCGATGTCCGACATGCCGTAGAAGGCCAGCCAGTTGGCGATGGAGCGCTGGGAGGCGGCGCAGCAGAAGCGATCCGTGTGGCCGATGATCCAGTTGGTCATAAAGCCGCCGTAGCTGCCGCCGGTCTCGCAGACCCGCTTGGGGTCGATTTGAGGATAGCGGGCCAGCACCGCGTCGGTGAAGTCCATCAGATTCTGATAGTCCGTGTCGCCGTAGCGGCCCCGGATGTCCATGAACTTGTTGTCTCTTCCGTCGCTGCCCATGGGGTTGCAGAAGAAGACGAAATAGCCTAAGCTCGCCCAGACCTGCATCTCGTGGTAGAAGACGGGACCGTAGACGGTTTTGGGGCCCCCGTGGACGTCCAGGACCGCGGGATACTGCTTCGTCGGGTCGAAGTCCTTCGGCTTCAGCACCCAGCCGCCGATCTCCCAGCCGCAGCTCTGTACCGTAATGGGCTCGGGCTGCGCGAGATAGCGGCCCTCCAGGGCGGCGTCGTTGAAATGGGAAACACGGTTCAGCTTTTCGTCGCCCAGCTTCGCCTCGTAGAGCTCCTGAAGCCGCATATCGTAGAGGCCCACGCAGAGGAGCTTCCCGTTTGCCAGGTCGAAGCAGTCAATGGCCCCCTCCCCCGTATATACCGGCTCGTCGGAGCCGTCGGGGCGAAGCAGGTGGAGCACTGCGTTCCCCTCCCGGGTGGTCAGGTGATACAGGCCCTCGTCGGTACCCACGGCCTGACGGCCGCCGCCCATACGGCAGTCGGAGCCCACGGAGTTGTACATGTTGTACTCCTCCTGCCGGAGCAGCTCCAGCCTGCCCTCTTCCGGATTCAGGGCATAGACCCAGGCGTTCTCGTTCAGACCGTGGCGGCGTCCGCTTGTGGCCATGAGCAGGACCCTGCCCCCGGCAACCTCCATATGCTCGGCCCGCAGCTCCCATTCGTCGAGAATCTCCCGCTGGGCCCCGGTGCGCCAGTTGAAGCCCCGGAGGCAGAAGCCCTGGAGGGGGTACTTGGCCTGCCAGGGCACGTAGGCCAGCAGCACCTCGTCGCCGCAGACGGTTTGGCAGATCAGATCCTCGGGGGATTTCAGCATGGGGGTGATCTTCAGGGGCTCCCGCTCCACCAGATAGGCCAGGGTACGGTTCCCGTTGGTGACGCCGGCCCCGTTGGACCAGAAGGGCAGCTCGGTGAATACCTCGTAGTCCTTCTCCTCCTCCTTCTCCTTCCGGGCCTTCTCCTTCTCTTCGTCGGAGGCCTGCCAGAGCAGGGGGTTCTTCTTGTCCACGGTCGCCGTGACCAGGAACAGGTCCTCGTCCAGCAGCCGGATGGACTCCGCCGAGAAGGGCAGGGTCATATAGGGCAGGGCCTCGCCGCCGCAGACGTCCAGGACGTAGTAGGAGGTAAAGGCCTCCTTGGCCTCGGCCCGTTTCTTCTCCTTGGCCGAGCGTACCGCCGGAAAGATCAGCCGCCGCTCGTCCAGCCAGAGGAAGGAGCCCTCCTTGCCGAGGTCCGTGAGCTGGCGCAGCGCGCCGTCCTCGTAGAGCCACAGCCGTCGCTCGTAGCAGTTCTCCTCCTCGTTGGAGTTCGCCACAACAAAGGCCGCGCGTTCGCCCCCGGGCGCAAAGCGCACAGCGGAGAGAAACTTATAGTTCAAAAGATCCTTTTGCGTAATCGCTTCCATACCATTCTCCTCACTTCTTAATTCTTACCTTTTAATTCTTACTTCTTGCCTATTCCCTGATATACCCCGCCAGCACCTTCAGCGTATTCTCCACCCCGTCCTTGTGGCTGCGCTCGTAGCCGTGGGAGGCGTAGACGCCGGGGCCGATGAGGCCGTGGCGCAGGTCCCAGCCGGCGCCGAGGGTGGCCTCCACGTCGGAGCCGTAGTGGGGGTAGACGTCCACTGCGTAGTCGGCCTCCTCGGCCTTGGCCGCTGCGATGAGCTTGCGGACGATCTCGTAGCTGTAGGGGCCGCCGCTGTCCTTGGCGCAGATGGAGACCTGACGCTCGGTGCATTGCAGGCCGCTGCCCACGCAGCCCATATCCACGGAGATCGCCTCGGTGACGCCGGCGGGAACGGAGCCCGCACCGCCGTGGCCGACCTCCTCATAGACGGTGAAGTGCAGATACACCCTGCGGGCCGGGGTCAGGCCCTCCTCCTTCAGGTACTTCGCCAGGGCGATCAGGATGCCCGCGGAAAGCTTGTCGTCGAGGAAGCGGCTCTTGATGTAGCCCTTCTCCGTGACGACGGTGCGGGGATCGAAGCAGACCACGTCGCCCACGCCGATGCCCAGGGCCTTCAGCTCGTCGGCGGAGGCGGCGGCCTCGTCCAAAACGAGCTCGCAGTTGTCGTAGTCCGGGACGGTCTTGCGCAGCTCGCCGTTGACGTGGGTGGAGGCGTTGCAGATTTGGAAGGTGCCGCCGTAGATCCCGTCAAATTTGGTGACGACGCGGCAGTTCTCCGTGTTCACCATGACGGCGGGCAGACCGCCCAGAGGAACGACGCGCAGACGACCGCTGCCCTTGAGCTCGGCCACCATGGCGCCCAGGGTGTCGCAGTGGGCCTCCAGCAGCAGCCCGTTCTCCTTGTCGTTCCCGCCTAAGTCCACCAGAACGCCGCCCTTGACGGTGTGAACGGGCTCATAGCCCATCTCGCGGAAGGTCTTCAGCAGATGCGCCTCGGCGGCGGCGGTATAGCCCGTGGGGCTGTCGATCGAAAGCAGCTCGACGGCCTGCTGCACGGCGAAATCGGTATAGCGCTTGGAATCGTTCATGGCAATTCTCCTTTTTATTTCAGCATAAAATCAATATATCACAAAGCCCGAAAAAAGACAACTGAAATACAACTGGGCAGAACGCACAAAAAACAGGTGAAGGTTTTGTGGAATTAATCAAAAGGAAATCGTTGCATTCTTCCCCAAAATTCAGTATAATAGAAATGGATATATATACTCTTTTTAACTTGCGCGGACGGCGAAGGCCGCCGCACAAAGGGAGGTAAGAAACAATGGATGAACGCGTACAGAAAATGGCAGAGGCTTTCCACCGCGGCGACAGCATTCGGGCCTATGAGCTCCTGGGCTGCCACCAGGAAACCAGAGACGGCGTAGACGGCTGGGTATTCCGCGTTTGGGCGCCCAATGCCCGCTACGTCAGCGTCATCGGCGACTTCAACTTCTGGAACAAGGGCGATCTGCCCATGACCAAGATTACCCAGGGCATCTGGGAGGTCTTCTCCAAGTGGGCCCGGGTTGGCTGCTCCTACAAGTATTTCGTCGTCGGCGCCGACGGCCGGGAGATCGACAAGACCGACCCCTACGGCTTCCGCACCACCTACCGGCCCGACAACTGCTCCGTGGTCTGCGACCTGACGAAGCACGTCTGGCACGACGAGGCCTGGCGCGAGGAACAGGACAAGCAGAACATCCTCAAGCGGCCTCTGAACATCTATGAGATGCACCTGGGCTCCTGGCGGCGCAAGGAGGGCAACGTCCCCTACGGCTACTCCGAGCTGGCCGACCAGCTGATCCCCTACCTGAAGGAGATGGGCTACACCCACGTGGAGCTCATGCCCATCACCGAGTATCCCTACGACCCCTCCTGGGGCTATCAGGTCACGGGCTACTTTGCCCCGACCTCCCGCTACGGCGAGCCCTATCTGCTGATGGAGCTCATCGACAAGCTCCACCAGGCGGACATCGGCGTGATCCTCGACTGGGTTCCCGCCCACTTCCCCAAGGACCCCAGCGGCCTGTTTGAGTTCGACGGCTCCTGCTGCTACGAGCTGAGCGATCCCATGATGAACGAGCACCCGGACTGGACCACCCGGATCTACGACTACGGCAAGCCCGAGGTCCGTTCCTTCCTGATCTCCAGCGCGGTCTTCTGGCTGGAGCAGTACCACATCGACGGCATCCGCGTGGACGCCGTGGCCTCCATGCTCTACCTCGACTACAACCGGCCCAACTACCGGCCCAACAAGTACGGCGGCCACGAAAATCTGGAGGCCATCGACTTCCTGCGCAAGCTCAACGAGGCGGCCTTCTCCGTCCGCAAGCAGCCCATCATGGTGGCCGAGGAATCCACCGCCTTCCCGCTCATCACCCGTCCCACCTCCGACGGCGGCCTGGGCTTCCTCTTCAAGTGGAACATGGGCTGGATGAACGACAACCTGCGCTACATGAGCCAGGACCCCATCTACCGCAAGTACTCCCACGACAATCTGACCTTCTCCATGACCTACGCCTTCTCGGAGAACTACATCCTGCCCCTGAGCCATGACGAGGTGGTCCACGGCAAGTGCTCCCTGGTCCAGAAGATGCCCGGCTATTACGTGGACAAGTTCGCCAACCTGCGGACCTTCTACGGCTGGCAGATGGGCCATCCCGGCAAGAAGCTGAACTTCATGGGCAACGAATTTGCCCAGTTCATCGAGTGGAACGAGAA
>CAMVKI010000059.1 GCA_947168005.1 uncultured Clostridia bacterium
GGTATCTCTCCTCCATTCGGCAGATCGCCGGGGAGATGGGCTGCAGCGAGGGGAAGATCAAAATGTCCCTGCACCGGACCCGAAAGCAGTTGAAGCAATTTTTGGAAAAGGAGGACGTGGCAGTATGAACCGAACGCTGTTGGACGCCATCGGGAAAATCGACCCCCGTTATATTGAAGAAGCCGCCGGCCCGCAGAAGCAGTCGGCGCGAAGCGCCGCAAAAGCGGGAAGCAATTCCGAAGCGCCGACGGAGGGCGCGCCCCTCGTTCTGCGCTCCCGCAGGCGCGCCGGCTGGGCCGCGGCCGCGGCGGCCCTGTTTCTGGCCGCCGCCCTGGGCGCCGGCTGGCTGCTGCTGTCCCGCAAGGGCGGCACAGACGGCCCGGCCAACGCGCCGGTCCAATCCAGCGAGACCCTGCTGACAAGCACGGATACAGGGGAGGAGCCGGAGAGCTCCGATACCGGCGAGGAGCTGAGCCCCGCCGAGGAGCCGGGAAGAAACGTTCTGGACCTCGACTTTGACGCGCTGATTGCCGGAACGGACTCGGAAGAGCTTGCCGAGGCCTGCCGCTGGCTGAAAACCCGGACCCCCAGCGCGAAGAACGAAATGACAGGTCTCCTTGCCGGGAAGAATCTCGTTTTCATCACCGCCCAGAGCTTTTCCCCCTACGTCATCGACCCGGAGCGGACCCCGACGCTGTATCGCCTGGCAACCCAGGGCATCGAATTCACCGACTACTATCAGCCAAATTGGGGCGGCGGGACCGCCTCGGGCGAATTCGCCGTTCTCACCGGCCTTGCACCGGCCCACGGGGTGCAGTCAACCCTGGATACGGTCGGAAAATCCATGAATCTTACGCTGGGCAATCAGCTGATGGCCCTGGGCTATCACTCCTGGGCCTTCAGCGACGAATCCGCCGATACCTTCCGCCGTGCCGAAACCCATGGGAACCTGGGCTATGAAGCGGTCCGCACAATCGAGACCGGTCTGGAGGAGCTGCTGACAAAACAGCACCCGTACAGCGATCGGGAGATGATGCTGCAGGCAGGCCAGATTATCTATGACTGGACGCCAAGCAACGTCTACCTGATGATGAATTCCGGTATGGGACCCTATCACAGGAGAAGCAGCGCCATGGCTGAAAAGCACTGGGCTGAGGTGGAGGACCTGCCTTATTCAGACACGGTAAAGGCCTACCTCGCCGCCAACATGGAGGTGGAGCTGGCACTGCGGGACCTGGTGGAGGGGCTGGAACAGCTTGGGGTCGCAGATGATTACGTCATCGTCCTGACCTCCTCCCAGTACCCCTATGCCCTGGAACAAAATGAGGACTGGGGAAACAGCGAGGACTATCTGGCCGAGCTCTATGGGAAGCCGGTGGAGAACTGCTTCGAGCGGGACCGCAGTACCCTGATCGTCTGGAGCGGCTGTCTGGAGGGGAAGGGGTACAAGGTCAATTCGCCCGTCAGCAGTCTGGACATCCTGCCCACCCTCTCCAATCTCTTTGGCCTGGACTACGACTCCCGCCTGCTTGTGGGCCGGGACGTGTTCTCCGATCAGGAGCCCCTGGTCTTCTGGCCCGACGGGAGCTGGAAGACGGAGAAGGGCAGCTATCTCGCCGAAACCGGGACTTTCTCTGCGCCTGACGGGTCCTCTGTTGACAGCAAATACGTCTCCGCCAGGGCGGCCGAGATAGCCGCGAAGACCCGCTATTCCAAAGCCGTGCTGGAAACCGATCTCTTCTCCCGTCTGCTCCCGGCGCGGCCCTGTCAGGTGGTCCGCGATGCGCTGAACCAAGAGCGTGAACAGGCGTACACGATCTCCCTGTTGCTGTGGGAGCTCCGGGAGGACGAGACCGAAAAGCAGCGGCTCCTCGCCGGGGACCTGAGCTGCGCCATGGCCCGGGACGGCTTCGGCGCGAATCTGTCCGCGCTGTCTGGAATGGACCCGGAGGATCTGAGCGTCGTCCATGCCTGCTACGACGTGGAGTACGACCATACAAAGGTCTCGTATCGGGACGGACTTGTGGACCAATACTTTTGCCTGACCCGCGGCGAGGACGGGAACTGGAGCATCTACTGCTTCACCGGCACGGAGTTCAGGGATGAGCCCGACCCCGGAACCCCGGTCCCGGCGGAGACCGTGGACGCGGAGCCCCAATTCCCGCCGGAGACGTCCATGGAGGAGCTGGAGGCCCGGCTGGGCTACGGCTGGAAGCTGCCCGAGGCGGGGAGCTATTCCGGGGAGATTGTCAGCAAATATGATGAGTCCCTGGGCGAGAACGGCGGCATCCTGCTGGAATACCGTTTCGACGGCTGCGTTGTGTATGCCATGAAGTACGCCGACGACCGGACGGACCTCTATGAGAGCTGGGCCCAGGGATCGGCGGAACGGGGCTCGGAGTGGATCAACGGCGTTGAGGTACGTTTCCTGGGAGAGCCGACGGTGCCGGATGCCATAGATACCGCCATCTGGAAGCGGGACGGATACCAGTATATCCTGAACTGCGCCACAGCCCCCGGCGTCGATCTGCGGTCCATCCTGCCGCTTTTTATGGAGGGGGATGCAGCATGAAACGAATTCTGATCCTCGCGGCGGCGCTGCTTTGCCTCTCCGCCTGTCAGGCCCCTGCCTCCGACGCGCCTCCGGCGGAATCTGCCTCTCCCGTCGTGGTCATGTCCTCGCCGGAGAAGACGGCAGAGCGCGGACAGCCGGATGAACAGACGCCTTCCTCGACGTCTCCGGCGTCCCAAGCGATTCCAACGGAGCCGGCTTCGGACACGACCGCACCGACGGAGCAAAGCAGCGAAGCGGAGGCTGCGGAGGGCATGTATCTGCTTGTAAACGGCGTAAGGCTCGCGCCGGGGATGCCCTATGCCGAGGTCAAGGCGGCCCTCGGCGCCCAGACGGCGCCGGATCAGGCGCTGGACGCCTGCGACGGCTCCTCCTTCGGAACGATCCATTTCTATCCCGGTATGACCGTGACGGAAAACGAAAGCGGCGTGATCCGCGGGATCGAGTGCAGCGTCCAATTCGAGGGAGAGAGCGACGCCGCCCTCCTGGGCAGGGTCGGGCTCGGTGCGACGAGGGCGGAGGTGCTCGCCGCTTTGGGCTTGCCGGAAAACGCCGCGAGCGCGGACCTTGACTGCGTGCTGAGCTACCGGCAGGAGGGACTGGAGATTTCCGTCTGCTTCTTTGACGCGGACAGCCCGGATACGGTCAGCAGCATCAGCCTGACGCAGATTGATACTGAACTCCCATAAAAAGATTGAAAAATGTTCCGTGTGGGAATTGCGCCAGACAAGGCGGAGGACGCAGATGGGCTGGCGCCCATCAAGGACGACAACGCAGTATGGCACAATTCCCGCCGGAACAGATTAAAGGTTTTTATGGGAGTTCAGTATAAGAACTGAACAGCAAACCGGGAACGACCCTGCTCCGTGCAGGACCGTTCCCGGCTTTTTTATGATGTATTTTCGTTTTGTGCGGCCCTACAGCGTGATCCAATAGCGCTCCAGGCTGACGCCCCGGCGGGGCTCGGCGACGGTGGCGTCATAGACGCCGCCGTTTTTCCGGATCACCCGGCGGCTGGCCTCGTTCTCCACCCGGCAGCAGACCAGGACCCGGTCCAGGCCCAGGTCCCGGCAGAGGGGCAGGGCGTCCCGGAGCATGGCCGAGGCATAGCCCTTTCGCCGCTCGCTTGGCCGGACGGAGTAGCCGATGTGCCCCGCGTACTGTTCCGTGTATTCGTTCAGGCAGTGACGAATCTGGAGCATTCCCACGACCCGGCGGTCCTCCTCCCGGACGCAGATGTACAGCGTGGCCGGGACCAGATCCTCCGGAACGGTCTCCGGGTGCTTGCAGGCCTCCAGGCAGGCCAGCCAGTCCGCGGTATTCTCAAAGCGCCGCAGGGACCCGCAGCCGTCCATGGAGCTTCCGGCTTCGAGAAACTCGCGCTTGTAGTCCTGGATTTCTCTGTCATATTCCATTGTCGGTTCGATCAGCTTCAGCATAAAAGCACCTCCGATTCCGCGCTGCACGGCGCGGCGCTTGCCCGCAGTCGGCGGCGGCCTGGGGTCAGGCCGCCCTGCGGCGGGATTGAACCATTCCATCATAACAGAGCCCGTGGAGGCTGTCAAGCTTTGCGCTCTTGAAATCCGCTCCGGGCTGTGGTATATTGGTCCCAGAGAAATAAATGAAAAGAGGCGCTGTCATGCATTACGATTTCACGACTCTCCCGGATCGGCGGGGGAAGGACGCCATTGCGGTGGATATGGTGGGCCAGCCCGGGGGCTTTGCCCCGGCGGGGCCGAAGGAGGGCTTTTCCCTGATTCCCATGTGGGTGGCCGATATGAACTTCCTGGCCTGTCCGGCCATCCAGGAGGCCGTCATCCACCGGACCGAGCACCCGGCCTTCGGCTATTTCCAACCCTCGGAGGCCTACTTTGACAGCATCATCCACTGGCACAAAACCCGCAACGGCGTCGAGGGCCTGGCGCCGAAGCACATCGGCTATGAAAACGGCGTCCTGGGCGGGGTGGTCTCCACCCTGAACGTGCTCTGCTCCCGGGGGGACCCGGTGCTGCTCCAGAGCCCCACCTACGTGGGCTTCACCCACGCCCTGGAGAACAACGGCTACGAGCTGGTCCTGAACCCCATGTACCGGGACGAGGCCGGGGTCTGGCGCATTGACTACGAGGACATGGAGAAGAAGATCGTGGAGCGAAGCATCCACGCGGCGATCTTTTGCAGTCCCCACAACCCCTGCGGCCGGGTCTGGGAGCGCCGGGAGATCGAGAAGGCCATGGAGATCTTCGAGAAGCATCAGGTCTGGGTGATCTCCGACGAGATCTGGTCCGACCTGATCCTGGAGGGCCATCGGCACATCCCCACCCAGTCCGTCAGCCCCTGGGCCCAGGAGCATACGGCGGCCCTCTACGCCCCCTCCAAGACCTTCAATCTGGCGGGCCTGGTGGGCAGCTACCATATCATCTACAATGACTGGCTCCGGGACCGCCAGGCCAAGGAGAGTTCTCTGAGCCACTACAATTCCATGAACGTCCTGTCCATGCACGCCCTGATCGGGGCCTACAGCGAGGCGGGGCAGCTCTGGGTGGACGAGCTGCGGCAGGTGCTGACAGAGAACGTCCGCTTCGCCTGCGATTTCATTCGGGAGCGCTTCGAGGGCGTCACGCTGATGCAGCCCGAGGGGACCTACATGCTATTCCTCCACTGCGAGGACTGGTGCAGGGCCCACGGGAAGAGCCTCGAGGAGCTGCAAAAGCTCGGCACCGACGTGGGCGTGGCCTGGCAGGACGGCCGGATGTTCAAGGACCCCTGGGGCATCCGGGTCAACCTGGCCCTGCCCCTGCATGTTGTGAAGAAGGCCTTCGGGCGGCTGGACCGGTACGTCTTCAACGCTTGACGGCCTGCCCGCCCGGATACTGAAACGGCGCGCCGGAGGAGGGGAGGCGGGGGCATGGAGCAAACGGATGAGGAATTGTACCGGGCTTATCTGAAGCAGGGCGATCAGGACGCGCTGTGCTGCCTGCTGGAGCGGCACCGGGAGGGGCTGACCCTGTTCCTCTATGGCTTTATCCGCAACCCCGAAGATGCGGAGGAGCTGATGCTGGACGCCTTTGCCGAGATCGCGGCGGGGCCCACGGTCTTTTCCGGCAAGAGCAGCTTCAAGACCTGGCTCTTCTCCATCGGAAAGCATCTGGCAATGAAGCGCCTGCGGCGGGAGAGGCGAGAGCTTCCCTGGGAGGAGCTGTCCGCCCGGGAGCTTGACGAGCGTCTGCCGGAAACGCAACTCCTGCGGGAGGAGCGAAACCGCGCCTTGTATCTCGCGCTGGAGCGCATCGCGCCGGAGTACCGGGAGGTTTTGCAGCTGCAATACCTGGAGGATATGAGCCCCGCGGAGATTGCGCAGGTCACGGGAAAGCGGGTTAAGCAGATCTACAATCTCAGCGAGCGGGGCAAACGGGCCCTTCGCGCGGAGCTGGAGTCCATGGGCTTTGCGCACAGTCTGGGCTGAAGGTCGGAAAGGAGAGAGCGGGGATGTCTTCTACGCTGCTGGAAATGCTGCCCATCCTTCTGGGCGCTCTGGAGCTTGCGGTCCTGATCGTGCTCTGCCTTCGATATTTCTCCTTCCGCCGCTCCATCGCGCCGGCCTTTTTCACCTTTGGCCTGGCAAGCTATCTGATCAGCAACGTCTATTGGGTCGCCTATGACCTGCTGCGGCCGGAGACCCGGATGCCCTTCGCGGCCAATGAGTTCGGAGAGATCGGCCTGTTTTTGCTTTTTGCCTCGACGCTGAACACGGTCTTTCGGGGACGCTTCGCCGCTGCCCGGCGGGAGACGCTCTGCGCGGCCCTCTTTGCCGCGGCCAGCGCCGCCCTGTGGATCGGCTGGTCGGGGGAGTGGGTCGAGGACATCCTGGTCGGGCTCTGCTTCGGCTATTTCCTCTGTGTCTGCGCCCGCTCCCTGAAGCAGTCGGAGGCCCTTTCCCGTCTGGAATGGCGTCTGCTCGGCGGCCTGACCGCCCTGCTCCTGCTGCTGCAAGGCGGGACCTTTTTCCTTCCGGGGCCCTGGGCCTCGGCGGCGGATTACGCGGCCTACGGGGTCCTGTTTTTCATCCTGCTCTGTGCCCTGGGAAGGACGCTTCTTGCCCTCCGCCGGGGAAGGGACCCCGCCGCGCTGACCGCCCTTTCCTTTTCCTGCTTTGCCTGGACAGAGAGCACCCTGTACATGAGTGCCGGCGTCTTCTACGTGGCGGCGGAGCTCCTCCTGCTCGTCTGTCTGCCGCTGCTGCTGATCGCCCTGCGCAGAGAGGAGGCGGCCTTATGATCTACGCGGAGAACATTCTGCTGTGTATCACGGTGCCCCTGCTGCTTTCGATGCTCTTCATCCGGGGTCCGGCGAGGCGCTTTGTGCTGGCCTTCGTCGTGGGGATGCTGGTCTGCCTGCTGGCCGCTTATCTCAGCGGCTATCTCCACTATCTCCTCGACTGGACGGAGGAGGACGTGCGGATCTTCCTCTCTCCGGTGGTGGAGGAGCTGATGAAGCTGCTGCCCCTGCTGATGCTTCTTCTGCTGCTGAATCCGGGGGACGAGGAGCTTCTGCTTCTGGCGGTGGGACTCGGCGCGGGCTTCGCGACCTTTGAGAACAGCTGCAGCCTGCTCTCCGGGGCGGTGTCCAGTCTGCCCTACGTGATCGTGCGGGGCCTGGCCGTGGGGGTGATGCACATCGTCAGCGTCGCGGCCCTGAGCGTCGGGATCATCACGGCCAAACGGCTCCGGGCCTTTTCGCCGGCGGCCCTGGTCGGCGCCTTCTCCCTGTCCGTGATCTTCCACGGCCTGTACAATCTCCTGGTGTCCGCGCCGGGACTCTCCTCCCATATCGGCTATGCCCTGCCCCTGCTGGCCGCGGTCGCGCTCTATCTGCCCTACCGCAAGCTCCGGGGCGAAGCGGACTGATTGCCGCGGCTGCTCCATCCGACACGCTGAATTTTTTGGCGTGTCGGATGATTTTTTTATGCGATCTGCTGAGTAATTTGCGGATAAAACGGTACTAATTGGTGTAAGGAGGTGTATGTCTATGCGTTACACCGTGGAGGAATCCGTGGAGGAGGTCCAAAAGCGAATGGAGCGGGTGCGCAGAAGGCGGGCACGGAGGCGCCTTGGCTTCTTCAGCTTCGGCGTCTGCGCCCTGCTGCTGCTCCTGACGCTGAACCTTGCCGCCTCGCCTCTGACGCCGGCCGACGGCTCCGAGGCCTCCGCCATGGGCTCGTTCCTGCTCGAGGCGAAGAACGGCGGCATCGTCGCGGCCCTGATTCTTGCCGTTCTCCTGGCCGTCCTCGTCACCCTCCTTTTCCTGCGCAAAAGGCGGAGCGATCCGCCTGAGCAAGCCGTTCGGAAGCCGAATGAACACACAGACGGAGGAAAAAACCATGAATGAACAGAATTGCGCAAGCCTATGGCGGCGCGCGTTGGCGCTGCTGCTCTGCCTTTGCCTCTGCTTCACCATGATTCCCAGCTATGCGCTGGCGGCAGAGCCCTCAGACGCGGCTGCAATACGCCTCAGCCAGGGCGAGCAGCCGGAGACCCTGCATACCCCCGAGGGGGAGATTCCCGTGGAGGAGGACTGGAACGAGGCCTACCCCTACGGCACCTTTGCCTTCGGAAGCCACCAGGCCGACGTGGGCGAGCCCGGCTCCCTGACGAAGGAAGGGGAGGCGCTTCCGCAGACGGTTCTGATCCCGGTCTACCGTCTCGGCGGCACCGTGGGCAGAGTCACCGCCCTGGTTACCTACGCGCCGGCCGTCACCACCCAGGCCGACGGCAGCGGCTCTGTCTATGACTACGCCGCCTCCGGCCGGCAGGACCTGCTGATCGAATACGAAAAACCCAACCCAATCGCGGCCTTTCAGCCCCTGGGCGTTCCGCCGGCTGAGCGCAGAATGACCGCCTCCCCGGCGTCGATTCTCGTCCCGGAGGCCCCGGAGGGCGCGAAGAACGGGGACGAGCTGACGCTGCGCCTTTCCGAGACCGCGGAGAGCTACCGCTGGCAGGTCAAGCAGCACGGGATCTGGCAGGACATCCGGGACGCGAACGAGCCGGAGCTGGCCCTGAGCTGGGACGATCTCTGGAGCTTTGAGACCGGGACCTGGAGCGGGCTGGACTTCCGCTGCATCCTCGGCAGCGGCGGCGAGCTCCGCTGCACGGAATCCATGATGGGCGAGGCCTTTGAGCCCATTCCCGAGCCCCCCGCCCTCCCGGAGGATCTGGAGGCCGAGGAAGAGCCCGGCTACACCGAGCTGCGCTTCGACGAGGACTATGCCGTCTACCGCTTCGCCCTCAGCTTCGCCGACGGCGAGACCGTGAAGTACATCCGGGTCACGGCGAAGGACGACGGGCTCGCCGAGCTGCCCGAGCTGGGCCTGTTCACCATCGCCGCCTGCGAGGGCGGCCAGCTCAGCGACACGTGCAATACCCTGACCCTGATGGTCTCCGACAACGACCGGGGCGAGCCCTCCGAGCTGGGCTTCGCCGCGGAGCGGGTCGCCGCCTCCCGGGCGGACAGCACTGCCCGCGTCAGGGTCGTCCGCAGCGGCGGCAAGAGCTACAACGTGACGGTCCACTACGAGACCGTGGACGGAAGCGCCAGGGCCGGCGTGGACTACGCGAAAAAGGAGGGGGACCTGGCCTTCGCCGGCTCCATCGACGAAATTGAGATTCCCATTGAGCTGATCGCCACCGACGACAGCTCCGAAAAAAGCTTTGAGCTGATCCTGAGCGAGCTCCGGGGCGGCGGCGAGGAGGGGCTTTGCAGGCTGGTCTCGGAGCGCGTCACGGTGACGATTAGCGGCAAGTCGCCCGAAAGGAAGCCCGACGGCTCCGGCCGGAACCTGGCCACCCTGCTGGCCGGGGGCGACGGCGAGGACGTCTCGGCCCGGATCGACCGGGAAAAGGCCGCCCTGATCGGCAGCGCCGCCGACGCCGCGGTCACCGGGCATTCCAGTCTCCCGGAGGGCGAACGCCTCCGCGCGACGGTCCGCATCCCGGAGCCGAACCGTCAGCATACGGTCTATCCGAGCTTCGCCTTCTCCCGCTCCGGCATTGCGGGCTATAACGACGCGAGCCGGAAATACTGGCAGGATTGGGAGATCGCCATCGGCGGCAGCTTTTCCGCGGACGGCAAGAATACCGTGAACTACTACAGCAAGCTGGTCAAATATATGAAGGCGACGGCCAGCAACAACAACGGCGGCGACATTACGGTCAATAACGGGATGGGCGAATGGAGCTATACGACGAGCGGCGGCTATAATGAATCCTTCGACAACTACTGCAGGATCTCCGCAAACTATGACAGCCACGCCCAGCTTGGCATCGCAAAGGCCGGCACCCTGTTCGACGCCATGATTTTTGCCACAAGGCTGAACAGCGTGGGCACAAAGGAAGTCAGCATCACGAGCAGGCCAAATCGCTATCTGCGGCCCTTCGTGGAATTCTACGCCACAGACAGCCAGGGGCTGTACGACGAGCTGACAACGGACTACTACATCCAGGGAACCAGCAACCACTATTACTATTGGTTCAGCCAAGCCATGCTGTCCCCCCAGGATGATTCAATCATCCCCGGCTCCGATTACGGCGCCGACCCGGGAAGCGACGCCTGGGGAGGAAGAGAGGACGTGACGGAGGTCCCGCTGCAGTGGGGCAAAACCGCGACCTTCTCCGCGGATTTCAACATGCGCAAGCAGTGGTCGGACGAAGGAACCTGGGGGGAAACCTGCGGAAACGGCACCCGCACCGAGGTGGACGTGCTGACCTGGAGCCTCCGCCGCCGGGAGTTTGAGACGACCCACAGCTCCGGCGATTTGAGCTCCGGCATCAAGGTCGTCGCCTACACCGCCAACGACGACAACGAGGCCGGGGCCTATACGCCGATCACAGACGACAGCTTCTACTACGGCATTATGCCCGAAATCTCCATCGTGGAAGGCGCCGGCGGCGTATCCGCCCGGGGCAATCTCTACGTGGGCTCCACGCTCTGCTTTGACGCCTCAAATATCGTCGGCTTTACCATTCCGGACAACGGCCTGTTCCTGACCAATCAGAAGGGAGAGAAGGTCGGCAAGGTGAGCAGAGACGGCAAGCTCTGGTACGTGGAGATGCTGTGGGACGGCATGGAGCCAAGCGCGCTGACCGACAGCTACCAGATCAACATCATCCTGGAGCGGGAGACGAGCCTGAAAATCGACGTCAACCCCTCCACGCCCAAGGATGAGAACGGCAGCCCGATGTACGGCGAGGCCTGGTCCGCCTTCCTGAATCGGAGCCCCGAGATCTATACCGCTTCGCTCCGGACCAGCGAAGGCGTCCCGACGCCGGTCACCGCAAACGGAAAGCCCGACTATTTCAACGACGCGCAGCCCCGGACCCTTGTCAGCGGCGACTTCAGCGGCAGCGGCGGCGTTTATACCACGACAACCACGCTGAAAAACGTTCAGGCCGTCAACTTCAAGCAGGACCCCGAGGACGTGATCCTGTACAACGGCCGGGCCTACGCCGGCAGCGATACGATCCCGATCACCCAGGAGGATATGCGCCAGGGTATGATGGTCTTCCTCTTCTACGACTCCGCCTATCTGGACGCCGTCAGCCCCATGCAGGTCTTCATCGACCACGTGGAGCTCTGCTACGATGAGAACGCGGACGAAAAGATCGACGAAGCCGACAGCTTCCTGGGCCTTGCGGAGGGCGAGTACCCCGACTCCTGCTTCAAGCCCTATAAGGACAAGGACGGTAAGGTCCACCAGTATTACTTCCGGGTCTATCTGACGATGCGGCCCCGGGCCTATCTGCCTCCCGCCGGCGCCGATCCCCAGGGAAAGGCGCAGCTCCTGCCTGCCTTCCTCTCGGCGGTCACGGACCCCGCCGCCGCGGCGGAGCTCACCGACGAGCAGCGGAGCTACCGCTACGTTGCGGCAAGCAACACCGACGATCACCCGATG
>CAMVKI010000060.1 GCA_947168005.1 uncultured Clostridia bacterium
GTATAGCGGGCAATGAGCTCATCCATGGCGTCCTGAGACGCCGCGGAGCGGGCCAGCAGCTCCAAATCGGATAAACAACTGAATTCTTCTACCATTATTATTAATTATTCGGTTTAAATTATACCACGCGAGGGCTGACTGTCAACATTTTTTTAACAAAATCGCCGTATTCTTTTTATATCTGTTAAAATTACACAAAAAGACTTGTATAAAAATACCGGATTTTTGCCGAATTGGAATATTTCACAGCTTCATCTGCTGTTGACCGAGATAAGCGATTCCCAGATGGTCATAAGCAAGCTGGGTCACACAGCGGCCCCGGGGCGTCCGGGAGAGGAAGCCGATCTGCATCAGGTAGGGCTCATAGACGTCCTCCAGGGTGACGGCCTCCTCGCCGATGGTGGCGGCCAGGGTCTCCAGACCCACCGGGCCGCCGCCGTAGTTCTCGATGATGGCCCGGAGCATCCGGTGGTCGATCTTGTCCAGACCCAGCTCGTCGATCTCCAGCTTGTCCAGGGCGTGGTCCGCGGCCTCGGCGGTGATCACGCCGTCGTAGTAGATCTGGGCGTAGTCCCGGACCCGGCGGAGAATCCGGTTGGCAATGCGGGGGGTGCCCCGGCTGCGGGAGGCGATCTCCTTCGCCCCGGCGGGGTCGATGGGCATGCCGAAGAGGGCGGCGGAGCGGGTGACGATCCGGGCCAGCTCCTCGGGCTTGTAGAGCTCCAGCCGCAGGGAGACGCCGAAGCGGTCCCGCAGAGGCGAGGAGAGCTGCCCGGCCCGGGTGGTAGCGCCGATCAGGGTGAAGCGGGGCAGGTCCAGCCGGATGGAGTTGGCGCTGGGACCCTTGCCCACGATGATGTCAATGGCAAAGTCCTCCATGGCGGGGTACAGAATCTCCTCCACGACCCGGTTGAGCCGGTGGATTTCGTCGATAAATAGGATGTCTCCGGGGCTGAGGTTCGTCAGCAGGGCGGCCAGATCGCCGGGCTTCTCGATGGCGGGGCCGGAGGTGACCCGGATGTTGACCCCCATCTCGTTGGCAATGACCCCGGCCAGGGTGGTCTTGCCCAGGCCCGGAGGGCCGTAGAGCAGCACGTGATCCAGAGGCTCGTTCCTGCGGCGGGCCGCCTCGATGTAGACGGCTAAGTTCTCCTTGGCCTTCTCCTGCCCCGTGTAGTCCCGCAGGGTCCGGGGCCGCAGAGAGACCTCCCCCTCGTCCAGGGGCGTCATGGAAGCCGTCACAACGGGAGCCTCGTAGTCCTTGGAAAAATCAATGCTCATATTCCCTCCTATTTCATCACCATGGCCCGCAGGCCGTAGCGAACCAGCTCCTCAACGCTCATGCTCTCGGCGTCTGCGCCCTTGAGGGCGGCGGCAGCCTCGGATTGGGAGTAGCCCAGCTCGGCCAGGGCCGCGGTTGCAAGGGCGACCTTGCCGCTGTCCCGGGCGACGGGGACCGCTGCCCCGGCGTTTCCGGCGGAGAAGTCCAGCTCTCCGCCCAGCTTGTCCTTGAGCTCCAGGATGATGCGCTTGGCGCTCTTGGCGCCGATGCCCTTGGCCCGGGTGATGGATTTCTCGTCTCCGGTCATAATCGCCAGGCTGAGCTGGTCCGGGGAGAGAACGGAGAGAATGGCAAGGGCCGAGGCCGGGCCCACGCCGGTGACGGCGGTGAGCTGCTCAAAGAGCCGCAGCTCCTCCCGGCCGGAGAAGCCGTAGATGTCGAAGGCGTCCTCCTTGACGTTGACGTGGGTATAGAGCCTCCGCTCCTCCCCCACCCGGAGCTGGGACTGGGTGTAGGTGCTGCAGTGGCAGGCATAGCCCACCCCCGCGCAGTCCACCACGGCGAGATTGTTATCCAGAATTGTGATTTTTCCGTTCAAATAATAAAACATAACAATAACCTTTATTCGTGCTGCAATCTTGCCAGCAGCGAGCTCTGGGAGCGGGCGTGGCAGAGGGCGATGGCGATGGCGTCGGCGGCGTCGTCGGGGCGGGCGGGCTTGTCCATGTGGAGCAGCCGCCGGGTCATGTCGATGACCTGACGCTTCTCGGCCTTGCCGTAGCCCACCACGGCCTGCTTGACCTGCATGGGCGTATATTCAAAGATGGGCACCCCGGCCTTGGTCAGGGCCAGCAGGATTACGCCCCGACCGTGGGAGACGCCGATGCCCGTGGTGATGTTGTGGCCCCAGAAGAGCTCCTCCACTGCGGAGACGTCGGGCTTCGTGACCTCCACGAGCCGGGTCAGGTCGTCAAAGAGCATTTCCAGCCGTTGGGGGAAGGACAGCTCCGCGGGCGTGGTGACCACGCCGTAGCGGAGCAGCCTCGTGCTGCCCCCCTCGGTCTCCAGCAGGCCGAAGCCCGTGGTGGCGTAGCCGGGGTCAATTCCAAGAATTCGCATGGCTCAGGTGTGGAGAATGCCGGAAATCCAGCCGTAATAGAGCAGAACCCCCACAACCACAGCGCCAAGCAGAACCCAGGCAAGAATCCGCTGGCCCCTGGGCCGCTCCACATACTTGTCCTTTTCTTCCTCCTGCCGGGCCGCGGCCTCCATGGCCTGATGCTCCAGCTCTTCGCGGTTCGGAATCGTTTCATTCATAATTATCCACCTCCGAGTTATCATAACAAATTCCGGCGCGAATTGCAAGACAAAACCGACCCGGCACGAAAAAATGTTTCCGTGCCGGGTCGGCGTTTCTTCCGGGGAAGGCGCTCAGATCTCCTTTTCCAGGGCAGCAAGCTTCAGGCAGAGGCAGAAAATCTCGATGGCCTGGCGCAGCTCCTCGAGGGCTGGATAGCTGGGGGCGATGCGGATGTTGCTGTCTGCCGGGTCCTTGCCGTAGGGGTAGGTGGCTCCCGCCCCGGTCATGGTCACGCCGGCCTGCTTGCAGAGCTCCAGGGTCCGTCTGGCGAGACCGGGCAGGGTGTTGACGGAGATGAAGTAGCCGCCCTTGGGCTCCTCCCAGGTCGCCAGACCCAGGGGCCCGATCTCCCGCTTGAGGGTTTCGAGAACGCAGGAGAACTTGGGGGCCAGGACCCCGGCGTGCATCTTCATGACCTCGATGGTGTGGGCCTTATTCCGCAGGAAGCGGACGTGGCGGAGCTGGTTGACCTTATCGTAGGAGATGATCTGGAACTTCAGCAGGCTCTGGAGGTAGGCCTGGTTGGCCTCGCTGGTCGCCAGGACGGAGATGCCCGCGCCGGGGAAGGTGATCTTGGAGGTGGAGGCGAACTCGTAGACCATATCCGGGTTCCCGGCCTCGGCGCAGAGGGAGAGGATGTCGGGGAAGGGCAGATAGTCGCCGAAGACCTCGTGGACGCAGTAGGCGTTATCCCACATCAGGGCGAAGTCCGGCGCGGCGGGCTTCAGGGCCGCGAAGCGGGCGACGGTCTGCTCGGAGTAGACGATGCCCTGGGGGTTGGAGTACTTGGGAACGCACCAGACACCCTTGACGGCGGGGTCCTTCACCAGCTCCTCGATCAGGTCCATATCGGGGCCCTCGGGGCCCATGGGGACCGGGATCATCTCCATGCCGAAGCTGCCGGAGACGCCGAAGTGCCGGTCGTAGCCCGGGGCCGGGCAGAGCCACTTGACCTTGGGCTCCTGAGACCAGGGCCGGGGGCTGTTCTTCAGGCCGTGGGTGTAGGCCTTGGCGATCAGGTCGTACATCAGCTGGAGGCTGGCGCTGCCGCCGATGAAGCAGTTCTCAGGCTTGCAGCCTAAAATATCGGCAAACATCACCTTCGCGGCGGGCAGACCGGAGAGCTCGCCGTAGTTGCGAACGTCCAATCCGTCGCTGACGCAGTCGGCGGGGTCCGTCAGGACCGTCAGAATATCGGAGACAAGATCCAGCTGCTCCTTGCCGGGCTTGCCGCGGGCCATGTTGAGCTTGAGCTTCAGTTCACAGACCCGGTCAAACTCCTCGCGCAGAGTCTTGTAGAGGGCTTCCTTCCCGGAGGCAGTCAGGTTCGCAAAGGGTTCCACAGTAACTATCATCCTTTCCCGTGTGGTACGCAGAGTGCTGCAACTTATGTGCCGCATCTATTGTACCGCATAGCAGGACGGAATGCAAGCCCCATTTCGAGATGAAATCGGGGACGGTTCTGATGAAATCGGGGACGGTTCTCGTTTTCATCTTGTTATGTCAACTCAGATGAATTCGGGGACGGTTCTCGTTTTCATCTTGTTATGTCAACTCAGATGAAATTGAGAACCGTCCCCGATTTCATCTTTTACAACACGAGACAGATCAGCCCGTTCGCCCCCTCGTTGACGATGCGCTCCAGGGCGCGGCGGAGCTTCATGCGGGCGTCCTCGGGCAGGTCCGTGAGCTTGGCGTTCAGCCGTTCGCTGACCAGATCGTAGAGGGTTTTGCCGAAGAGATTGCTCTGCCAGACCGCCTCGCCGTTGGATTCGCAGGCCTCGGCCAGGCTCTGGACCAACTCCCGGGCCTGGGCCTCGCTGCCCACGGTGGGGCTGAGCTCGGCGGCCAGGTCGGCCCGAAGCAGGTGGATGGAGGGGGCCGAGGCTCGGAGCCGCACGCCCCAGGACCCGCCCTTCCTGACCAGCTCCGGGGGCTCCAGGCTCAGCTCCGCCCGCTCGGGCATGACCACCCCGTAGCCCGTGCTGCGGACCTGCTCCAGGGCCGCTTGGAGGCGTTCGTACTCCCCGCGAATCTCGGCGTAGCGGCTCAGCGCCCGGAGCAGGTCCCCGTCGTCGGCCATGGTGACGCCGGAGCGCTGGGACAGGAGCTCGTAGAACAGGGCCTCCGGGAGGCGCACCGCGTAGCGGATCCGGCCCCGGCCCAGGTCGATCTCCGTGACCGCGCAGCTGCTGACCCGGTCCAACTCTTCAAGCGCCTTTGACAGGGCTTCGGCCTGACAGACACGCTCCAGCTTGGGCGCGGCGTCCCGGATGGCCCGGAAGAGCTCCCGCTTGCAGGGCTGCTCCGGCTCCAGGGCGTCGAACCAGGAGGGGAAGCTGAATTCCAGCACCGCCGGGGGAAATTGGCCCAGAAGCTCGGAAAGGATGGCCGTGAGCTGTCCTCTTTCCAGCTTCAGCAGGTCCGCCGCCAGGACCCGGGCCCCGGTCTGCCGCTCCAGGCCTTCGGCCAGGGCCGCGGCTTCGGGGCTCTCGGGAGCGGCGCTGTTCAACAGGACCAGGAAGGGCTTCCCCGTGGCCTGCATATCCCGGACAGCCCGGAGCTCAGCCTGGACGTAGTCCTCCCGAGGGATCTCCGTCACGCTCCCGTCGCTGGTGACGACGACACCCACGGTGCAGTGGTCCGCCATGACCTTCTTGGTCCCCAGCTCGGCGGCCTCGGTCAGGGGGATCTCCCGGTCGAACCAGGGCGTGGTCACCATGCGAGGCGCTCCGTCCTCCGTGGCCCCCAGGGCGCCGGGGATCATATAGCCCACGGAGTCAATGAGCCGGACCGAGAGCTTCGTATGCCCGTCGGGGCTGATCTCCACGGCCTGCTCCGGGACGAACTTGGGCTCCGCCGTCATAATGGTCCGGCCGGAGCCGCTCTGGGGCAGCTCATCCTTCGCCCGCTCCCGGAGGTATTCGTCGGCGATATTGGGGAGGATCAGCTCCTCCATGAAGCGCTTGACGAAGGTGGATTTGCCGGAGCGCACCGGGCCTGTGACGCCTACGTACACGTTGCCGCCTGTGCGGCGTTCGATCTCCTCATACAGCTTCATTCCGCGACCTCCTCCAGGGTATTGACGCCCCGCCCGGTGGGGATCAGCAGCAGCCGCTCCCGGGCAAGGCAGGCCTCCTCCAGCTCATTGGCGGAGCGGATCGCCCGGACGGTGCTGCCGTTGTCCCGGGCGATCTCCCAGAGATCCCCGGAGACGGAGCGCACGATCAGGGACGGGCCCTCGGGCCTTGGGCCGGGACTCAGAGTCCCGCCGCAGAGGTTCCGCAGGGCGCCGGTCTGACAGTAGCGCTCCCGCAGGGTCAGGGGCAGGATCAGGCTCCTCCCCTGCTGCCGGGGCTCCGCTCCGGGGCTCAGGGCGCAGCGCCAGTCTGCGGAACGCTCCGCCCGGCGCTCCACCCGGAGCTCCCGGCGCAGGAGCCTGCTCTGGAGGGCGCCGCCGCTGTCCCGGTAGAGGAGCTTGACCCCCAGGCTGCCCCGGGCGCTGTCCTCCCCCGCCCCGGCGCTGAGCCGGTCCTGGAAGAGAGTCCAGTCCAGGAGCTCCGCGGCCTCCTCGGGCAGCTCCAGGCTCTCGCTCCGCTCCGTTTCCAGGCTGTCCAGGCAGGGGGAGAGCTCCACGCTCTGCCAGACGGGCTCGAAGGCCCCCTCCAGATAGTAGGCGTCCTGGGTCAGGGTCACAGGGACCTCGCCCCAGAGCACCATTTGGGCCGTGAAGCTGACGTTGACCAGGAGCCGCAGGCTGTCCGGCTGGCCGTCGGTGTCGATCTCCACATGGTTCAGAATGGGCTGGATCGCCAGATTGGCCTCCTCGGCCATGGCCCGGTCCAGCTCCGCGTACTGGGAGAAGGGCACGGCCCCGCTCCAGGTGACCGTCTCCCCTGCCTCGGTCAGGCCGAGGACCCGCAGCCGCAGCGCGCCCTCGAAGACCGCCCGCTCCCCCAGAACCCGCCGGGCCCCCAGCTCCACGAAGCACTGGGCCTTCAGCAGCCGGTCCACCCCGGGGCCGCCCTCGGGCATGAGCACCTCGTCGGCGATGCGGACCTCCTTCTCCGCCGCGCAGAGCGGGAGCCGCATGGGGTAGGTCTCGGTCCGGCAGATCAGGCCTCTCGGGCAGCGCTCCACCCTTTGCAGCTCCAGCTCCGCCGGGCTCAGCAGGGTGAGCTCGCTGGCCAGGTCCGCCCGGATCAGGAGCTTCCGGTCGTTGACAAAGCGCGCGTCGAGGGACCGAAGCCAGCCCCAGTAGTGCAGGACGGTCTCGGGCGGGGCCTGGACCTTCTTCGTGACCGTGAAGGGCAGCCAGAGCTCCAGACGCTCCAGCCCCTCCTCCCCCTCCGGGACGTAGAGCACCCCGGTCTGAATGCCGCCGGTGACGGTGACGCTGCCCCCGGCGCTGTCCACGGTCCGGTCCCGGACCAGGACCGTCCCGAAGCAGTCCACCACCCGCCCCAGGGCGGGCAGGGTCTCGGGCACGGCGATCTCCCCGGTCTGCTCCTGGTGGAGATCGTCGTATCGCTTCTCCGCAAGATATTGAATTGTCTGCGTTTGAAACAGGATTTCCATTGCCGCTTCCTCCTTGTGATTCCTGCTGATACTATATGCGCGGCCCGGGGAAAACATGCCCTGTGTTTACAAGGGATCAGGGATCAAGGATCAAGGATCAGGGTGGGGAAAGGGAAAAGAGAGCAGGGGTTCCCGTTCCCATGGACGGTTGATTTGAAAAATTACGGCCATCTGGTCAGGATCCCGATACAGATCAGCAAGCCGCCGAGCAGGAAGCTGACCCAAAAGGAGCCGATGAGCGCGGAGATCAAAAAGGCCGCGCCGGCCCAGAGCAGGGGCCGGCACAGCACACGACTGCAAAACATAAAACCACCGCCTTCCGCCGCAAGTCTATGCGGCGAAAGGCGGTGCTTATGCCTGTATGGAGAGTGTTAAACAAATGTTTCACGTGAAACAATCTGTATAATTGTATATCACGCCCTATGTGCGGGTCTCCCAGGGCTTGATCTGCTCGGCGGCCTCGTAGAGCTTCAGGTAGCTCTGGTGGCGGGAGGGCTTGATCTCCCCGGCGGCCAGGGCGGTGAGGACGCCGCAGTCGGGCTCCCTGCGGTGGGCGCAGTCCGGGAAGCGGCAGCGGCCCAGGTGGGGGCGAAAGTCCGGGAAGAGCTCCGCCAGCTCCTCCTTGGGGATGGGCTCCATGAGCTCCAGCTCGAAGGAGGAAAAGCCCGGGGTGTCCGCCACGCGGCAGCCCTCTCCGATGGGAAAGAGCTCGACGTGGCGGGTGGTGTGGCGACCCCGGCCCAGCTTCTGGGAGACCTCGCCGGTCTCGACCTTCAGCGCCGGGCAGAGCCGCCGCAAGATGGCGCTCTTGCCCACGCCGGAGTTGCCCGTGAAGGCCACGGTCTTCCCGGCGATAAGCCGCCGCAGCTCCTCGATCCCCTCTCCGGTCTCGGCGCTGGTGCAGACCACGGGGAAGCCCGCGGCCCGGTAGAGCTCCGAGAGCGGGGCCGGATCCTCCAGGTCGGTCTTGTTGACGCAGATGATGGGCTCCACGCCCTGGGCCAGGGCGATGACCGTCATCCGGTCGATCAGAAAAGGCTCCGTCACGGGAATTGAGCGGGAGGCCAGGATCAGCAGGGCGTCGATATTGGCGACGGCGGGACGGAGAAAGCGGTTCCGCCGGGGGAGGATGCTCTGGACGGTGCCCTTCCCCTGCTCCAGGCGGACCCTGACCCGGTCCCCCACCAGGGGGGAGTCGCCGGTCTTGCGGAATTTTCCCCGGGCGCGGCATTCCAGGACGCCGCTGCCCGTATCCACGTAGTAGAAGCCGGATAAGGCCTTGACGATCAGGCCGGTCAATTCATCCATAGAGCTTCCCATCAGGGCGCCGCGGCCTCGTCCGAGGAGGAGGGCTCGATGTCCTCGCTGGAGGGGGGAGGAGGCAGCTCGGTCTCGCTGGAGCTGGGCTCCGGCTCGCTGGAGGGCACGGGCTCCGGCCCCAGAGAGACGACGATGGTCACGCTGCTGCCGGGCATGGCCTCGGAGCCGGACTCCGGGGACTGGCGGATCACCACGCCGGCGGCAACGATGCTGTTGTACTCCTCCTTGACCGAGGCCTTCAGGCCCAGCTTCTCCAGGGCGGAGGCAGCGGCGCTCCGGGTCTGTCCGACCACATTGGGCACGGTGACGGTCTGCTTGCCCTTGGAGACGACCACCTTGACGGTGCTCCCCTCCTCGACCTCGGTTTCGGCCTCGGGGCTCTGGGAGATGACGTAGCCCGCGGCAACCCGGTCGCTGTACTCCTCCTTGCTGGAGAATTCCAGTTTCCGGGCGGTGATGGAGGTCCTGGCGTTTTCCAGGGACGCGCCCACCACGGAGGGCACCTTGACCAGCTTGTTCTCGGGGCCCATGCTGATGTAGACCGTGACGACCTGGCCGTTTTTCAGCTCGGTGCCGGCCTCGGGGTCCGTGCGGCTGACGCTGCCCTCGGGGATTTCATCGCTGTATTCCTTGTCTGTGAGAATCGTCAGCTCCACGTTCATGGCCTTAAGCAGGCTGTTGGCGTTCTCGGCGGACTGGCTCTTCAGCTCGGGCATGGCGCCGGTCTCCTCGCCCATGGAGATATAGACGAAGACCTCTGTTCCGGGAGGGACCTTCTCGCCCACGCCGGGCTTCTGGTCACAGATCACGCCGGCCGGGAACTTGTTGGCGTCGTCCACATAGACATAGGAGCTCTCGTTGGCGATAATCTTGATATAGGGATAGTTCTCCCGGGGGATCTCGTCGAACATTGAGCCGATCAGCGGGGGCACAAAGACCTCGCTGGGCACGGCGGCGGTGGTGGTTCCGGCGGTGGCGGCGGTGGTATCGGTGGGCTGCCCGGAGCCGCCCTGGCCCAGGATCAGGAAGAGCAGGCCGATCAGGGCGGCCACGGCCAGGGCGATGGCCGCGATCATCCAGATCCGGCGGCGGCGCTCCTCCCGGTCCTGCCGCTCATACTCCCGCTCCAGCTCCTTCTGCCGGGCGGCGGTGTCCTGGGGCTTGGCGGGCTGGACCCGGGCCGTGCTGACCGCCGCGGCGCTCACGCTGCCCTTGGGCAGGAAGGTAAAGCGGATGCTCGGGTTCTTGCGGAACTCCTCCATATCCCGGAGCATATCCGTGACGGAGGCGTAGCGGATGTTGATGTCGGAGCACATGGCGTGCATGGTGATCTGCTCCAGCCCCGTGGGAATCTCGCCGTTGAGAAGGGAGGGCGAGAGGGGCGTGCCGTTGATGTGCTGGATGGCGACGCTGACGGGGGTCTCGCCGTCGTAGGGCGGACGGCCCGTGAGCATCTCGTACATGACGACGCCGAGGGAGTAGATGTCCGAGCGGTTGTCCACCCGGGCGCCTCTGGCCTGCTCGGGGGAGATATAGTGGACGGAGCCCAGGGCCTCCTTGGTCAGGGTGTTCTGGGCCGCGGCGATGCGGGCGATGCCGAAATCGGCCACCTTGACGCTGCCGTCCTTGAGAATCATGACATTGTGGGGCTTGATGTCCCGGTGGATGATGCCCCGGCTGTGGGCGTGCTCCAGGGCCTTGGCAATCTGCATGGAGAAATGCAGGGTCTCCCGCCAGGAGAGGGGGGCCCGCTGGTCCATGTACTGCTTCAGGGTGATTCCGTCGATGAGCTCCATGACGATGTATTCCATCCCGTCGTTCTTGGACACGTCGTAGACGCTGACGATGTTGGGGTGGGACAGCATGGCGACGGCCTGGGACTCCACGTGGAAGCGGCGGCGGAAGTCCGCGTCGCTGAGATAGTCGTCCTTCAGGATCTTGACCGCTACGAGCCGGTTCAGCCGGTGGTCCATGGCCTTGTAGACCACGGCCATGCCGCCGACGCCGATGATCTCCAGGATCTCATAGCGTCCGTCCAGGAGTTTTCCGATATATTGTTCCATATTCCTGTTCTCCCTTCCGCGTCAGCAGGCGATGAGGACCGCCGTGACGTTGTCCGGCGCGCCCCGGTCCTTGGCGATCCCCAGCAGGCGCTGGCAGCAGTCCTGCTTGTTGACGCCGTGGATCACTTCAAAGAGAAGCTCCTGGTCCGCTAAATGATTGGTCAGGCCGTCGCTGCAGAGCAGGACGCAGTCTCCGGGCCGGAGGGCCGCCGTGTAGAGGTCGCATTCCACGTTCTGCTCGGTGCCGATGGCCCGGGTGATGAAGTTCTTGCCGGGATAGGTCTTGGCCGCCTCGGAGCTGAGCTCGCCCCGCTGGACCATGAGCTCCACCAGGGAGTGGTCCACCGTGACCCGCTGGATGCCCTGGCGGTTCATCAGGTAGCCCCGGCTGTCGCCCACATTGGCAAAATATGCCCGCTTGCCCAGAACCAGAACCGCAACCAAGGTGGTGCCCATGCCCTTCATATCGGCGTTGAGCTGGGCGTTCTCATAGACGGCGGTGTTGGCGATGGAGACGGCGGGGCGGAGAAGGTAGTCGGCCTGCTCCTGGGTCATGCCGGGGCGGTAGCCGCGCTTGACCTCCTCGGTGAAGACCTCGGCGGCCAAACGGCTGGCAACGTTGCCGGACCTGGCGCCGCCCATGCCGTCGCAGACGACGGCGGTCAGGTCGTGGTTCCCCAGCTTTTGGAGCAGATAGTAATCCTGGTTTTGCGATCTGACAAGACCGGGATCGGTGAGACCCCAAACTTCCATAGGGCAGGGCTCCTTTCCTTGTTGATGGCGCACACTGTGCGCCGCTACGAGCTTTGGTATTTCCTTGTTGATGGCGCACGCTGTGCGCCGCTACGGGTTTTGGTATT
>CAMVKI010000061.1 GCA_947168005.1 uncultured Clostridia bacterium
GGCCGTTCTGGCGGAGGCCGGGCCCTACGCCAAGCTCGCGGCGGAGGCCGTGGTGGATCGGGTCAACGAGGTGCGCCGCGGCAACAGGCAGGATACCGTTGAGCTGCGGAGCTTCGGGCAGCAGAAGATCGCCAGCCACGCAAACCGGGCCAGCCTGCAGGTCAAGGGCATGGACCCGCTTCCGGAGTACTCGGCCAGCCTGCCGGAGCTCCCGGAAACCCTTCGCACCAGGGCGATCCCGGTGTCCTACGCCGCCGAGGAGATCGCGCCGCTGTTTTCCCCCAACGAAATCACGGAAAACGAGGCCTACAACGCCCTCACCACAGCCTTCGGCCTGGCGACGCAGCAGGTCTACTATTACCCCGGAACAGCGCCGGACGGAATGAGAGAGCTGGAGACCAAGCTGAAGCTCGGCGGCCGGGCGGTCGTGGACGAAACAAAGCTGACAAACGCGATCTTGACGCAGTGCGCCGACCCGGTGCTCCGCATGATGGCAAAGAAGCTGACGCAGCCCGAGGCGCGGAGGGCCCTGCTCCGCAACGGGCAGCTGGACCGCCCGCCCGAGGAGGCGAAGGAAGGGCACGTGAAATGGGCCGACAAGGTACAGAAGTACCACTTCAAGCGGCTGTCGCGGGAGGAATACGAGCTGCGGATGATCCGCCAGAAGATCTATGAGCCGCTGGCGCCCAAGGGAGAGAAGCACCTCATGATGCAGGTCTTCCCGGACATCCGGCCCGAGGGCAAGTATGTGGATGCCCCCAGCGTGGACTGCGGCCGGATCAATATGGACTCCATGAAGCAGCTCTATCAGGAAACCAAGCTGGAGCTGCAGCAGGAGCAGCAGCCGGCCCAGCTCGGCCTATGACGCAGGGTAAAAGAAAAGTATGAAAACAGAAGAAAGCCTCAGCGCCGAGGCTTTCCTCTGTATCTCATTTTGAATTCGTATCAGATGGCCAGCAGCTCGCTGTAGGCCTTCAGAGCGCCGTCGGTCTCGTGAGCCAGGACGCGCTTGGCCAGGACCTTGCCGAGCTGGACGCCCTCCTGGTCGAAGCTGTTCAGGTTCCAGCAGAAGCCCTGGAACATGACCTTGTTCTCGAAGTGGGCCAGCAGAGCGCCGAGGGCCTCGGGCGTGAGCTGCTCGCCGATGATGATGCTGGAGGGACGGCCGCCGGCGAAGCTCTTGTTGGGGTTCTCGTCGTCCTTGCCGCAGGCGAAGGCCATGATCTGGGCGGCCACGTTGGCGCAGAGCTTCTGCTGGCTGCTGCTGCCCTGAATCTCCACGTCCATGCCGGCCTGATTCTTCCGGAAGCCCACAAACTGCAGGGGGACGATGTCCGTGCCCTGGTGCAGGAGCTGATAGAAGGAGTGCTGGCCGTTGGTGCCGGGCTCGCCGAAGATGACGGGGCCGGTGGAATAGCGCACGGGCTCGCCGAAGCGGTTGACGCTCTTGCCGTTGGATTCCATGTCCAGCTGCTGCAGGTGGGCCGGGAAACGGCTGAGGGCCTGGGAATAGGGCAGGACCGCGGTGACGGGCAGGCCCAGCACGTTGCGCTCATAGAGGCCGATCAGGGCGTCCAGCATAGCGGGGTTCTTCCTCAGCTCGGGCTCCTTGGCGGTCAGATCCGCCGCGTGGGCGCCGTCGAGGAAGCGGGCAAAGATCTCGGGGCCGAAGGCCAGGGACAGGACCACGCCGCCGACGCAGGAGGTGGAGGAATAGCGGCCACCGATGTAGTCGTCCATGAAGAAGGCAGCCAGATAGTCGCTGGATTTCGCCAGGGGCGAGGTCTCGCTGGTGACGGCCACCATGTGCTTCGCCGGGTCCAGACCCGCGTTGCGCAGGGCGTCCTTTACGAAGCTCTCGTTGGTCAGGGTCTCCAGGGTGGTGCCGGACTTGGAGACCAGCACGAAGAGGGAGCGGGGCAGGTCGATGGTCTTCAGGACGTTGGCCGCGTCGTCGGGGTCCACGTTGCTGATGAAGCGGGCCTCCAGCTTGCAGCAGCCGTTCTGCCGGGCCCAGTTCTCCAGAGCCAGATACATGGCCCGGGGACCCAGGTCGCTGCCGCCAATGCCGATCTGCACCACGGTGGTGAACTTCTCCCCCGCGGCGTTGGTGATCTCGCCGGCATGGACCTTCCGGGCAAAGTCGGCGGCCTTCTTCTGCTGGGAGACGTAGAACTCCCGCTTGTCCACACCGTCGGCGACGACGGGCTCGCCCAGCTGGCCCCGGGTCAGCTGATGGAGCACCAGCCGCTTCTCGCCGGTGTTGATCATTGCGCCGTTATAGAGGGCGGCGTACTTCTCGGTGAGCTGGGCCTCCTCCGCCAGCTCGGCCAGGACGTCGAGGATCTCGTCGTCTACGGCCTTGGCGGCGTAGTTGTAGGCGAAGCCGCAGGCCATGGGCACGCTGTACTTTGCCACGCGCTCCGCCCCGCTCTCCCCGGCCATGCAGTCTTGCAGCTTCACGCGCCGGTTCAGGGATTTCAGCTTTTCATAAGCGGCCAGGGTATCCAGGTTTTTCCATTCGATCATTGTATCGTCTCCTCCTTGTGTCAATATTTACTTTGTTACTATTTAAATATATCAAATCAACGCCGGAAAGTAAAGTGTTAATTGCGGTCCCGGGCGGAATCCCGGAGGAAAAAAACACCGAATCTCCGGAATTTTTGTAATGATTTTGTACGGTGCCTGTAGTATAATAAGCTAAGAAAACCAAAACGCGGGAATCTCCGGTCCGGCCTCCGCCGGACGCGACGGACAGAGGAGCCGGAATGCCGCGGGAACACTTTGAAACGGAGGAGCACAATATGCCGCTCATGAATTTTCCCAGCCGGGCGGACCGGCTGAAGCTCCTGGAGGAGCTGCGCAGGCTCGAACAGGAGCAGGGCAAGAACTTTACGGGCAAGGAGCTCTATGAGGCCTACAAGCAGGCCTTCCTCGCCCTGGACAGGCGGATGGAGCCGCTCTATGCGCCGGACGGACAGGGGCTGCCCCCCGACCTCACGGCCAAAGACAAGCAGGAGCTTTCCGAGCTCATGCTCCAGGCCGGCATGGCCGGCGAGCAGTATCTGGCAGCCTGGCTGGCCGCCCACCGGGGCGAGGACCTGGGCACGGGTCTGCCCGGCATGGTCCAGCAGCTCCAGCGGCTCATGAACAAGGACTTCGACGCCCTGAGTCTCTACGACCCCGCCAAGCCCCAGACCCTGCCGGAGATCCAGGAGAACGCCCGCACCAAAACCATCGACCTCCGAGGCCGGAACTTCAAAAAGCTCGGAAACATGCAGAACGCCCGCATGCTTATGACCCTCCACGGCGCCAACGGCAAGCCCCGCACCGGCGTGTTTACGAAGGCGACCCACGTCAGGGTCAAGGGCAGATTCCAGGAGATCCTGGATCGGGCTAAATCCCAGTGCGGGCCGGAGGGCGCGGCGGAGCTGGATCAATTTCTCAGCAAGGCAAAGAAGTACTTTTTCAATATCGGCCAGACGACCCGGGATGGCAGGGCCTTTCCGCAGAACGCCAGCGACGATCTGACCGTCGGCATCATGCTGAATGATCTGCGCACTTTGACCCAGATGCAGGACAAGGAGGCGCCCACGACCCAGATCGTCAAGGACTATCTGGCCGAGCTGCAGCTTGATCTCAACAAGATTTCCGGAAAGGCCATCAAAACCCTGCGAAGCGGCCTTGCGGAACTGACCGATCATATTCCCAGCCTGATCAACTCATACAGCCTGCAGCTGCAGGACGGCGAGCGCCTGGACAACCGAAACTCCGCCATGAGCGCGGTGGCGGATCTGCTGGGGATCGGCGACCGCATCGCCCGCTCGGAGAATATGCGCTTCATCGACGACGAGGGCAAAACCGTGGAGGGCTCCTTCATGGAATTCGGCAAGGGCCTGGACCTGAACGCCCATCCGGAGGATTCCGTCTTCCTCAACTTCAGCCCCAGATCCAACGAGAATACCAGGAACCAACTGCTCAAATCCATCGCCGATCTGCAAATTCTGGACCATCTCTGCCTGAACGTGGACCGGCACCCGGGCAACCTGATGTACCAGGTGGACAAGGAGGGCAACCTCATCGGCGTACAGGGCATCGACAACGACAGCTCCTTTGGCGCCCGCATGCACATGGGTTCGGACTTTGAATCGCTCAAGGTCATCAGCAAGAGCATGGTGAACAAGCTCGAAGGCCTGACGCCGGAAATGATGCGCTTCGCCCTCCGGGGCCGGGGCCTCTCGGAGGCGGAAATTCACTTGGCCGGGCATCGGCTCGACAGACTGAAGACGAAGATCAAGCAGGGCGCCATCCGAACGGTCCCGGATGACAAATTCGCGGCGCTCGACCCCAAGGACTATCTCTATGAAAAAGGGAACGGAAACCTCTTCGCCATGGTCAGGGACCAGATCGACGAAACCCTGCAGTACCGGCGGGAGAACAATCTGCCCTTCAAGCCCCTGCTCAGCGAGGAGCCGCCGGAGATGGCGAAGGTCCCCGTCACGGAGCGGAAATACACCGTGGCCGGTATGGTAGACGCCTCGGACCGGGTAGGCCGGCTGCTCGACAACCGGGAGACCGGCTTCAGGGTGAAGGATCTCACCGGCATCCGCGGCAGCTCCGAGAACTTCAAGAACATGGTAGCCGCCGCCCAGAAGACGGCCCATCTGCCCGAATATCTGAACCGGCAGCAAAAGCTGGACCCGGGTCTCCCGCTCCGGGACAAGGCCTCCAAGGAGAGCACCGCGGCCTTCGACGACGCCTTTGAAAAGCTGCGAAGCACGACGACCGCCTATCTGAAGGGCAAGATGCAGCAGCGCGGCGCCAGCTCCCTGGAGACCCTGCGGGGAAAGAACGCCTACGAGCAGGCCCGGATCGACTACGCGAAAAAGCTCCTGAACACCGTGTCGCTCTACGAAAAGCTCCGGAAAGGCCCCCAGACCGAGGAGGAAAAGGCCGAGGAGCAGAGCCTCATCGACCGCCGGGCCATCGAGGCCCGCCGCGCCGCCCAAAAGCAGGGCCAGGAGGCGCAGCGCCAGCCCGACGCTCCCCAGCAGCCCAGCCCCCAGCGCGGCGGAGCGGGAACATAATACTGAATCGAAAGCCCCCGGCGAGGGACAGCCTTTGGGCCGGTCCCTGCCGGGGGTGTTTTGCGCTTCGCGGGAGGATGTCCTCGGGATTCGCTTCTTCCTCCCGCGGCTGTCTTGTCTGGATCAGCCCGCCGGGGTGCTGTCTTTGGCGTCCCCTTCGGAGGCGGAGAGACGTTTTTTGATGGCGGTTTCGATGAGCAGGCGATAGTTCTCGCTGAAGTCCGCCATGGAGGAGTAGGATTTCTTGTCTTCCTCGCTGAGGGCGCCGTCCAGGAAGCTGCTCTTATCCGGGGCGGTGGCCTGGAGATAGTAGCCGATAACCTGGGTGGTATCGAAGGTCAGGGTGACGGTCTGATCGGTGAAGTAGGTGTGGACGCCGGCGAGGTCGGAGTTGCCGTTCTCGTCCCGGCCCCGGAAGATCAGGAAGCCGCCGTTTGACATCGCGTGCTTTTCAAAGAGCGCCCTTGTCTCCTCGTCGATCTTCTCCTCGTACTTGAACTTGATCTGCATGTTCCGGGCCAGGACCATCGAAACGGGATAGCAGGGGAAAATCTTGTCCTGCATCTCCAGCAGGCGGCTTTCGTTGAAGCCCTTGCTGCTGAGGTCGGTGGTCGGCGCGATCAGGGCTTCGCTGAGCCGGAACATATCGCCCGTCAGGGCGAAGACGCCGGGGTTGAACCAATCCCGCCGGATGCCGATTTTCACCACATGCATACTGACCTGGACCTTGCACTTTTTGCTGGACTGGCCGGTGGTAATCAGCCCGGTGGCGGTAGTGGCGATGCGCTTGGTCAGAATCTTTTCGAGCCTTCTGCTTCTGTGGCCGTTGAAGAGGAAGCTTCCGCCGTAGGCGGCCGCTGTGCCGCTGGAGACGTAATCCGGCTTCGTGTCGAGGCTCTCAATATCGGTCTCAAACTCCACCTTTGTAAAGCCCTTCGGCATCTGAGGGGCGATAATATCCTCATCCGGCATGTCCTCGCTCATGTTTTCGTGGACGGCGGTGGAAATGCTCAGACGCTGGAAGGCCTTTTCCAGACTCTCGTTGAGGACGTCGAGCTCGGTTTTGAGGGGCTTGATCAGCTCCCCGTAGCTGTTGCTCTTTTTCTCCCGGATCTCCTTCTCCTCCACCAGGCGCAGAAGCAGCTCCGCGAGCTCATAGGACTGCTCCAGATAGCGGTCGTGGGCGTCCAGGAGGCTGCGGTTGAGCCCGTTGATCTCGCTGAGAATGGACTTTTCGGCCTTGATGTCCTTGGTTTTCTGCACCTCCAGATTCTGGAAGGCGCCGCCCAGGAGCTTGTTGAGCAGCCGCTCGGTGATCTGGATCTTCGACTTGGATTTAATCTCCACAATGGGGAGCAGGGTCTTGGGGACAAGCCGGAAGTAGGGGGATTTCAGCGTATATTTCTCCACCTCCTGCCTGTACTTCTCCACGCTGTTCATCAGCGGCTTCAGCTTGGACGAGCCCAGATCGTTGCCGATAATCCGGCAGATGTCATAGATGCCGGAATAGAGGAACACGCGGCGAAGCGACATGCGCTGGACCTGCTCGACGATCTTCTCCGGGCTCTCCATGAGCTCCACCGGGGTGAAGGAGGTTCCGATCATATCGAACCAGTTGGGCGGCTCGAAGCTGACCGGATAGATATAGCCGCCGCTGGGCGTCAGCTTCCGGTAGTTGTAGAGATTTTGCCGGGCCTCCTGGAGCTCCGCGCCGGAGCCGCTGTCCAGGATGCCCTCTAAAATCTTCATATCGTTGGGGGAGAATACGGTCAGAACCTTGGACTTTTTTTCGTTGATGACGTCCAAATAGTCCTCGGCGTTGTTCTCGTACCACTCCAGGTAGGCGTTCTCATACTCCTCCTTCAGCGGGTACTGCTCCATCAGCTCGGCCTGCTTGGCGGTGAGGAACTTTTTCCACTTGTAGATTTCATCCATGTACTCGTCGTACAGTCTGAAATATACCTCCTGGAGGGTATAGCCCTGCTCCACGCCGTCGCCGAAATCATAGGGATAGGGGGAGATCAGCAGCTTCCGCAGCCTGTTCTTTTGCAGGGCAAGGCGCTTGTTGACCTTGGGGGTCAGCATGTCGAGGGCCATCTTGTATTGGTAGGCGAGATTTCTGCCGTTGTCGGAGCTGGCAATCTGGCAGGGGTCGAACATGCGGTTCGCCAGCCGGGACTCGTTGGCCTCGATCACGGGGCCCTTGATTTCCTTTTTCAGGTCGTAGCGATAGTCCGCGTCGTCGAGGATCATGCCGGGAATCAGCAGACAGAGAAACTGGTTGTAGCCGTTTCCGCCGAGCTTGGAATCAATCTCATCATAGATCTGCGTCGCAAAGGCCGTTTTGGATTCCTTCTCGGGCGCAGCCTTCTCCGCCACAATGTCCTTCAGCTTATCCAGGGCGGGCGTCAATTCCGAGGCGGGCTCCTTCAGTTCTTTGGATGATTGTGTCTTTCCCATGGCTTCTTCCTTCTGCTTTCTGATGGCGTCAAGCACAGCCGCGAGCTTTTGAAGCTCCTGCCTGCGCAGCAGGTCTTTGATTTTAGGTTCGAGATCAGGCTTGGGCGGCGTGATCTTCGGCGCCTTTATTTCCTTCTCTTTCGCTTTCAATGCCTCCGTCTTCTTCAGAGGCTCACCTTTTGGATCGGCCATTGGTTAAAGCTCCTAACTTTGGTAATCCGCGGGCATTCCGCGGGGGCCCGCGGGAAGCGCAAGGGCTTCCCGCAGGCCCGACGGGCCTTTCTTACTTCTTGTTCTCAAGCTCCTTGGTCTTGGTCTTGATGACCTGCATGTAGGCCTCCACGAACTTCCGGATGTTGTCCAAATTCGTATTCGACTGATACTTGGTGCTCTTGTCCTCGGGTGTGTTCTCCAGGTAGAAGCCGATGACCTGCGGGGTGGGGATCTTGATAACGATGGCCATGCACTCCTTATTGTCTGAGTTTCTGCTCTCCTTGGAGGTCGTCTTGCTGCCGTTGCCCGCATTGTAGAACACATAGCTCTTGGAGGTGGAGGACTCGGAGACTGCCTCGTGGACCTTGGCCTTCATCTTCTCCGCGGATACATACAGCTTGATGGTCACGTCCCTAGCGATCAGCATCGCCACCGGGAAGCAGGGGAAGATATAATTATCCGGATCGTAGTTCTTGTCATCAAACTGACCTGAGACCAGCTTTTCCGTCAGATGATACATCTCATCGGACAGGGTGAACACGCCGGGGTTGAACCACTCGCGCTCGATGCCGACCTTGGCAATGTTCATGCCGATCTCAATCTCCGTGCTCTTGTCCTCGCAGATCTGCTCAAAGCTGGAGTTCGTTTCCGTAGATCTCTTTTTCTTTTTGAAAATCCAGAAGCCGCTTCCCGAGGTCTTGGTGGATACTGAGACATCCTCTTTTGTGTAGCCTTTGGAAGCGTCATGCTTGTGCAGGATGTAGAAGGAGGAATAGCCATCCGGCGTGGCTTGCGCCTGGACGTCCTCGTCATAGCTCATCGCCTGATAGAGCGTTGCCTTCTGTGTGAGCTCCGTGATTTCATAGTTGACAAGGTCCAGCTCCTCCTGGAGACTGTCCTTGGCGCTTTTCAGCTGTGCGCGATTGCTTGCCGATGCAGCGACCGTCAGCTTGTCTGTGTATTCACCGATTGCCTTGTTGAGAGCGCTGACTGCTTTGGAGACGGCTTCTCCCTGTTTGACCATCGCGGAAATCAGGCTGGTATTACTATCGCTCACATAGGGCTTGACCACGGTATTGATGGCGGCCTCCGCGCTGGCGTTTTCGGGCAGCAGGCAGCAGGCGCAGACCATTTGCGTCACCTTGCCCGCAAATTCGCCAAGGGCTTTCGTTCCCGCCTGTGCCATGGAATCGAAGGCAGCGTCATAGGCGGTCTGGGCCTTCTTCATCTCCGCGACCTTTTCCTGAACCTCCTTCTCATTCGGAACCATGGCGGAAAGAGATCTCATTTTCGCGGCCAGGGAGATCTTCTGCCGCTGCAGAACATGGAGCTTCTCATAGATCAGCGTCGGGGATTCCAGCAGGTCGATGGGTTTAAAGTTGGTGTCCAGCAGCTCAAACCAGTTGGTGGGATTGAACTTGACCGGATAGATGTAACCGCCGTCGGGGGTGAGCTTCCGCAGGTTGCGCATGGTCTCTCTGGCCTCCTGGAGCTCGGCGCCGGTGCCGCTGTCGAGGATGCCCTCGATGACCTTCATGTCGTTCTCGGAGAAGACCGAGAGGAGGGCGGACATCTTCTGGTTGACGGCGGTCAGGGCGCCCTGGGCCTCCGTCTCATACCAGGTCAGGTATTTGTTGTTGATCTTGGTGTTGACCGCCTTCTGGTCCTCCAGGGTTACGGCGGATCTGACTTCGTCCTTGAATTCCGCCTCGATCTCGGTCCTGACCTTGGTCTGGGTCTTGTTCCATTCCTTCAGCTCGTTTACATAGTCGTTGTAGAGATGGAAGAAGACCTCCTGGAAGGTGTTGATCTCATTCGGGTCGGAATCGTCGAATTTGTACGGATATTCGGTCAGCAGCAGCTCACGCAGGGCGTTCTTTGCCTTGGTGATCTCGGGGTTCAGCTTGGGAGTCAGGGCGTCCAGGGCGGACTTATACTGGTGGGGCAGCATCCGGCCGTTGTCGGCGCCGCTGATGTGATAGGGGTCGTAGAGCTTGTTGGCCAGCCTGGCCTCATTGGCCTCCACAGTGGGGCCCTTTTCCGCGTGGGCCTTGTAGTCGTACTCAAAATCCTCTTTGGTCAGGGCGATGCCGGGGAGCAGCAGGGTGAGCATCTGGTTGGGGTTGTCGCCGCCTATGACGTTGTTGACCTCGTCATAGAACATCAGGGTAAAGTCTTTTTGTCTTTCGGTAAGATTTCCGTTTGTCATAGTCTTTCTCCTTCTTTTTGGCTGTCGTGTAAGTGGCGGTTCGGTTTTTCGCTTACGGACGTCGGGGGCGGCAGCGCCGTCCCGGGGTTCTTCGGAGATCTCACTTCCCTTCCGCTTTCTGTTTTTCAGCTGCTGCGGCAAACGCAAAAACATAAATCGCATTATTATACTATCACATTTCGCGGCAATTGTAAACAGTTCGTGAAAAAACGCCGATACTTTTCATTGCATATTTTTAAAAGAATGCTATAATAGAGGCGCGGGCAGAGCCCGTCAAATCAGAATCACAGAGACGGAGGACCGAACATGAACGAGAAAGACCTGATCCTGGAGGCCATGAAGAAGGCCGGAGAGCCCCTGAACGCGGGGAAAATCGCGGAGCTGACCGGGCTGGACCGGAAGCTCGTGGACAAGACCATGAACGCCATGAAGAAGGACGGCTCCATCGTCTCGCCCGTCCGCTGCAAGTGGGAGCCCGCGGAGAAATAAAAGCCTCTGCGGAACGGCGCGCAGGCCGCGCCGCCCAAATTCAACGATCTCCCCGGAGAGGAAAGGAGCTCCCATGACCGACGCCTTCGGAAGGACCATCGACTATCTGCGCCTGTCCGTGACGGAGCTCTGCAACCTCCGCTGCGTCTACTGTATGCCCCCGGAGGGGATCTGCAAGCGGAGCCACGGGGAGATCTGCTCCCTGGAGGAGCTGGCGGAGCTGGCCGCCGCCTTCGTGGCACTGGGGGTCCGGAAGATCCGGCTCACCGGCGGCGAGCCCCTGGTCCGCCGGGGAATCCTGCGCCTCGTGGAGCGGCTGGCGGCCCTGAAGGCCGCCGGTCTGGAGGAGCTGACCATGACCACCAACGGGACCCTGCTCCCGGAGCTTGCCGCTCCCCTGCGGGCCGCGGGGCTGGACCGGCTGAACGTCAGCCTGGACAGCCTCCGCCCGGAGCGCTACCGGGCCCTGACCCGGGGTGGGGAGCTGGACCGGGTCCTGGCGGGCATCGCCGCCGCCGAGGCCGCGGGCTTTGCGCGGATCCGCCTCAACGCCGTCCTGCTGAAGGGCGTCAACGAGGACGAGCTGGCGGAGCTGGCCCGCCTGGCCCGGGATCACCCCTGGGAGCTCCGCTTCATCGAGCTCATGCCCATCGGCCCCGCCGCCGCCCTGAGCGGCGCCTTCCTCCCTGCCGCGGCGGTTTTGGAGGCCGTCCCGGAGCTTGTTGCGTGCTCCGTAGGGAGGCGTCCCCTGACGCCTCCGCCGCTGCCGGGCAGCGGCGCCATTGCCTGCGGCAATGGCGGGAGCGATGAGGGCATCGCTCCCTACG
>CAMVKI010000062.1 GCA_947168005.1 uncultured Clostridia bacterium
ACCCTCTTTCCCTACTCGACGCTCTTCCGATCTGTGCCTGCAAGACGGGCGTCCCTACACCCTGCGCGCTTGTCCCACCCTGATCCTTGATCCCTGATCCCTGGTCGGGCCGGCAGATTGCCGGCGCTACGGCGGGGGGACGGGGGTGCCTGCAAGACGGGTGTCCCTACACCCTGCGCCCTTGTCCCACCCTGATCCTTGATCTTTGATCCCTGATCCCTGGTCGGGCCGGCAGATTGCCGACGCTACGGCCACGCCTGCTGTCTTGTCCAAAGCGGGGAACCGGGCCGGCAGATTGCCGGCGCTACAGATTTGTTTGTGCGGGGAAAGGGCCGGCAGATTGGCGGCGCTACTGGGCGGCCAGCTCCAGGAATTGATCCACTCTTGCCTTGAAGATTTCCAGGCTGGAGCGCCAGAACTTGACGTCGCCCAGGTCGATGTCGGCCATCTTGGCTACGTCCTCCACGGAGGCCACGGTGGTGGCCTTCAGCAGGGCCCGGTACTTGGGCAGGAAGGCCGCGCCCTCCTTGCGGTACTGGGCGTAGAGGCCCGCGGCGAAGAGGCCGCCGAAGGCGTAGGGGAAGTTGTAGAAGCTCAGGCCCGAGGAGTAGTAGTGGCCCTTGCAGACCCACATGTAGGGGTGCAGGGTGTCCTGATCCAGGCCGTCGCCGTAGCCCCGCTTCTGGGCCTCCTTCATCATGGCGCAGAGCTCGTCGGCAAAGGCGAAGCCGGTCTTGGCCTTCTCGAAGACCGCGGTCTCGAACCAGTAGCGGCTCATGATGTCGCACATGATCTGGGTGGTGTCCTGGAGCTGGCTCTCCAGCAGGCCCAGCTTGAGCTCCCGGTCCGTCGCCTCGTCCAGGGCGGCGTTCATGACCACGGTCTCGTTGAAGGTGGAGGCCGTCTCGGCCACGGGCATGGAGTAGTCCAGGTTCAGGGGGCGGTGGTTCTCAATCATCATGCCGTGGTAGGCGTGGCCCAGCTCGTGGGCCAGGGTGACGATGTCGGAGAAGGAGCCGTCGAAGTTCGTCAGGACCCGGCTCTGCTTGATGCTGGCGATATTGGCGCAGAAGGCGCCGCCCACCTTGCCGGCGTGGGGATAGAAGTCGATCCAGGCCTCGTGGAAGGCCCGCTCCATCATCTCCGCCATATCCGGGGCGAAGGGCTTGAAGTGGTCGATCAGGTACTTTTTGGCGTCCTCCACCGTATAGGTAGCGGTGTTCTTGCCCATGGGGGCGAAGAGGTCCCACCACTTCAGGCCGCCCTCGTAGCCCAGGAGCTTCGCCTTGGCCCGGAGGTACTTCCAGAACACGGGCAGATATTCCTCGATGGCGGCGATCATGGCGTCCAGGGTGGATCTCTGCATACGGCTGGCCCGGAGGGTCATCTCCAGGGGGGAGCCGCCCTTGCGCATTTCACATTCGGTGGTGACCTGCTGCTTCAGGGAGTTCAGGGAGAAGGAGACCGCGTCCTTGATCTTGTCGTAGCAGGCGATCTCCGCGTCGTAGGCGTCCTTGCGGACGGCGGGGTCCGGGTCGTAGGCCAGATTGCGGACGGCGGAGAGGTTCAGCTTCTCCCCCCGGTACTCGGCCTCCACGGTGGAGCTCAGGTAGGATTGGAGGTTCTCCCAGGCGGCGCCGCCGGAGAGGTTCATCTTGGCAAGGGCCTCCTCCACCTTCTCGTCCAGGACGTATTTGGCGTCGTCCCGCATGGTGCGGAGCAGATAGGCGTAGTCTCCAAGGAAGGGGTCGGCGGCGATGAGCGCCTCCAGGTTTTCGGTCCTGCCCACGTAGGCCCGGAAGGCGGCGTCGGCGGCGCTCATGTCGGACATGAGCTTTTGCAGACCGGCCTGGGCGTTGACGGCCTCCTCGTCGGAGGTGTTGGTGGCGGAGCGGAGGCCCGCGTACTCAAACAGAGGCATGACCAGCTCCGCGATCCGCTCCTGGAGGCGCAGACCCTCGGCGATGCCCGCGGCCTGGTCGTCGGGCAGGGCGGCGGCGAAGGCGTTGTAGGCGGCTGCGGTCTCCCGCAGGGTCTTCAGGTCGTTCTGAAATTTCTCGGTGTCAAAGCCCTCGTACAGAGGGGTGAGATCCCATTCTTTGTTCATGTGAGTACCTTCCTTTTATAATTTTCCCACTCGTAACGAATCGAGTTGAGCTTCTGCTGTTCCCGGGAGGCGCGGCGCTGGGGGTGACAGATCTGGTTGCGGCAGAGGGCCAGGCGGATGCAGCCGGGGTAGAGGGGGCAGTCGGCGCAGGCGGGGATCTCCGGGCGGAGGGCGCAGGCCGCCTGCCGGGCGGCCTCGTCGAGGCCGGGGCTGTCGATGTGGCCGATCAGGTGCTTTTGGTTGTGCTGCTCGCAGAGGCCGATCTCCCCGTCAGGGAGGATCGTGATCTTGTCGCCGCTGTCGGCCATGCACATGTGGCAGAACTGGGCCCGGGGCAGACGGCCCGGGCGGCCCAGGCCGCCGGCCTCCAGCCGGGCCAGGAGCTCCAGCCGGGCGGTCTGAAGGGCCCGGCGGGTCTCCGGGCTCCAGGGCGTCGTGCCCGGCTCCTCGTGCTCGTAGAGGATGATGGGGCTGGCGTCCACGTTGGCCTCGCCCCGGAATTCCTCGATCAGCTCCTCCGTCAGCAGACGGATCTCCTCTAAGTTGGAGAGGTCGAAATTCATGCGGATGGCGACGCTGACCCCCGCCGCGGCCATGGCGTGGATATTGCCGAGGACCCGGCGGTAGGCGTTGACGCCGGGGTAGATAAAGTTCTTGATCCGGTTGTAGGCCTCCTCCCGGCCGTCCAGGGTGATCTGGCAGGCCTTGAGCCGCCAGAGGGCGGCGTCCGCCGCCGCGGTCTCCGGGTCCAGGAGGTAGCCGTTGGTGGTCATGCCGCTGCGGAAGTCCGCCCCGGCCTCGCTGAGCCGGGTGCAGATCCGGTCCATGACCCGGCGGTTTACCAGGGGCTCCCCGCCGAACCAGTCGATCTGGAAGGGGTGGCCTTCGCTGTGGGCCAGCATATAGTCCGCGACCCGGTCCGCGGTTTCGAGGCTCATGGTCCGGGGGCTCCAGTGCTCCTCAAAGCAGTAGGCGCAGCGGGCGTTGCAGGCCGTGGTGGTCAGCACCGTGTACTTGGTGATCCAGGGGGCCGGGGGCTCCAGGAGCCGGAGGGTCCGGCGGACGTCCAGGGCCAGGCCGTGCTCGTCCAGCGCCGGGGGGACCAGGAACCAGCGGCTGTGCAGGGCCTCCCGCAGGGCCCCGGCGGGGGCCTCCAGCGCCGGGACCAGGGCCGTCGGGACCAGGAGCAGCTCCAGGGTCAGGGTGCTGTAGAGCAGCATCCCCTCCTCCACCGGCAGGCGGAAGAGAAAGGAGCTCCAGCGCAGCGGCCCGTCGCCGCCCCGCCCCTTCCCCAGGAGCAGCTTCACCCGGCGATCCGCCGGGATTACAACTTGCAGTTCGTTTTCCATGTTGGTGCTCGCTTTCTGTGTTCACTCCGACTTGAGGGCGTATGAAGTATCCGCTGACGCGGATACTTCATACGCCGTCAGGCGTGCTTCAAGGCGTGCTTCATCGCTTCGCCAGGCGGCGGACTGCCGCCTGGGCGGCGACGCCGGTGAAGAGGCCGGTGACCATGCCGGAGAGCAGAAGCACCGGCAGGTAGGAGATCAGGCCGGGGGTGGCGGCGATCGCCATGGCGGCCAGGAGCTGGCCCAGGTTGTGGAGCATGGCCCCCAGGACCGAGGCGGCCCAGAGCTGCTTTTTCCCCAGCAGGGGCCGGAGCAGGCACATGCCGGCCCAGCTCAGCAGGCCTCCCGCGGCGGAGTAGGCCAGGGCGCCCAGATTCCCGGTCAGCAGGGCAGAGAGAAAGACCTTGCAGACCAGCACCGCCAGGGCCTCCCAGGGCCCGTAGAGGAAGAGGACCGTGACGACGATCACGTTGCCCAGGCCCAGCTTCACCCCCGGCACCGGGACCGGGGCGGGGATCTGATTCTCGACGATAAAGAGGATCAGGGAGACCGAAGTCAGGAGGGCCAGGGACAGAAGCTTTTTCGGTTTCATCGCGTCAGTCGCTGATGTCGCTGTCCAGGGTGATGTAGATCCGGTAGTCGGGGTAGGCGTTTTTGATCTCCTCGCAGATGGCGGCGTAGACGGATTTGCGGTCCGGGGCCTCGAAGCCGATGACCACGTCGAAGCGGATCTCGTCGTCGTGCATATGGAAGCCGTGCATTTGCAGCACGTGGTCGTGGACCATGACCCGGCGGCGGATGTCCTCCCGGGTCCGGGCGACGGCGTCGTCGGCGGTGTTGACCGAGTAGATGCTGATGCCCGTCAGGATGACCCCGTGCTCCTCGGCCACCTTGTCGGTGATGTCCCGCTCCAGCTGATCCAGACGGCCCGCCGTCATGGTGTCGGGGACCTCGATGTGGACCGAGCCGATCAGCAGGTCGGGGCCGTAGTTGTGAAGGATCAGGTCATAGGCGCCCTGGACCTCCGGAAAGTCGGAGACGGTTTTCTTGACGGCCAGGCTGATCTCGCTGTCCACCCGCTCGCCCACGATGCGGGAGAGGGTCTGCCGCAGCATGTCGAAGCCGGATTTCAGAATGACCAGGGAGATGATGGCGCCGAGCCAGGCCTCCACGGAGACCCGGCCCTTGCTCAGCAGGAAGATGCCCGCGGCCACCAGGGTCGCGGCGGAGATCACCGCGTCGTTCCGGGCGTCCTGGCCTGAGGCGATCAGGGCGTCGGAGCTGACGGCCTTGCCCGTCCGCCCGACGTAGAGGCTCAGGGCCAGCTTGACGACCACCGCCGCGCCGATGATGATCAGGGAGACCAGGCTGTAATCCGGGGTCTCGGGGTGCAGGATCTTCTTGACGGATTCCACCAGGGAGGTCACGCCGGCGTAGAGCACGATGACCGCAATGACCGTGGCGGTGATGTATTCGGTGCGGCCGTGGCCGTAGGGGTGCTTCTTGTCCGGCTTCCTGCCGGCAAGCTTGGCCCCGATGATGGTGATGACCGACGACAGGGCGTCGGAGAGGTTGTTCACCGCGTCGAGAATGACGGCAATGGAGTTGGAAAGCAGACCGACCGTGGCCTTGAAGCCCGCAAGCAGCAGGTTGGCGGCGATGCCGAGGACGCTGGTCCGGATAATGACACGATTGCGGTTCATGAGAGTACCTCCCCGTAGGTTTTGTCTATCCCTTATTGTATAATACTTTTCCGAAAAATACAATCGCAATTTTTCCCGGGATGGGTCTGAGTTACATTTGATGAAGAAATGTAAATCTTTTTTTCTTGCATTCGAGGGAAAATTATGCTACGATACAGTATAATGGTCATAAATAGAGCCTGAAAAGGAGGGCATCGCATGGCGGAATGGATCACCTCGAAGACCAATACGACCCTGCAGCACCTGCGCAAGCTGGCGGCCAGCAGGAAATACCGATATGAGTGCCGGGCCTTTGTGGCCGACGGGGCAAAGCTCGTGGAGGAGGCCCTGCGCTGGGGTCTGGGGGTGGACGCCCTGATCCTCCGGGAGGGCGTGGAGTTCCCCGTTCCCGCCGGGGTGCGGGAGATCCGGGTCCCCGAGGGGCTTATGAAGGACATCTCCCGCATGGAGACCCCCCAGGGGGTCCTGGCCCTCTGCCGGATGCCCGAGCCCGAGCCCCTGGACCTGCGGCCCGGCAGCCTGATCCTCGACGGGATCCAGGACCCGGGCAACCTGGGGACCATCCTCCGGGCCGGGGACGCCTTCGAGGTGCCCGTGATCCTGTCGGAGGGCTGCGCCGATCCCTACGGCGAAAAGACCGTCCGCGCCACCATGGGCGCGGTCTTCCGCAGACCGCCCCTCCAGGCGACGGCCGAGGAGATCCTGGCCCAGTGCCGGGAGCGGGGGCTGCCCCTCTGTGTCACGGCCCTCTCCGAGACCGCGGAGGACATCCGCGGCATCGACCTGAAGTCCTGCGTCACCGTCATCGGCTCCGAGGGCCAGGGCGTGGGCGAGGCCTTCCTGGAGGCCGCGAGCCGACAGGCCATCATCCCCATGTCCCCCCGCTGCGAGTCTCTGAACGCGGCGGTGGCGGCCACCGTCGTGCTGTGGGAACTGAGGAGAGAATGCAAGTAACAAGTAAGAAGTAAGAATTAACAAGTAAGAAGTAACAAGTAAGAGGTAAAACGGGATCGCAATTCGATACGGGAAATTCTTCCTTCTTACCTCTTAATTCTTACTTGAACATAATCTGTATGGAGAATCAAGATCTGTATTGGATTTGGCTGACCCAGCGGCCCCGGCTGGGGGCGAAGGGACAGCGGGAGTTGGTAGAGGGCTTCGGCCCGCCGGCGGAGCTCTGGGCGGCTGATGACGCCGCTTTGGAGCGGGCAGGGATTGCGCCGACGCTTCGCAAGGGCCTGTTGGACAAGGAGCTTTCGCCTGCCCGCGCCGTGCTGGAGCGCTGCGCCGAGACCGGGGTCCGGGTGCTGACCCTGGCGGACCCGGCCTATCCCGCCCGGCTCCGGCTCCAGGGGGACGCTCCCGCCGTGCTCTACTGCAAGGGTACGCCGCCGGGGGAGGACCGGCCCATGATCGGTCTGGTGGGCGCCCGGGCCGCCGACGCCGAGGGCTTGGCCCTGGCCTTCCGCCTGGGGGCGGAGATCGCCGCCTGCGGCGGCCTGACGGTCACCGGCATGGCAAAGGGCGTGGACGCCCAAAGCGCCGAGGGCGCCCTGGCAAACGGCGGCTTTGTGATCGGCGTCCTGGGCTGCGGCCCGGACCTGGTCTATCCCAGAGAGAACGCGGCTCTCTTCGCCCGGGTGGCGGAGCGCGGCTGTCTGCTCTCCGAATACCCCCCCGGCGTGGGGGCCAACGCCCGGCACTTCCCCGTCCGCAACCGGCTCATCAGCGCCCTCTCCGACGGTGTGGTGGTGGTCCGGGCGGCGGAGCAGAGCGGCTCCCTCATCACGGCCCGCTGGGCCGCCGAGCAGGGCCGGGACGTCTTCGCCGTCCCCGGGGACCCCGCCGATCCCCTGAGCCGGGGCTGCAACGCCCTGCTCCGGGACGGCGCCTGGGCCGCCTCCTCCGGCTGGGACGTGCTGGAGCGGTATCAGTTCCGGTATCCCATGGCTGTGAGAATGCAAAATGCAAAGTGCAAAATGCAAAATGAGGGAACGGGGAACAGGGAACAGGGAACAGGAGACGGGGGACGCGAGGCAACGGGGAACAGGCAACAGGCAACAGGGGACGGGGGACGCGGGTCCTTCGGCTCCGCTGCGCTCCGCGCAGGACGACAGGATCGAGACGCGGACGCCGTAGGGGCGGCCATTGGCCGCCCGCAGGAGGCGCAGGCTGTCAGGACGGATTTCTCCGAGCTCAGCCCCGTCCAGCGGACGATCGCGGAGGCGCTGGCGGACGGGGCCTTGCAGCTGGACGCCCTGATCGACAAAACGGGGCTCTCCGCGGCGCAGATCCTGCCGCAGCTGACCATCCTGCAAATCAAAAAGCACATCACCCAGAAGCCTGGGAAGATATACGAATTATCCTGAAACACAGGAGGAAATGGATACATGGCAAAGCAAAATCCCGATCTCGTGATCGTGGAGTCGCCTTCAAAGGCGAAGACCATCGGGAAATATTTGGGGCCGGGTTACCAGGTCAAGGCCTGCATGGGCCACCTGCGGGACCTGCCCAAGAGCACCATGGGCGTGGATCTGGAGCACGATTTCACTCCGGAATACATCCCCATGAAGGAAAAGAGCGAGCTGATCAAGGAGCTGAAAAAGGCCGCCGACAAGGCCAGAATCGTCTACCTCGCAACCGACCCGGACCGGGAGGGCGAGGCCATCTCCTGGCACATCAAGGAGCTCCTGGGCCTGCCCGACGAGAAGACCCGCCGGGTGACCTTCAATGAGATCACCAAGGGCGTGGTCACCCGGGCAATCCAACAGCCCAGGGACATCGACCTGGACCTGGTGGACGCCCAGCAGGCCCGCCGCATTCTGGACCGGATCGTGGGCTACCAGCTCTCCCCCCTGCTCTGGCGGAAGATCCGCCGGGGCCTGAGCGCGGGCCGGGTCCAGTCCGTCGCCACCCGTCTGGTGGTGGAGCGGGAGAACGAGATCCGGGCCTTCGTCCCCGAGGAGTACTGGAATCTGGACGTGACCCTGGAGTGCATCGAAAAGCCGGGCCGCTTCGAGGCCCACTATCTGGGGGAGAACGGGAAAAAGCGCACCCTCGCCAACGAGGAGCAGACCGTGGCCGTGCTGACGGACATCCAGGGCCAGCGCTTCACCGTCAGCGAGATCAAAAAGGCCGAGAAGCGCCGCTCCCCGGCGCCCCCCTTCATCACCTCCACCCTCCAGCAGGAGGCCTCCCGCAAGCTCAACATGACCCCCAAGCGCACCATGGCCCTGGCCCAGCAGCTCTATGAGGGCGTGGAGCTCACCGGCCACGGCGCCGTGGGTCTGATCACCTATATGCGTACCGACTCCCTGCGCCTGTCCGAGGAGGCTCTGGCCGCGGCCAAGGATTTCATCGAGGAGCGCTACGGCAAGGCCTACCACCCCGGCACGCCCCGCCGCTTCAAGACCAAGAGCGCGGCCCAGGACGCCCACGAGGCCATCCGGCCCAGCGACGTGCGCCTGGACCCGGACAGCCTGGCGAAGGATCTGACCAGGGACCAGCTCCGGCTCTACCGGCTGATCTGGAGCCGCTTCGTGGCCTCCCAGATGTCCAACGCCGTCTATGACACGGCCACCATCGACACGGACTGCAAGGGCCATTCCTTCCGCTCCAACCACCAGAGCCTGCGCTTCTCCGGCTTCCTGGCCGTCTATGAGGAGGGCCGGGACGACGAGAGCGAGGAGAAGCTGGACGCCCTGCCCGAGCTCCGGGAGGGCGAGGAGCTCCGCCACGTGGAGAGCCGCCCCGAGCAGCGCTTCACCCAGCCCCCCGCCCGCTACACCGAGGCCACCCTGGTCAAGGCCATGGAGGAGAAGGGCGTCGGCCGCCCCTCCACCTACGCCTCCATCGTCTCCACGATCCAGGATCGGGAGTACGTGGTCAAGAAGGACAAGAAGCTGGAGCCCACGGCCCTGGGCGAGGTGGTGACCAAGCTCATGCTGGAACGCTTCACCGACGTCATCGACGTGGAGTTCACCGCGGGCATGGAGGACAAGCTCGACGAGGTCGAGGCCGGAAAGCTCTCCTATAAGCAGGTCCTGCGGGACTTCTACGCCGGCTTCCACAAGGAGATGGAGGCCGCCGAGACCGCCCTGAAGGATACCCGGATCAAGGTCCCCGAGGAGGTCACCGACGAGGTCTGCGAGCTCTGCGGCCGGAATATGGTGGTCAAGATCGGCCGCTTCGGCAAGTTCCTGGCCTGCCCCGGCTACCCCGAATGCAAGAACGCCAAGCCCATCGTGGAGCATATGCCGGGCCGCTGCCCCAAGTGCGGGGCGGGGATGCTCAAGCGGAAGTCCAAGAAGGGCTACGCCTACTACTCCTGCGAGACCGGCCCAGAGTGCGGCTTCATGACCTGGGACGTGCCCACGGATCAGGATTGCCCCGCCTGCGGCCAGACCATGTTCAAGCGCTCCGGCAAGGGCCGGATGAGGCCCTTCTGCATCAACGAGAAGTGTGAAAACTTCCTGCCCGAGGACAAGCGGGGGTACTATAAGAAGCCCGCGGCCGCCGCCGAGGGCGACGTCCAGGGAACAGGGATCAAGGATCAGGGGGCCGAGACCAAGGCTGCCGCGAAGAAAACGACCGCCAAAAAGGCTGCCGCGAAGAAAACGACCGCCAAAAAGGCTGCCGCGAAGAAAACAGCAGCAGCGAAGAAGACAACGACCGCCAAGAAGCCTGCGGCAAAGAAAACAACAGCGAAAAAGGCGAAGAAGACGGAAGCGTAGGAAAGACATTGTAGGGACGAGCCGCGCTCGTCCGGTTTGCGAAGCAAACAATCGCCCGGAGGGCGATTCTGCGCGGGAGCTGCTGAAAAGTGAATAATGAATAGTGAATCGCGAATAATTGTGGTATTTTTCAATTCTGCGAATTGAAAAATGGAATTCAAATCGTCGCGAAGCGACACCTCTGTTATTCATTCTTAAGTCTTAAGTTTTCAGTATTCATTTGCCTTCGGATTTGCCTGCGGCAAATTGCATTCGTTCCGAATGCCGGACAAGCAAGGCTTGTCCCTACACAAAAAACGAGAAGTATGCTTATGAACGACAAAACAGTTACCGTCGTGGGCGCCGGTCTGGCCGGGTCCGAGGCGGCCTGGCAGCTGGCGGAGCGGGGGATCCCGGTCCGGCTCGTGGAGATGAAGCCCGCGAAGATGACCCCGGCCCATCACAGCCCGGACTTTGCCGAGCTGGTCTGCTCCAACTCCCTCCGGGGGGACCGGCTGGAGAACGCCGTGGGCCTGCTCAAGGAGGAGCTGCGGCGCTGCGGGAGCCTGATCCTGGCCTGCGCCGACGCCGTCCGGGTGGAGGCCGGGGGCTGCCTGGCCGTGGACCGGCAGGGCTTCTCCCGGCTGGTCACGGAAAAGCTCCGCGCCCATCCCAATATCACCGTGGAGGTCCGGGAGGTCACCGAGGTCCCGGCGGGGCCGGTCATCATCGCCACCGGACCTCTGACCTCGGAGCCCCTCTCCGCGGCCATCGCGGACTATTTCGGCGGGGCGGGCTACCTGAACTTCTTCGACGCCGCCGCTCCCTTAGTGAGCTTTGAGTCCATCGACATGGGGGAGGCCTGGTTCGCCTCCCGCTACGACCGGGGGACCCCGGACTATATCAACTGCGCCCTGGATGAGGAGCAGTACAAAGCCTTCGTGACGGAGCTTGCGAGCGCCGAGGAGGCTCCGGTCCACGGCTTCGAGGACAGCAAGGTCTTCGAGGGCTGCATGCCCGTGGAGGTCATGGCCCGCCGGGGCGAGGATACCCTGCGCTTCGGCCCTCTGAAGCCCGTGGGCCTGCCGGACCCGAAGACCGGGAAGGACCCCTACGCCGTGGTCCAGCTCCGGAAGGACAACGCGGCGGGGACGGTCTACAACCTGGTGGGCTTCCAGACCCACCTGCGCTTCCCGGAGCAGAAGCGGGTTTTCTCCATGATCCCGGCCCTGAAGCACGCGGAGTTCCTCCGCTACGGGGTCATGCACCGGAACACCTTTTTGGACTCCCCCCGGCTCCTGGACCGGAGCTACGCGGACCGGCGAAACCCTCTCGTGGCCTTCGCCGGGCAGATGACCGGCGTGGAGGGCTACGTGGAGTCCACGGCCTCGGGCTTCCTGGCCGCGGTCTGC
>CAMVKI010000063.1 GCA_947168005.1 uncultured Clostridia bacterium
AATGCTATGAGAGCGAGACCGAGCTGATCTGCGGCAAGACCGAGGGCGAGGGCCATGTCCACGGCCCCGAATGCTATGAGAGCGAGACCGAACTGATCTGCGGCAAGACCGAGGGCGAGGGCCACGTCCACACGGCGGAATGCTGGGAGAAGACCCTGAGCTGCAAGCTCGAGGAGCACGTTCACAGCCTGGCCTGCTATTCCAACCGGAACGCGGACCTGGAGACCCAGAAGGACTGGGAGGCCACCCTTCCGGAGGCGGACAGCCTGAGCGGCATCTGGGCGAAGGACCTGCTGAGCGTGGCGGAAAGCCAGCTCCGCTACCGGGAGAGCGATGTCAACTATGAGGTAGACGAGGACGAGACCGTTCGGGGCTATACCCGCTACGGCGCCTGGTACGGCAGTCCCTACGGCGACTGGTGCGCCATGTACGCCTCCTTCTGTCTGCACTACGCGGGCATCCCGAAGACGGCGATTCCCTACGAGGCCTCCTGCCCCCGCTGGGTGGAGAAGCTGGAGAAGAAGGGGCTCTTCTTCCCGGCGGAGGACGCGGACCCCAAGGCGGGCGACCTGGTATTCTTCGATTTCAAGCGGAACGGCCGGCCGGACCACGTGGGTATCGTGAGCGAGGCGGACGCAAAGAAGGGCATCGAAACCATCGAGGGCAACTCGGCGGACAAGGTGGCCCGGCGGCACTACGACTGGGACGACGCGCGAATCTACGGCTACGGACAGCTTCCCGAGAACCCGGATCGCTTCGGCATGAAGCTGAGCGCCGAGACAAAGCACTACGACGTCACATTATCCTATGGCAAGGACGCCGGCTTCCCCGCCGACGCGGCCCTGCGGGCGGAGGAGTACGACGGAAGATCCGAGCGCTGGCAGCAGCTCCGGGAGGCCGTGCTGGAGAGCCTGCGCGGCCAGGACCCGGAGTTCGACGAGGAGGCGCTGGGCTTCGCGGCCCTGGATGTGTCCGTCGTGGACGGCAAGGGCAGGGAAATCGAGCCCACCGGCCCGGTCCGCGTGAGCTTCACCCCGAAGGAGCTTCCCGAGGACATGACGGCGGGGGACCTGCGGGAGAGCCTGGAGCTCCGCCATCTGGTGGAGGCGGAGGACGAGCTTCTGATCTGCGAGCAGATCAGCGCCGGGTCCGAGAAGCAGGAGGGCGGCGTCGAGACGAAAAACGAGGCGCTGACCGCCACCATCGAGGTCGGCAGTCTGTCTCCCTTCACCATCACCTGGAATATCAACAGCCGGACCAGGGCCACGATCAATCTCCGCTATTTCGACCAGGACAACAACGAGATCACCAGCCTGGTGGAGGGCTCCCTGGAGGAGACCGTCACCAGCAGCGGCACCTGGATCAATCTGACCGGCACCAACTACGCGAAGACCATCGAGGGCTATGACTATCAGGACGTCCGCTACGGCAGCATCTCCATAGACTGGCTCTACCTGGTCACCGAGAGCCGCCAGAACTGCGCCTATCTGTACCACGCCGACGCCCAGGACCAGGCCGAGCGGATCGTTCTGTCCAACGGCACGGTGGTCAACGTGGACTACTACTATCAGATTCAGGAGACCACGCCCCAGAGCGTGCCCGTCACGCTGCGGCTGCATTACGTGGACGAGGACGGGGAGATGGAGCAGTGGGATCTCCCGCTGGAGGCCACCGTGGAGGGGACCACCGTCAATCTGATGAGCTCCACCTGCTGCAAGAGCTTTCTCAATCACAGCTTCAGCAGCCTCAGCTGCGGCGAGCGCCAGGACTTCGACCACGTGCTGGTCAAGCTGGCGGAGCTCCGGGGCAGCATGGTTCCGGTCTGCTTCTTCCTGCAAGGCGAGGTCCAGCAGGAGGGAAGCGCGAGCTTCATCGAGGATGCGCTGGACTTCACCTATACCTATACGAGCGACTCCGGCTCCGGCGAGACCGGCGACGGGAGCGCCGTCACCCTGCGGGTCCACTATCTGAACGAGAGCGGGGAGATGGAGCTGCGGGAGTTCCCCCTGGAGGCGGACGCCGACGGCGAGCGTTATTTCGTGAAGGGAGCCCCCTATATCCGATACTTCTCCGGCTATGAGTTCCAAAACAGCGCCTGCTATGATTACGCCGGCTTTGACACCGTCGAGCTGGTGCAGGACGGCGACACGGTGGTCTGCGAATTCCTGCGCAACGGCGTCTACCTGACGGACGCCGACGGCTATCACGGCTACGAGATTCAGAACGGCAGCATCGACATCGACCTGCGCTATGTACAGGAGGACAGCAGCGCGGTGCTGAATCTGCACCATTACTACTACCACGACGGCGACAACACCCTGCTCTACGAGGACAACCTGACGGCCAATATCACCCAGAGCGGCGAGTGGATCGACCTGGCCCCCTACATTCTGAGCGGGATGGAGGGCAAGCGCTTCGCCGGCTGCTCCGCCACCCTGGCGGATGGCACCCGGGTCACCGACTTTACCAAGGTCCGGGTGGTGGAGAGCTCCGAGGGCAAGCTCTACGAGCTCTACAGCAACGATGTCCGCTGCGCCCGCTCCACCATCGTGGGCGACATCGAGATCAACTTCAGCTATGTGGACGTGCAGGACAACAGCGGCAACTGGTCCGGCGGCGGCACCCGGCCCGGCGGCGGCACCCGACCCGTCCCCCTGCCGGACCTCGGCGAGCTGCCCGAGGCCACGGGCCGCAAGACCCTGGAGCCCAACGGCGACGGCACCTACACCCTGACCCTGAGCATGGAGGTCCCGCTGATCGAGGGCCAGGCCATGAACCGGGCCAACATCGTCATCATCTACGACAGCTCCAACTCCATGCACGAGCCCGTGACGGGCAACGAGTGGATCCGGGACGATCAGCACGGCACCTACGCCGAGTACAACGGCAAGTATTACCAGCTCAACAGCTTCGGCTCCAATATCCGAAAGATCTTCAGCTTCATCGACGACCAGGGCGTGACGCATACGCTGGGCGCGGACCAGCCCAACAACGGCATCTACTGCGGACCGAAGTACCTGCCCACCCGGACCCGGATGGACGCGGCCCGAGAAGCGGTCAACTATCTGGTAGAGGGGCTAATGGCCTACAACACGGCCCAGGATCCGGATCGGGTCGAAATGGCCTTTGTGGAATTTGCCTCGGACATCATGCAGGTCCAGCAGCCCACCACCAACGCGGATACCTTTAGGGGCTGGCTCGCCGACACCCACACCTGGGTTCAGGACACCCAGAACGCCGGCGACCTCCGCGGCGGCACCAACTGGGACGCCGCCCTCCGAATCGCCCGGGGCAACCCCTACGAGGGCCATCCCGACGCGGTCCAGTTCAGCGACGACGACCAGAAGTTTATCATCTTCATCTCCGACGGCAACCCCACGGCCCGTACCACCCCGGACGGTCTGACCTCCGGCAGCGCCTACGACGATTCCGGCCAGTATGACGACGGCCCCCGCATCGGCTCTACGGGCCTCTTCGGCGGCGTAACCCCCGGCGTCTACGGCACGGGCATCTCGGACACCCAGAACCACAACTTCGACTGCGCCGAGGCCCAGGCCTCCGGCATCGTGGAGGAGGGAACCATCCTCTACAACATCGGCATCTTCGGCGACGCCGACAGAATGTCCGGCCTGAGCAACAACGGCTATTACGACGGCTCTGACGAGGACGGCATCCGGGCGGCCTTCGACGACATCCTCGGCGAAGCCGCTGCCCGCATGGGCTACTGCCATATTAGCATCCTCGACGGCATCACCTCCATGACCTCCTCCACCCTGGTCCACGGCGACCCCAAGGACTTCACCTACCATGTCTATGACCAGAACGGCAGCGACGTCACCGATGAGGTCCTGCGTCCCGACCAGCGCTGCGCGGTCTACACCCCCGTCACGCCCACGGGCGACAACAACTACGAGGGCGGCACCGTGACCTGGGAGCTGGGCGGCGACGAGCTCCTGCGGGGCGGCTGTACCTATGCCGTGAGCTTCATCGTCTGGCCCGATCAGGATGCCTACGACCTGGTGGCCGACCTGAACAACGGGATGCGGGATTTCCACGCGCTGAGCCCCGAGGAGCAGGCCCAGGTGGTGGGCTCCGGCGCCAACGGCGACCAGGCCCCCTTCGCCCTGCGCACCAACACCCGCCAGAACATGACCTACACCCCCGCCACGGAGGTTCCGGGCGAGGACGGCGTACCCGTTCTCGTCCCCGGCGAAACCCAGACGGCCCCCCTGGTCTACCCCGAGCCCATGCCCCTGGTGGACACCGGTGTGCGGGTCCAGAAGGAATGGAACGTCTCCCTGGACCCCGAGGAGCTGGATGAATTCCTGGAGGAGAACCCGGACTTCCAGGTGGAGCTGGACCTGCTGAAGGAGGGCGAGGTCTACGTAGACAATATTATCATCGATCCCGTCCCGAACAGCCTTGTCTGGCCCGATTCCAACCGTCCCGAGGGCTATCACATCTCCTGCGGCCTGATGGTCAGTGCGGAGGCCGCCGCAGCCTCCGGCCTGGCGGTCAAGGACGAGAACGACGTGCCCTACTATCCCACCACCACCCTCGACGGCACGCTGTACTACATCCTTGAAGACGGCCGCAACTACAGCTTCTACGAGGAAGAGTTCGACAACCACTTCGAGCTGGCGCCCCACACCTTCCACCCCATGGTGGTGGACGGCGTGAAGATGGATGTGAGCTTCGGGGCGAATTACGAGATCATGGAGGCGGTTCCCTTCGAGGATACGATCTCCGCGGTCAACGAGCTGCGCGGCGGTATCAACCTCGAAAAGCAGACCCTCGATGAGGAGGGCAATGTCATCCACGAGGATCACGACAGCGTCTTCTACGTCCACTGCTCCATCACCAAGGACGGACAGCCTGTTGAGATTCTGGAGTACCGTTATTATTACGACGAGGGCAGAACGGATAAGATCACGGTGGAGGACAGCTCCGACTTCATTGTCCCCCTGCAGCTCCATGAGACCCTGCGCTTTGTCAATATTCCCAGCGGCTGCGTCTATGAGTTCTATGAGATCGGCAGCGAGAACACGATTTACACCTTCGACAGCATCACGGGCAATTTCTACACCAACGACGAGAACGGCAACCAGGTCCCGATCGCCAATCCGCCCTTTACCCTCTCCGCCGACGGGACCGTCGTCACCGGCACCACCATCGCCAACGCCTCCCAGGGCTTCTACATCCGGAACCGCCGTCAATCGGCGGACCTGGAGATTCTCAAGACGGACATGGTCGGCGCGGCGGTCCTGGAGGGCGCGCAGTTCGGCCTCTATGCCGACGCCGAATGCACCACGCCGGCCACGGACGCTTCGGGGAACGAAATCGCCGCCGGCTTCACCGGCCCCGACGGCAAGCTGCGCTTCGAGAAGCTACTGCCCGGCACCTACTGGCTCAAGGAGCTGGCGGCCCCCAGCGGCTATATCCCCATGGAGGAGCCCATCGAGGTCCGAATCAGCAACAACGGCATGAGCTACCTGATCAACGGCGAGCCCAGGACCGGCGCCCAGCGCGTCGAGGAGGAGGGGCAGACCCGGACCCTTGTCTTCAGCGCCGAGATCCAGAACACCACGGGCTACACCATGCCCCACACCGGCGGCCCGGGCGTCTGGCCGCTGTGCCTGACCGGCCTGCTCCTGATGGGAGCCGCGGCCATCCTCGGCCTTTCCCGCCGAAAGCGCCGGAACTGAAAAAACGGTCCGGGGAGGAGCCAGAAGGCTCCTCCCCGGATCATTTTATTTGATTACATTCGGACAGTCACCGCTGCGGTTTCGCTGCAGCGAAAAGACGTCGTACTCCTATTGCCTATTGCCTTATTGCCTGTTGCCTGTTAAATTTCCATCGCCGCCTCGTAGGCGCTCCAGATGACGGAGCGGAGGTTGCCGATCTGCTTGCAGTCGCCGACGAAACGGACGTTTTTGCCCGCGGCGGCCAGGGGAGCGGGGAGATAGCCCGCGGAGCTGATTACGCTGTCGCAGGGAATCTCGAGGTCCTTGCCGTCCTTGCCGACGCAGACGATGGAGCCGTCCTTCACTTCCTTCAGGGTGGTCTCCAGGTAGACCGGAGTCTTGTGGAGCTCGAACCACTCCCGCAGGTAGGAGGAGTTGGCAAGGCAGACGCCCTTCTGGGAGACCAGATCGTCCTTCATCTCCACGATGATGGGCTCCTTGCCCTGGAGGGCCAGCTCATAGGCGATTTCACAGCCGGTGAGACCGCCGCCGATGACGGCGACCCGCTGTCCCACAGGGCTTCCGTTCAGGTAGTCGCAGGCCTCGATCATCTTCTCGTTGCCGGGGACCCGGCGCAGAATGCGGGGGGTGGAGCCCGTGGCGATGATCAGCTCCTTGCCGGCGAATTCCGCGGCGGACTTGATCTCGGTGTTGAGGTGGATCTCCACGCCCAGCCGGTCCATCTGACGGATGTACCATATCTTCCAGGGGGTAAAGAGGGGCTGCAGCGCCTGATCCATAATGAGCTCTCCTTTCCGATATACGGGCCGGTGTCCCGGCTGGCGTTTCGCGCGGAAGGATGGTTAAGCCTTCCAGCCCAGGATGCTCTCCTGGGTGTCGGAGCGGGCGGGCCGCTCGGCCTCGTCCTCCCGGATCAGGTCGTCGGCGCTGCCGCCCCGGCCAAATTCCAGCTCGTTCCCGTCCTCCCGGAGGCTGTGGCGGTCCCTGGCGGTTCCGCGCCGGAGCGCCTCGGGCTGCTCCCGCAGACAGGCGTCCTTCACCTGGACAAAATCCCTGCAGAGCCCCTGAATATCGACGTTCTGCTTCAGCTTGTCCTGGGTTTCCTCCTTCTGCTCGAAGGCCGGGTAGAAGGGGAATTTGCGGATGGCGGCGGCGGTGCGGAAGGCCTTGGTGTCGTCCAGCTGGGCCTCCTGGTTTTTGCCGTTCTCCCTGCCGTTTTCGTTGAAGATCGCCATGGCGAGGGCGGCGTCCACCTCCTTGCGGCTGAAGGCCAGGCCGCCGTTGATCTGGGCCATGTGGGCCCTGACGGTGTTCAGGGGCTTGAACTCCTCCAGCATGGCGCCGCCGTGGCCGTCCTGGGCCTTGCGGATCAGGCTCTGGAGCTGGTCGGAGCGCAGCATACGCAGGCAGGTCTCCAGGGTCTCGGTCTTTTCCTTGAGCCTGGCGGGGTCCAGCTTCCGGTTCAGCCGCTTGTCCGCGTGCTGGAGGATGCCGGCGCGCCGGGCCTCCATCTGTTTTCTGGCGGCGATGATCTCCGCCACCCGCTTCCTGGCCTGGAACTCGTCCAGCTTGCCGGTCTTGAGCTGGGCCTGCAAGCCCTCGATGCGCTGCAGGGCGGAGGGCATCCAGCGCTGGAGATCGGGATGGGTGGGCAGCTCGCCGGGCTCCTTCCCGGCCAGGTACTCCTTGAACAGGTCGTCCAGGCCGCCGCCGTGGCCGGCGCCCACGGCGGAGATGGCCCTCCGGCGCAGATTCCCGTCGCTGCCGAGCTTGTTGAGGAAGCGGGAGAAGTCCGGCTGCCTGGTCAGCGCCATGGCCCGGTTTTTGATTTCGCTCAGGGTCATGGTCTCCTCCTGGAGCCTGGCCTTGCTGCCGCGGTCGGAGTTTGCCAGATCCCGGGCGGCCATGATGTAGGCGATGGTCCGGGTGTCGAGCTCCTTCGCGTTGGTCTCGGCGTTTCTCCTGTAGAGCTTCTCGGAGCGGAGCTTTTTGATCCAGGCGGAGGCTGTCTTCACTTCGTCGGCGTTGCGAGGCGCCTGCTGTGGGGCGTCGCCGTTGCCCTCCGGCATGAAGCCGGGAACCGGATCACGCTGGATTTGATGGATCTGGGCATTGGGATTGTTCCGAATCAGGTCCCGGAGCCGTTCGGCGTCGGCCCGCCCCTTCACCTCGATGACCGGCGGGTTGCCGGGCTGCGGGCCGCCGGGGTTCAGCTCCTCCTCCATGCCCTGGAGCAGCTCGTTCTGCTGCTCCAGCTCCGGGTCCACATATTCGGGCTGGAAGACGTAATACTTCGGCGGCTGCTCCCCCAGCGCCTCCGGGGCCTGCTCCGCGTCGTTGTCTTCCTTGAAGAGGAAATCGTCCTCGACCTCGGTGTACTTCCGCTCGATCTGCTCCTCGTCGTCCCGGGGGGCCTGGAGCGGGCTGGCCTGCGGGTTTTGGAGCTCGTCCGCGGGGGCGTCGTCCTCCTTGCGGATGAAGTAATGGTCCTCCTCGTCAAGCGTCCGCTGCGCGTCGGCGATCTCCTCGGGCCGGAAGCGGAGCTCCTGCTTCAGGGCCTTGCCCGTTTGCAGGTCGCCCCGGGTCCAGGCCTGGTCCAGGTCCCGGAAGGCCTGGCCCAGCTCGCCCTGGGTCAGATTCGTGCCTTGGAGATTTTTCAGCAGTCTGTTGAGGGAGGCGCCCACGGTGACGTGCTGCTCGCTGGCCTTCAGGTTTTTGGCGTTGTCGATGGCCCTGCGGCGCTTTTCCTCGGCGGCCTGGCTGCGTTCGAGCAGGTCCAGCCTGGCCGTGCGCCGCCAGTGCCGGGCCTCCCGGCGCTGGGCGCGGATTGCCCGCTTGTCGGAGGCGGAGAGCTTGGGGTCGATCTCCGGCTCCGGCTGCTCGCCGTTTTGCTCCGCGGCCCGGTTCAGATCGTAGGCGTTCCCGAGCTGCTGCCGGGTCGCGAAGTCCAGCTTGTCGTCCTCCGCCAGGGCCTGCTTATAGTCGAAGGCCGGGACCGCGCTCTCGTTCTCCGCGGGCAGGACATAGGAGCAGGCCGGAAGAATCCGGTTCAGATCCCGCAGGACGAGCCGGGCCCTGTTGACGCCGAAGGCGTGCAGCTCGGAGAGGCTCTGCCGCTGCTCCTGCCGGACTTCTCTGCGGAGCTGGGCCCGCTTCTGCTCCCGGGCCCAGCCATAGAGGAGTTCCCCGTCGTTCTTCGCCAGAGGCAGCATCCGGCGGGCGCGGCGCTCGACCTCCCAGGCGGGGATGGTCTTGGCCAGCTTTTCCAGCGCGGCCTGCTCCGCCTCGGCGTCCAGGGTCTCGTCCTGAACGGCGTTCAGGACGTGATCCATCAGGGCCTTCCGGTCCGCGCCCTGCATGGAGGCCGGTACGCCCAGCTTCTCGAGGAGCTGGTTCATCTGCTTCCACTTGGTCTTGTCGTAGAGAGCCTCGTTCAGAAGCTCGTTGATCCGGGAGTTGTAGAGGGCGATCTCCTGCTGCTCGCCGTCCTGGCGATAGTTGTTGACCAGCTCCGCCTCCCGGCCATGGGCCAGGTAATAGGCCTGCCTGTCGTCCACCGTGGGCATCTGGTCATTCAGGAAGGCTTTGCGGAAGTCCTCGTCGCTCCGGCCCAGGGCCAGGAGCCGGTCCCGGATCCGGCGGGCGATGACGTCGTTGCGGAGCTGGGCCTTGTCCTTCTGGTAGGCCAGAAGGGCCTGCTGATCCATGGCGTCCCGCCGCTCGGCGGCCAGAGCCAGGGCGGCGTCCAGGCTGCTCTTCTCGATCTGCTCCTGGCTGTAGGCCTCCTCGCGCAGGGGGGCGCGGAGGGATTCCGCCAGCTCCTCCCGGTACAGGCTGGCTCTGGCCTGCTCCGGCGTGGCCTCGGGGCCGAGGCGCTTCTGCTCCTCGGCCAGACGGGCCTCATAGCCGCCCAGGAGCGTATGCCGCAGGAACCGCTCCTGCTCGGCGGCGCTGACGGCGTTCAGGGCCTCGTCGATGGCAGGGCCGCGGAGCTCCTCCGCTCCGTCCTCGGGCAGCCTTGCCAGCTCTTCGGCCAGTCGCCGCTCATAGACGCCGCCCTCGGCGAAGTAGGAGTCCCACTGCCGGACGGCGGCGTCCAGCTTGTCCCGGAAATTCGCCAGGGCCCGGTACTGCTCGCCGTTCTCCTTGGCGGAGCTCAGCAGCATCCCGGCGGCGTCCAGGCTGTCGTATTCGGGGGGCAGGACGAAGGGACCGTTTTCCCTGCGGAAGCTCTCCTGGGCCTCGGTGAAGGCGGCCCTGCGGTCGTCCTCCTTCTTTTTCTCGTTCAGAGGCTTCTGGCGCAGCTCCTGCTCCAGCCGGCGGAAGCGGACTTCCTCCTCCGCGTCAGCCTTTTCCGCCTCGTTGTCCTTCCGGATCTCCTCCAATTCCTTCTGGGCGTCCAGCACGTTCTGCCTTTCCCGGACGTCCTCGTTCTCGGCAAAGGCAAGCTCCCGGAGCCGCGCGCCGGGCTTCAGGGAGAGCAGGGAGAACAGATCTGTCAGGTGCTGCAGGGTGGGCATTTTCCGGGCCGCGGGGTCGTCGGGGAGCAGCTCCTTCAGCTTGGGATTCTTCTCCGCGGCGTCGCGCAGCAGTCCGGCGAGCTCGCCGTTGTTTTGCTCCAGCAGCTCGGGCAGCGCTCTGAGCCGCTGCAGGGGCTTGTCCAGCGCCTCCGCGGCATTGGGGTCCTTGAGGGCTCTCAGATCCCTGGCGGCCCGCCGCAGGTCCAAGATCTGGTAGTGATAGTCGTAGGACTTGGGCTCCAGCCCCTCCGCGACCTGCTCCAGGGCCGCGCTGAGGAAGTCGATCTGCTTAACGGTGAAGCTCCGGTAGTTGCGGTCCCGGTCCCGGCGGGCGGTGAAGCCCTCCCGGAAGGCCCGGTTGTTCCGCTTCTCGTAGTCGGGATAGTAGCCCAGGTCAAAGTAGCTGCTCAGCTCTTTGTAGCGCTCCAGCATGGGCTTCCGCCGCTCCGCCTGGGGCAGGCCGGACAGCAGCTCGGGGTGGGCCTTCACGCTCTCTTCGATCAGGTCGAAGTTTTTGCCGTCCTCCGCCTCCAGGAAGTCCCGCAGGCCTCCGAAGGCGGTCATGGCGTTGTTTTTCGTGCTTTGCAGGGTCCATCTGCCGGGCCGGGCGAGGGTCTGCATGGCGTCCGCCATGGTTTTGAAAGCGTTGATCCGTTCGGCGGGCCTGGGATTCTCGTTGTTCAGGCTCTTGAGGGCCTCCCGCAGCGCGGCCTCCAGGACCTCCATCTGGGGAAGGATGCTCTGATCGAATTCGTTTTTGTTGTTGCTCTGCTTCTGTAGGAACTGTTGATAAGTCAGCGGCATAGGACAGCCTCCTTTTTCCCTCGGAATTGTCTCCGATTCAGTATTCTGAAGCCATTATAGCACGGAATTCATACAAAATCATTACAGAATTGACGGATTTTTATAAATTTTTTCAGCAGCGCCCCAGGCAGCCGAGCCCCCGCCTGTAGGGACGGCACTCTGCCGTCCGCCGCAGGTCCGTAGGGGCGGCCATCGGCCGCCCGCCCGAGGCAGAAGCCCCCCGTCCGCCGCACG
>CAMVKI010000064.1 GCA_947168005.1 uncultured Clostridia bacterium
CGATGAAGCCGCAGGTGTTGACCACCACCAGATCCACGTCCTCGGGCTCCGGGCAGATCTCCCAGCCCGCGGCCTGCATCAGATACATCATCTGCTCGCAGTCGATCTGATTCTTAGCGCAGCCGAGGGAGATAAAGGATACGGTTTTAGGCATGAGTACCTCCAAGTAATCCAAGTTTTAAATTTGTCGCAGACAAATCATAACTTGCCCTTAAGGGCAATCATCACTTTTGATCCTTTCCAGCGCTTCCCGGATCTCCGTCCAGGTGTAGCCCCGGCGGGCGGCGGCCTGGGTGGCGCTGCGGATTGTTTTTTCGTCGGGCTCCTCGCCCAGGCGGGCCCGGAGGAACTCGCACAGGGCCTCGCGCATATCGGGGAGCTGCTCCAGGGCCTCGTCCTAGTATTTCCGGGGGATGCGCTTTTCGTAGAGCATCTGCTTGATCCGCTCGGCCCCGTAGCCCCGGGCCGCGCCCCGGGCCACGATCTGCCGGGCGGTCTCGGCGTCGTCCAGGAGCTTCAGCTCCGTGAGCCATTCCACGGCCTTCCTGGCGTCCTCCGGGTTCTCCCCCTTCTGGGTCAGGCGGCGCTCCAGCTCTCCCTTGGAGACGGAGGCCGCGGAGATGATCCGCACGGCCCGGGCCTTGGCGGAGGCGGCGGCGTTGGCGGCTTCCAGAGCCTGATATTCCGCTTCGCTCAGCTCCATTCCCGCGAAAAGGCCCTGCTCCGCCGCAACCTGGGGCAGGTATTTTTTCGTAGTCCCGTTGTCGAAAACGACCGTCGTTTTCGTTCCGGGCCGTTTCGGCGGAAGAATGGCCTTGATTTTGCGTTCCATAGCTTTACCTGTCATTCAGAGTGTAGGGACGAGCCTCGCTCGTCCGGTTCGCCGCAGGCGAACAATCGTCCGCAGGACGATCCGTTGCAGCCGGTCGGTACCTGTGATTTGCCTCCGGCAAATTGCATTCGTTCCGAATGCCGGACAAGCACGGCTTGTCCCTACGGTCTGTTCGCTCAATTACAGCTCGTCGTCGAAGTCCTCGGCGCTGACGGAGACGGCGCGGTCGGCGGCTTCGGCGGGCTGGGAGCTCGCGCCGGGACGGGCCGTGGCCTCGGCCAGCTTAGCCCGGACCTGGGCCTCCACGTCGTCGGCAATGGCGGGGTTCTCGATCAGATAGCGCTTGACGCTGTCCTTGCCCTGGCCGATGCGCTCCCCGTTCATGGAGAACCAGGAGCCGGCCTTCTGAATCACGTCGAAGTCCACGGCCATATCCACCAGCTCGCCCCACTTGGAGATGCCTTCGCCGAACATGATGTCAAACTCGGCCTGGCGGAAGGGAGGCGCGACCTTGTTCTTGACGACCTTGACGCGGACGTGGTTGCCCACCACGTTGCCGCCCTCCTTGATGCCCTCCACCCGGCGGACGTCGAGACGGACCGAGGCGTAGAACTTCAGGGCGTTGCCGCCGGTGGTGGTCTCCGGGTTGCCGTACATGACGCCGATCTTCATGCGGAGCTGGTTGATGAAGATGACCACACAGTTGGTCTTGGCGATGGTGCCCGCCAGCTTCCGCAGGGCCTGGGACATGAGCCGGGCCTGGAGGCCGACGAAGGTGTCGCCCATCTCGCCCTCGATCTCCTGCCGGGGCACCAGGGCCGCCACGGAGTCCACCACCACGGCGTCCACGGCGCCGGAGCGGACCAGGGCGTCGGTGATCTCCAGGGCCTGGTCGCCGGTGTCGGGCTGGGAGACCAGCATGGAGTCGATGTCCACGCCGATGGCCTTGGCGTAGACCGGGTCCAGGGCGTGCTCGGCGTCCACGAAGGCCACCTCGCCGCCCATCTTCTGGGCCTGGGCCAGGATGTGCAGGGCCAGGGTGGTCTTGCCGGAGGACTCGGGTCCGTAGATCTCGATGATGCGGCCCTTTGGCACGCCGCCGACGCCGAGGGCGGCGTCCAGCGCCAGGGAGCCCGTGGGAATGGCCTCGATATTCAGGGCGGGGCGGTCGCCCATGCGCATGACGGCGCCCTTGCCGAAGCTCTTCTCGATCTGCCGCAGGGCGGTCTCGAGGGCCTTCTTCTTGTCCGTCGCCTGCGCGGGTGCCTCGTATGCGGGTTTTTTGGTTGCCATATCGTTTCTACCTCACTTGTTTTAAGATAGGTGTATTCTACATTTATTTGTGTCCCATATTCAGGACAGCTTAGTGAATTAAGAATGAATAATGAACAGTGAATAATTGAGGTGTCGCTTCGCGACGATTTAAATTTCATTTTTCAAATCGGAGATTTGAAAAATACCGAAACTGTTACCTCTTACCTGTTACCTGTTACCTAAGGTTTGTGCGTATTGCGGGCGGCCAATGGCCGCCCCTACGGCGTTTCCTCTCCGTGCTGGGCCAGGACGGCGCGGACGATGCCGGAGTTGTCCTCCTTGAGCTCGAGGATCTTGTAGTCGGCGGCCTCTAAGATCGCGCAGACGGCGGGGTCCTGGCCCAGGCCGAATTCCAGGGCGAGGAAGCCGCCCTCGCGAAGGGCGGGGGTGAAGTTTCGGACGATGGCCCGGTAGAAGTCCAGACCGTCTTCCCCGCCGTGGAGGGCCAGGTGGGGCTCGAAATCCTTCACCGAGGCGTCCAGCTCCTCCATCTCCGCCGTGGTGACGTAGGGCGGATTGGAGACGATCAGATCGAACCGGCCCAGGAAGTGGGCCGCGGGCTTTTTGGCGTCGGTCTGGACGCAGCTCACCCGGCCCCCCAGGTGCAGGTCGGACACGTTCTTCTTGGCGACCCGCAGGGCCTCGGGGGACACGTCGGCCAGGGTGACCTTGGCGTCCTTGACCCGCCGGGCCACGGCCAGGCCGATGCAGCCCGAGCCGGTGCAGAGGTCCAGAATCCGGGGATTCTGGGGCAGAAAAAGGGCCTTTTTGATGGCAAGCTCCGTGACGGCCATGGAGTCGTCCCGGGGGATCAGCACGTCCGGCGTCACGGTCAGGGTCATATCGGCGAAGTCCCACTGGCCCAGGATGTAGGCCGTGGGCTCCCCGGTCAGGTGGCGGCTGACGAAGTTCGCCACCCGCAGGCAAATCTCCTCGGAGGCGTAGAGGCTCCGATCCGCGATCAGGGCCTCCTGCGTCTTGCCCGAGGCCGCGCAGACCAGCTCCCGGGCGATGGTCCCGGCATACATCCCCTCGCTGGGGAGCAGGGCCTTTCGGGCGTCCAGGTAGAGGTCGGCGTAGGTCTTTACCATTTGTCGGCTCCTTCTTGTTCGGGGATGACCAGCTCGAGGGCCCGGATGGCGACCTCGATCATGGAATCGTCGGGCTCGTTGGTGGTGAAGTTCTGGAACCACATGCCCGGAGCCGTGAGGACCCGGGTAAAGGCGTTGTCGTGACGGCCCACGAAGCGGTTGATCTCGTAGCTGACGGAGACCACCAGAGGCAGCATGACCACCAGCTTGATCCCCATCATCAGCAGATTATAGAGGATGCGGCTCTGATCCCGGAGCACAGCCAGGCTGGGAATCAGGGCGTTGAGCACCGCAGAGAGGATCGTGAACAGGAAGATCGACAGGGCCATGACCACGAAGAGGAAGCTGGTGCCGCAGCGGGGGTGCATCCGGGTCATGCCCCGGACGTTCTCCACGGTGAGGGGCAGCTTCGCCTCGTAGCAGCGGATGGTCTTGTGCTCCGCCCCGTGGTAGGAGAAGACCCGCTTCATGTCCTTCAGCCGGGACACGCCGATCATATAGGCCAGGAAGATCACGATGCGGAAGAGGCCCTCGATCAGATGCTGGACCACGACGCCGCAGTTGGTGAGCCGCTGGAAGAGATTGCCGATCAGCATGGGCAGCAGGAAGAAGAGCAGGACCGAGAAGCCCAGGCCCAGGATCACGGAGAAGCTGACCACCACGGACATAAATTTCTCATTGCCCAGCTTCTTTTCCAGCCACTGATCGAGCTTGGAGGGCTCCTCCTCGGGCCCGTCCTCCTCGTCCATGCCGGACTTCTCGGCGGACCACATCAGGGACTTGACGCCGGAGATCATGGAGCCGCCGAAGTTGACTACGCCCCGGACCAGGGGCCAGGTGTAAAAGCCGGTCTTCTTTTTGAGGGGCTCCACCTTCTCGATGATGCCCTCCTTCGGGTTGCGCACCACGATGGCCTGCTTCTCAGGCCCGCGCATCATGATGCCCTCGATCAGCGCCTGTCCGCCGATCATCGTTTTGAATTTTTCAACGGGACAGCTATCCTTGGACATGCCGGTCCCTCCTCTCTTTTGGTAAATGCAAAATGCAAGGTGCAAAATGCAAAATAGGTTCAGCGTTCAGCGCCTTGCAGGGGCGGAGGCCGCCGACAAGCAAACGCGCCGTAGGGGCGCTCATTGAGCGCCCGGTCCGCCAAAGGCGGACAATTTGCCGGAGGCAAATCCGTCGTTTTTCAGTACCGTCTGCCTTGGGCGGGCGCTTCCGATATATAACCGCGCCGTAGGGGCGGCCACTGGCCGCCAGCCCGGGGCAGGGGCTTTCAGGATTTCAATCCGTCAATTTTTGTCGAGCCAGTCATTCCAATTGGCGATTCCTTTGCTTTTTTCCAAAAGGGTCTCACCGTCAATGGAAAGGCCGACAAGGGGCATGATATAACCGTCGCCGTAATATTTCGGCGCAGTGCAGAAGCTTACGGGCGTCCCTACCGCAATTTTATCATAGTAAGGACTATCCTTCAGAATAGCAAGATTGGAACTGACAATCTTGAAACTATTATCTGCCGTTTTAGGAGTAATGTTTTCAAAGCTGAGGTAAAGTGTATCTGTTGTTTCATCGTAACTGATAAAACTGATTGTACCTGTAAATTCTGCGTAGTTTGACTCGTCGCGGTAATATGGGTGCATGGTAAGCGCAAAGCAGCCGGTGAGCAACAGGCAGAAAACGAGCGGGATAATCAGGAAATGAGACTTCATTTAGCTTCCTCCATAGTCGGTTGACTGGCGGCTTGGGCTGGCGGCCGAACTCGAAGAGTCACGAAGTATGGCCGCCCCTACGAGCTGGTGCGTATCGGGCGGGGCGTCGAGGCGCCGCCCCCTACACCCTGTTCCCACCCTGATCCTTGATCCTTGATCCCTGATCCCTAATCGGAACGGGGGTGGCGCATACTGTGCGCCGCTGCGGGCGGGCGCTCACTGAGCGCCCCTACGGCGTCACGGGCAGCGAGATCGTAACCAGGGTGCCGCCGCCTTGGGCGTTTTCCAGGGTCAGGGAACCGCCGTGGAGCTCCACGATCTGGTCGCAGACCGACAGGCCGATGCCGGAGCCTCTCGCCTTGGAGCTGCCCTTGTAGAACTTCATCTTCACGTGGGGAAGCTCCTCCTCGGGGATGCCGGGGCCGTAGTCCCGGATCCGGGTGACCACGTTCTTCCCCTCCAGGCGCATGGAGGCCGTGATGCGTTTCCCCTCGCCGCCGTGCTTGGCGGCGTTGTCCAGGATGTTCAGGAAGACCTGGCGCATGCGCTCCGGGTCGCAGGAGATCTCCGGGATCTCGTCGTCGCTCTCCTCGTACTCCAGGGTGATGCCCTCCTGCTTCAGCCGGCTGCCGTACATGAAGATCACGTCCTCGAAGTCCGCCCGCAGGTCGCAGGGCCGGACGTTGAGGGTGAAGCGGCCGTCCTGGATCCGGGTGAACTCCAGCAGCTCCTCCACCATGGAGGTCAGGCGCTTGGCCTCGCCCAGGATGATATTGATGCCGCGCTTGGTCTCCTCCCGGTTGCCGCCCCCGGCCAGCAGGGTCTCGCTCCAGCCGGTGATGGCCGTCAGGGGGGTGCGCAGCTCGTGGGAGACCGAGGAGACGAACTCGGACTGCATCCGCTCCGCCCGGCCGATCTTGGTGGACATGTCGTTGATGGTGTCCGCCAGCTCGCCGATCTCGTCGTCGTATTTCTTTTGAATCTGGACGCCGTAGCTGCCCGCCGAAATGCGCTTGGCCGTCTCGGTGATCTCCGCCACGGGCTCCAGGATGGAGCGCATAAAGAGACGGTTGCTGAAATAGACCAGGACCAGGGCCGCAATGGCGAAGCCCATGGCGACGAGCATCGCCAGAAGGATATAGCGGTCCGCGTTCCGGGTGCTGCTGACGAAGCGCAGCACGCCCACCACCCGGCCGTCGGAATAGATCATCGGCGTCGCCACGGACATAATCCGCTCCCCGGTGGAGGGGTTGTTGCCCACGAAGTTTACGGTGGACCGGGTCTCAAGCGCCTGGGCGACCTCGTCGGTCTGCACCTTCTCCTCGGCGAAGAGGCCGTAGGAGGAGGCCAGAATCTGACCGTTGCCGTCCACAAACTGGAGCTCCAGCCGATCCCGGCCCGCGTAGTTCTGCACCAGCAGAACGCAGGAGGCGTAGCACTCGTTGTAGTCCAGATTCAGATAGTTCCGCAGAAAGGCCGCCGTGGTGTTGGCCTCGGCCTCCAGGCCGGAGCGCATGGTGTTATAGGTGAAGACGCCGTTTGCCATGGAAAAGGCGATGCCCACCAGGATCACGATGACGGCCATGACGCTGAGGATATTCTTCTGCCAGCGCTGCTGGATGCCGCTGGCGAAGCGCCGCTTTTTGCGCTTTTCTTCCTTGGCGGCGCGCTTCTGTTCCGGGTCCTTCAAGCTCATGCGCCCCACTTATAGCCAAAGCCCCAGACCGTGGTGATAAAGGTGGGGTTGGCGGTGTCGTTCTCGATCTTGATGCGCAGACGGCGGATATTCACGTCCACGATCTTCAGCTCGCCGTCGTAGTCCCGGCCCCAGACGGAGGTCAGAATGTCCTCCCGGGAGAGGGCCCGGCCCGGATTCTGCATGAAGAGTTTCATGATGGCGTACTCCACCTGGGTCAGCTTGATCCGCTGGCCGTCCTTCTCCAGGGTGCGGTTCCGGGTGTTGAGGACGAAGATGCCCTGGCTCAGGACCTCGGGATCGGCGTTGGTGTCGCCGCCGATGCGGCGGTAGAGGGCGTCGATCCGGGCCGTCAGCTCCGCCGGAGAGAAGGGCTTGGTCACGTAGTCGTCGGCGCCGGTCATCAGGCCGGTGACCTTGTCCATCTCCTGGGTCCGGGCCGTCAGCATGATGATGCCGATGATCTTATTGGTGGCGCGGATGTTCCGGCAGACCTCGAAGCCGTCCATGTCCGGGAGCATGATGTCCAGGATGGCGACGCCGATGTCCGGGTTCTCCCGGAGCTTTTCCAGGGCCTCGGCCCCGGTGCCGGCCTCGATGGCGTCGTAGCCTGCCCGGCGCAGGTTGATGACCACAAAGCTGCGGATGTTGATCTCATCTTCCAAGATCAGTACTTTCTTCATATCTATCATTCCTTTACAAGAGTATATATTTCTGTTTCAATGCGTCGTAGGGGGCGGCCCCCGGACGCCCCGCTCCGGCGGTTCGGTACGTTGGCACGGGCCGTCGAGGCGCCGGCCCCTACGGTTCTCATGCCCGGTCCATCAACCCTCGGAGGGCAGCAGGTCGATGGAGATGAAGCTGAAGCGGGCGCGAAGCTGGTCTGCGTCGAGGCCGCCGGCGGGGTCCAGCAGGGCGGCGTAGCAGACGTCGCCGCGCTGGGTCAGGAGGAAACGGCCCTCCTCCTCGCTGCGCTGGCGGGCCTGCTCGCCGGTGAAGGCGTAGATCGTCACCAGGGGGGTCCGCTCCCCCGCCTCGTTGCGCAGAAAGAGCTCCGTCCCGAAGGGGCCGCCCTCCGAGCGGCGCTTCGTGACGCAGAGATTCTGGCACCAGGCCTCGGGCAGATAGAGGAACCAGCCCTCGGCGAAGCTGTGGTAGGTGCTCATTTTCTCGGTGCGGGTCCCGTCGGGGCTCAGGTTGTACCAGATGATCCGGTACTGGTTCTCCGAGCCGCTGTCCCCGGGCAGGGCCGGAAGCTCCAGGGTGTTGGGGAGCTCGATGACTCCGTCGTTGTCGATGTCCGTGGAGTAGACGTAATAGTTGCGGACGGTCTGGGAGCTCTGGCCGCTCTCGTCGTTCCGGGTGATGTTCTCAAAGCTGTCGTTCACCAGGGAGAAGACGTCGGTGATCAGATTCTTCTCGTCGTAGGCGCTGGCGACGAAGACCGCTGGGACGCCCTCGGCGATCTGGCCGGTCAGGGTCCGCTTGACCGAGTCCGCCGGGGTGGAGAGGTTGTCCTCTCCGTCCTTCCGCAGCTCCCCGTCCCGGAAGCGGTAGAGCTCCGCGAAGGCGTGGGGGCCGTCGGCGTTGGCCCGCAGAACGAAGATGTCCGAGAGCTGATCCCCGTCCAGATCCGCCACGGTGTAGGCCGTGTAGCCGGAGCTCATAAGCTCCACCGCGCTGCCGTCGGTCATGGTGTAGACGCTCAAAAACTGCTGGACCTGCTCGCCGATGCGCCGGGAGAGCAGAATCTCCATGCCGGGCTGGCCGTCGATCTGGCAGTATTGAACCGAGTCAAAGGCCGTGCCGTCCCCCTCCAGGGTGCAGGCCAGCTCGTAGGCCTCCTCGGTGCGGCGGAGAATCAGCACCTTCAGCGGCCGCTCGCCCTCCATCTTGCAGAAGACCAGGGTCTCCTCCAGGCCGTCGCCGTCGATGTCCGCCTGCTGGACGGCCTGGCGATTGGCGCCGGAGACCGGGGCGCTGTAGCTGCCGCCGCCCATGGCGGTCTCCACGGCGCTCTGCAGCTCCCGGTACTCCTTGGAGCGCTGGGGCAGGACGTAGAGATCGTCGCTGTCGAAGGAATAGCAGCCCGTCAGCAGGAGCAGGATCAGCAGGAATGGAATCATCAGTTTTCGTTTCATAGTCGTTCCTTCAGAAAATGCAGCGCGCAAAACGCAGAGTGCAAAATGGATATTGGATCGGCATAAATCAAGATATGGCGATTTCATGCCGTATTATATCAAAATATAGTATAGCACAACTACAGGAAAAAGTGTAGCCTTTTTTTGCAGATTTTGTAACTTTTTTCGGAATCAAAGGCGTCAAATCGCTTCTCTCTCAGAAAGAAAGAGAGAGAAAGAAAGAGAAATTATTTTGGCTTTCTCTCTTCCTTGCGATCAGACTTATTCTTTATCTTTTTCTTAATCTTAATCTTTTTATTTCACTTACTCTCACACTCTATCTTACTCTTTTCCTTACGCTTACTCTATCTGCGCCCGGTGGGATTAAGACAGCAGTTTTCTTCCGCCTCCCTCTGGGCCAGGCGTTTTGCCGCCTTCACACGGGCGCTGTCCAGATTCGGACGAACGGCCGCGAAGACGCAGGCGGGCGCGCCCCTCATCTCCTCCGGCTCCACGCCGTCCAGCCCGTAGCGGATAATCGCAGACAGAGCCTCATATCTGCGGCTTTTCGGCAGCTCCTCTACGGCGGCAAAATAGGAGGCGTAGAACGTGAATTGACCTCTGTGCAGGGTTTCTTTTTTCATTTGAAAGCACTCCTTCCGGCGATTGAAACGCCTTTTTAAGATACTTCAATTATAGCATATTGCAGTATCTTTGTCAAGATACTACATGAAGAATTTTGAAAATATTTTAAAATTTATTGTCTTTCTAAGATGTTATTTTGTCGCGTTTTCAAACATAATACCAGGAAAACAGCCCCGTTTACTGGCTGTGCGACGGAAATCCGCGCAACCAGTATCTTTTCGTTACGTCTTGTTCAGGCCTTCACGTTAAGAAACGGAGCGTGCCGGAAATATCCTGAAAGAATATCTCCGATCCCCGCTCCGTTTTCCGGTCCAAGGGACGAAAATCCACATTGCTTCCACAGCTTTTCCACCGGGTTATCCACCGGCAACGCTGTAGGGACAAGCCTCGCTTGTCCGGCATTCGGAACGAATGCAATTTGCCGCAGGCAAATCCGGCGGGCGGGGGCCAATTGCCGCCCCTACGGGGGTATGCGCATGGGACGCCTTTGCGCGGGGTGCGGGCGGCCAATGGCCGCCCCTACGAGGATATGTGTATGGGTAACCATTTCGCGGGGTGCGGGCGGCCAATGGCCGCCCCTACGTTCCCTGTTGCCTGTTGCCTGTTGCCTGTTGCCTGTTGCCTATTTCTCCACCACCGCTTCCTCGCCCAGCAGGTCCCGGAGCTCGTCGAGCATGACGGCCTCGGGGGTGCAGAGGGCGCCGCGGCGGACGCCGGTGTCGGCGAAGTAGAGCACAGCCTGGACGGAGCCGGGGAACATATTGAGAATGGCCCGGGTCTTTTGGTATTCCAGGCTGTCCTCGGAGGGGAGCTTCAGGTAGAGCTTCCGGCAGCCGCTGACCCGGTTCAGGCTCCGCCTGGGCGCGCCGCCGGTTTTGACGTAGGCATCCAGGTCCAGGACCCCGTTGACCACGAGCTGGGTGGGCTTGTCGTCCCGGAAGGAGATCCGGCCCTCCACGGCCACGGCGGCGCCGACAATCAGCTTATCCTCGCAGCGGGTCAGGGTCCCCGGGAAGACCAGCATCTCCACGGAGGCAGAGTCGTCCTCCAGGGTCACGTAGGCCATCATGCCGCCGTTCTTGGTGGACTTGTTCACCACGCTCTGGATCACGCCGCAGATCGTCACGGTGTCCCCGTCCCGGAAGGGACTCTCCTCCCCCGTCGCCCGGCGGATGGGGACCGCGGCGGTCCGGCGCAGGGCCTGGCGGTACTTGTCCATGGGGTGCCCGGAGATGTAGAGGCCCGTGGTCTGCTTCTCGTCGTTGAGGAGCTCGAAGAGGTCCAGCTCGGGGATGTCGGGGATCTGGACGGTCATTTCGGCCTCCCGGTCGTCCAGGGCGTCGAAGAAGCTGACCTGGCCGACGAGATTCCTCCGGCTCCGGTTGGCAAGCCAGCCCATGACGGACTCGTAGACGGCCAGAAGCTGACTCCGGCGCAGGCCGAAGCAGTCCATGGCCCCGCACTTGATGAGGTTCTCTACGGCCCGCTTGTTGAGCTCCTTCTCCCCCATGCGGCGGCAGAAGTCGGTGATGCCCGTGAAGAGCCCGTGTTCCTCCCGCTCCGCCACCATGCGGCGGATCAGGCCCCGGCCGATGTTCTTGACGGCGGCCAGGCCGAAGCGGATGCGCTCGCCCTCCACGGTGAAGACGTCCTCGGAACGGTTCACGTCCGGGGGCAGGAGGCCGATGCCCATCTCCCGGCAGTCGGCGATATAGCCCGCCACCTTCTCCGTGTCGTTGAGCATGGAGGTCATCAGGGCGGCCATGTACTGTCTGGGCCAGTGGCACTTCAGCCAGGCGGTGTCGTAGCTGACCTTGGCGTAGCAGACCGCGTGGGCCTTGTTGAAGGC
>CAMVKI010000065.1 GCA_947168005.1 uncultured Clostridia bacterium
CCATGGCCGCGATCTCGCGGAGCACATCGATGCCCCGGGTGTCTCTGGCGTTGGTGACGGAGCGGAAGTTGTAGAGCTGGACCGCCTGCTTGATCCGGTCCGGCGCACGGTCGGACTTGTCGGGAACGACGGTGACCTTGACCTCGGCGGAGGAAACCACAGCGCCTTCGACCTTGATCTCCATGGTGACCGTGGACAGGCCCGGCTCGACCGCGGTGATCTTGCCTTCCTTGCTCAGGGTGATGGCGGTGCTGTCGTCCTTGGTGAAGACCAGCTCGGCATCCTCGGGCAGAGGATCCCGCATCAGGCCGACGGTCTCGGTCTCGCCGGGATGGAGGACGATGAAGTCGTCGGCAACCTCGTACTCATAGATGCGGTCGAGGTTCAGATGGTTGACGGTGTACTCGCGGGAGATTCTCGCGTCGGCCACAGGGCCGCCGGGGACGTTATTCGCGCCGTCGTTCTCCACCACGATCCATTCAATGTTGTGGTGGCGGCGGGCCACGTCGATAATGCCCTGGAGATCCAGGGAGCCGTTGCCCCAGGAGGTGTAGTCCCTGGAGGTGCTGATGTCGGTGGAGCCGTCCTTAATGTGCAGGGAGATGGTGTAGGGGGCTCTCTCCTCGGCGTAGGCCAGGGAGGCCTCCTCGTTGGCCTCGCCGGTCACGACGATCATGCCCTTGACCAGCCAGTAGTAGTCGATCTGCTGGTAGTCGTAGCCCATGCTGTCCAGACCGAAGTTGCCTTCGCTGTCCTTGTAGAGCTCGGCATGGTTGTGGTACATGATCCGGATGCCCTCGGGCTCCAGATACTGCCGCTGCAGCTCGAACTGCTGCTGTACGATGAGAAGCAGCGCGTCGATCTGCTCCGGCGTGTAGTTGCTCAGGTTGACGGGCGCGCCGGTCCGCATGGGATAGGAGCACTGCACCCAGGCGTTGTTGATGCCCAGCTCGTGGCAGAAGCGGATCAGGTTGTTCATGTTGGTCTCGTTGACCGTGCCCACGCTGGTGGTGGAGGCGCCGACCAGGAGGCCGCTGTTGTAGTGGACGCCGGCGCTCTCGAGCTCAAGCTCGCGCAGGATCGCCCCCATCTCCTCCACGGGGGTACCGTAGACGATGCCCTCGTTCAGGTTGAAGTTGCCGCTGTACCACTCCACGCCATCGTAGCCCATGGCCGCGATCTCGCGGAGCACATCGATGCCCCGGGTGTCTCTGGCGTTGGTCACGGAGCGGAAGTTGTAGAGCTGCACCGCCTGCTTGATCCGGTCGGGAGCCCGGTCGGACTTGTCGGGGATGACGGTGACCTTGATCGCGGCGGAGGCCGCAACGGCTCCGTCCACCTTGAGTTCCGCGGTAACGGTCGCCAAACCGGGGTCCACGCCCTTGATGACGCCCGCGGAGGACAGGGTAATCGCGGTGTTGCTGTCCATGGTGAAGCTCACCGCAGCGCCTTCCGGAACGGAGCCGGGGACGACGCTTACGCTCTGGGTCTCACCGGGGTGCAGGACGATGAAATCGTCTTCCACGCCGAAGACGGGGGGTTCGGGATCGGGCTCCGGCTCATCGTCCGCCACGGGGGCCGCCGCCTCGGGAAGGACGACAGGCTCCGCTGCCTCGACAGCCGCGGGCTCCTTTGCGGGTTCCTCCGCAAAGACCGCGGTCGGGGCGAATACGGACAGCATCAGAACCAGGGCCAGAAGCCAAGCGAGTGATTTTTTCAGAGTTCGCATGTTTTTTAGACCCTCCATTTGATTCAGATTGTGATTGCTGCTTTCTTGCCGATGGATTGCTTGGATCGCTGCAAGGGGGAAGGCGTTCGCCGCTTTCACAGACGGACCGGCGTCGTGTCGGGCCCGACAACATGATCACATGCTGGCGTCGGACAGGCCGTGGAGGCGGCGGATATCGGAACCGCTGATCAGGCGGTATTCCTGCGTTTTCTGAGGCGCTGGATGTTCTCCCGGATGGCGGGGCCGGCGGTCTGGATCAGGATGACGATGATCAGCACCAGACCCTGGAAGGTGTCCTGGATGTCCACGCTCAGGCCGGGAATGGAGACGATGATGAAGTTGATGGTGGTGTAGGACAGGGCGCCGAAGATGACGCCGATCAGGCGGCCTCTGCCGCCGGCCATGCTGACGCCGGCCAGGACCACGGCGGCGATGGCGTACATCTCATAGCTGACGCCGGAGGAGGCCGGGGTCACGTTGCCGATCTTGCAGGCCTGGAGAATGGAGGCCACGCCCACGCAGAGTCCGGTCAGGGCGAAGACCGAGATCTTGACCCAGGTGACGTTGATGCCGGTGAGCCGGGCGCTCTTCTCGTTGGAGCCCACGGCATAGACGCTCTTGCCGTATTTGGTCTTGGTGGACAGGAGAATAAACAGGATCGCCATGCCCAGGAAGACAAAGGTGATATAGGGGATCGAGAACGAGCCGATGCGAAGCTGGCCCGTGCCGAATTTCATTCTGAGGAATTCGTAGGCGCTGTTGGCGGATTTCATGGCAAACTGGCTCGAGGAGGAGCCGCTGATGGCCGGGTCGATCTGCCGCACAAAGGAGAGGGTCAGGGACCGGTAGATCAGCATGGTGCCGAGGGTGACGACGAAGGGAGGCATTTTGCCGAAGCCCACCAGCATGCCGTTGATCAGACCGCAGACCAGGCCGGTGCCCAGGGCGGCCAGGATCATTAGCGGAATAGAATTGGTCAGGTTGAAAACCATGATGGTAACGCCGGTGGTCAGCACCAGGGAGGAGCCGACGGAGAGATCGATCTGGCCGGTGATGATGACCAGGGCCATGCCCAGGGCGATAGTGCCGACGATACAGGTGTTTTGGCTGCTCAGGATGGCGGCGATGTGGCTCCATTTGAAGGTGTTGCCGTTGGCGCCGACCACAAAGGCGTAGCCGACCATGATGATCAGCAGAACGAAAATAAAGCTGTACTGCGACCAAAGCCTGCCGACCTTACTCAAAAGACCGCGTTTCTCTTTCATGCTGTTGCCTCCTTGCTTGTTTCTATGGCGTTCGTCGCCCAGAGCATGACGTCGTGCTCGTTGACCTCCGCGTGCTCAAAAATCTTAACGATCCGGCCTTCGTAGAACACGACGCAGCGATCGGCGACCTTTCGGATCTCCGGGATCTCCAGGGTGTGAATGATCACAGTCTTTCCGCTCTCGGCGAAGCCCAGGATCAGCTTGTAGATTTCCTCCTTGGCGCCCACGTCCACGCCCTGGGTCGGATTGTCCAGAAGCAGGACGTCCGCGCCGGTATTCAGCCAGCGGCCGAGGAAGACCTTTTGCTGGTTGCCGCCGGAAAGGGAGAGGATTCCGTTGGAGCTCTGGTCGGCCTTGATATGCAGAAGCTCCTTCTGCTCCTGATAGCGGGCCTCCTCCGCCTTGCGGAAGATAAAAGGGTGGCGCTTGGAGAGCCGCTGCTCCGCCAGATAGAAGTTTTCGAGTATGCTGAGATCGGGGACCACGGAGTTCTCCTTCCGGTTCGAGGGCAGCATGGCCACCGAACGCTTCATAAAACGGAGGATGCTTCCCCGGACCGGCGCTCCGTTTACCGTCATGGACCCGCCCTCGGCGGGCAACGCGCCGAACATGGTCTGCATCAGTTCGCTGGCGCCGCAGCCTGCCAGACCGGTAAAGGCGACGATTTCGCCCTTCCGCACGCTCAGATCCACGTTCCGGAAGCCCTGGCCCGAGTAGCGGGTGAGCTTCAGGAACTCATCCTGGAGCTCCCGGGGCTCGTAGAGGTCCTGGTCCATGTACTGGGCGCCGACCATGGCGGAGGTGATCTCCCGGGGGGTGGTCTCGTCGATCCGACCGTCGCAGATGAACTCGCCGTTCCGCATGACGGTGTAGCGGTCGGAGATGGCAAAGATCTCCGGCATCTTGTGGGAGATGAAGATAAAGGATTTGCCCTGCTCCTTCAGTCGGCGCAGGATGCCGAAAAGGTGGTCAATTTCGTCGTTGGAGAGGGCGGTGGTAGGCTCGTCCAGGATCAGCAGCCTGGCATCCATATACAAGGCGCGGCAGATTTCCAGAAGCTGCTTCTCGCTGGTCTTCAGGGTAGAGACCAGGACGCTCGGGTCCATGTTCACGCCCAGGTCCTCAAAGAGCTTTCTGGCACGGGCAACCTGCTCCTTTTTCCGCAGCAGACCGAAGCGGGTCAGCTCCCTGCGCAGGAAGATATTGTCCGCGACGGTCAGGTCGTTGATGACGTTCAGCTCCTGGTGAACGAAGGCGATTCCTGCCGTCTCCATCTGCTGGATGTTTGGGGTGGGGTAGTCCTTGTCCAAAAAACGAATGGAGCCGCTGTCCGCAGGAAGGACACCGGTCAGAATGTTCATCAGCGTGGATTTTCCCGCTCCGTTCTCTCCGAGCAGGGCGTGGATTTCTCCCTCCTCCACAGACAGATGAACGTCCTTCAAGGCCTGTGAGCCGCCGAAGGACTTGGAAATGTGCTTCATTTCAAGAATCGGCATGGTGCTTGCTTCTCCCTTCTTGCGGGTTTGCCGGTGAATAAGGCGGGTGCGGGGATTCCTCCCCGCACCCGCAGGGTGACTGACTGTTTGGGTGATTCAGAGCTTAGTGGCCCTGGAAGCCCTCGAAGTTGGCGACGTTGCCGGCGTCCACGATCCAGGTGGGCTGGTACTCGCCGGAGCCAACCTCGTAATTCCAGTTGCCGGAGAGGTAATCCAGGCCCTTGCCGATGACGTCCTGCATCATCTTGGGGCTGAAGTACATGGACATCATGTCGTCAAAGTACTTTCTGGCCAGCTCGCTCTGCGTGGCAGAGCCGGCCATCACGTCGTAGAGCTCCTGCATACCGCCGATGGCGGAGATATAGACGTTCATAGCCTCCAGGTCGGCCAGGGTCTCGGCGGAGGCGCCGGCCTCCAGGTAGTTCATGACGCCGAAGGTCATCTCGTCGTCCATGGAGTAGATGTACAGATTGCCGCCGTTGGCCTTGGCCTTGGCGACGATCTCGTCGAAGCGCTGCTCAACGTAGCCGTAGGCGCCGTCGGCGGACCAGTTGCAGACCACGGTGTAGCCGTTGAAGACCTCGTTCAGCTGATCCTGAGTCCAGGTCTCGGTGGTGTGATAGCTGCCGCTCTGCTTGTCGTTGTAGTCGATCTCGCCGCGAAGGAACTGCTCAAAGCCCTCCTGACGGCGGGAGCAGACGGTGCCGTTATCGCCGTAGAGCACCACAACGGTGTCGCCGGGCTTCATGCCGTTCTTCTGCAGCCAGTAGGCGATGCCGGCGCCGCACTGCCAGTTGTCGCCGGAGGCGTTCAGGACGGCGTACTTCTCGGTGGCCTCGATGATGCGGTCGAAGGAGATGAAGGGGATCTTGTTGGCGTAAAGGGCTTCCTGACCGGCTTGGGCGGAATCGTCCAGGGCCATCATGACGACAATGGCGGCGTCGCCGTTGGCGATGATGGTGTTGCACTGGTCAACCTGCTCCTCACCGGAGGAGGCGGCAAAGTAGACGGACTTGTAGGTGCCTTCCTTGGCAATCTCGTCACACTTGGCCTGGGCGTAGGCGCCGGCCTGGGCGGTCCAGCCGTGGTCGGGGGTGGGGCCCATGACGTAGACGGTCTTGTCGGCGGCGGGGGCGGCGGGAGCTTCGGTCTTGGCGGGGGCTTCGGTCTTGGCGGGGGCTTCGGTCTTAGCGGGTTCATCGGGCTTGGCGGGCTCCGTGGTGCAGGCCACAAGCGCGAAGATCATGACCAGCGCAAGCAGAATCGCGAGAAACTTCTTCATTGTTTTTTCCTCCATTTGATTTTGATTTTTCTTGCAACCACCCTGTTGTGGTTGTATACAAATTAAGAATGTATTGGGGGCGGCGGTCAAACCAGGGTCTCCACGGTGCGGCCCTCCTCCGCCGAACGGAGAGCGGCGAATACTGCCCGCATGGAGCGGATCACGTCGTCGGCGTCCAGAACGCTGGAGCGGCCGCTGAGGACGGCGGATACGAATTCGTCAATGACGCCGGAGGAGGTCTGGTTGTCGTTGGTCTGAATGGCCTCCAGATCCAGCTCCCGGCGGGAGCCGTCGCGGTAGGTGATGACGATGGAGTGGGCAGGGTCGTCGTAGATGCGCATGATGCCCTTGGTGCCGTAGAGGACCGTAGAGTTGTCCTCGGCGCCGTAGTAGGTCCAGCTGGCGGTCATGGTCCCCATGGTGCCGCCGGACATCTCATAGATGCACATGGCGTTGTCGTCCACGGAAATCAGCTTGCTGTCGGGACCGCGCTTGTCCAGGGTGCTCAGCCGGGCGCTGACCCGGATTACATCCTGGTCCAGCAGGAAGCGGAGCAGATCCGTCTTGTGGATGCCGAGATCCGCCATGGCGCCCATGGCCGCCAGCTTTTTGTCGAAAAACCAGGTGGCCGCGCCGGGGGTGATGGACCAGGTCTCGGGTCCGCCGTGGCCGAAGGTGGAGCGGAAGGTCAGCACTCTGCCGATCTCTCCGTCCCGGATCAGCTGACGGGCCGTGACATGGGCCTTGGCAAAGCGCTGGTTCTGCCCGATCAGGAGGCGTTTGCCGGTCATACGAGCGACGCCGGTCATGGCTTCGCAGTCCTCGTAGCGAATCGCCATTGGCTTCTCGCAGAGCACATGCTTCCCTGCCCTGAGGGCCTTGATGGTGAGCTCCGCATGGTAGGCGTTGGCCGCGCAGATGGATACCGCGTCGATGGTCGGGTCCGCCAGCAGCTCCTCCACGGAGGCATAGACCCTTCCGCCGAACCGGGAGGCGACCTCGGCGGCTCGCTTTTCGTCCAGATCGTAGTAAGCGACGACGGTGGAATCCGGGTTGCTCAGATACTCGGGGATGTGACGGACCTGCGCGATTTTCCCGCAGGCGATGATACCGATGCGAAGCATGGGCAGCGGCTCCTTTCTGAAATAACATAATGATGTGTCAGCGGAATATGTAATCCATTACAATTTTTAGCAAAAGAAAATGTAATGGATTACATTTTGGAGCTAAAACCGTTTCACATTGCCGAACGCTGTTTTGGGGAACCTCGGACGCAATGTGAAACCGGTCAGCGGGGATGGCGCGGGAGGGCGCTCACTCCATCTGGATAGGAGGGGCGGAGGATTCCCGCTCGATGAGCTCGAAAGAGCTGTGATGGATGCCGGAGAGGGGGACGCAACAGCCCTGGATTTTGGAGAGGAGAAGGCTGAGGCTCTTCTGCCCCATCTCGTAGCAGGGCTGCCGAACGGAGGTCAGGAAAGGGTGGAACATGGTGGTATAGTCCACGTCGTCAAAGCCGACGACAGTCAGATCTCTGGGGACGTTCAGGCCCAGCTCCTGGGCCACGGAGATGGCGCTCAGGGCCAGGATATCGGAGATGGCGAAGATGGCGGTGGGGCGGGGCGTCGCGGAGAGCAGCCGCAGGGCTGCCCGACGGCCGGATGCGAAGGAGTAGTCGGCGTCCGCCTTCTCATACCAGTCGGGATTGCAGGCCAGGCCGCTCTCCTTCAGCTCGTCGCGGTAGCCCTCCCAGCGGTTCTGGGTGGAGGCATAGGCGTTTTCCGCACCGATCATGGCGATGCGCCGGTGCCCCAGGTCCCGCAGGTAGCGGACGATCTGCCGGGCGGCGGCATAGTTGTCCACGCTTACGATGGGACAGCGGTCCACCAGTTTGGGGATGTACTCGCAGCAGAGCACCACGGGATAGCGTTCCACGTATTCTCCGACCCATTCCGCGCTCTGGGGGCAGCCCAGCATGATGGCGCCGTCGGCCAGATGCTTGCTGAGCATCTGCATGGCGCTCTGGGCGGTCTCCGTGAGGCCGGAGGTATTGCAGATCAGCACACTGTAGGCCTTTTCCCTGGAGAGATCGCCGATGCCGGCGAGAATCCTGGAGTAATAGGGGTTGGAAAAGTTCGGCGCCAGCACGAGAATTACCCGGCTTTCGTTCCGGCGCAGGTTTCTGGCGGAGAGATTCGGCGTATAGCGAAGCTCCTCAATGGCATGCATGACCTGCTTGGCCGTATCTGGCTTGACGGTATCGCTGCCATTCAGTACGCGGGAAACGGTTGCGACGGAAACGCCTGCGTGGGCCGCAACTTGCGCAATGGTAACCATAATATTTATGCAGCTCTTTCTGAAGAATAAGGGAGAGAAGACGGTATGTAATCCGTTACAGCGGTATGTAATCCGTTACAGCGGTTTGTAATCCATTACATTCTGATTGCATCATAGCATACTTTTCCGACAAGAGCAAGCATATTTTTACGATTTTCTGATATTTGGTTGATATGCGGCATTCGAATATGCTGTTTTTGTGAATGATGCATAGAATTTCAATATTTTTGCAAATAGGCTTGACAAAGCCACAAACACTCGGTATGATGTAATCGATTACAGAATGTAATGGATTACAAATAGAATAGGAGGAGACCCATCATGTTTTCTTTTGGCTTGCTGACTGCGATTCTGGACGGTTGGTCCTATGAAGAGGCTGTAGATTTCATCGCGGAAACCGGTTTTCAATGTATGGAGGTCGCCTGCTGGCCCGCCGGGAAGGCGGAGCGCCGTTACGCCGGCGTCAGCCACATCGACGCCGCCCGGGTTCTGACAGACGAGGACTACGCGGCGCACGTGCTGCGCTTCGCTTCCGAGCGCGGCGTCTCCATCTCTTCCCTCGCCTATTATCCGAATACGATGGATCCGAACCCGGAGAAGCGGGAGCTCGCCGTTTCTCATCTGAAGACTCTGATCCGGGCCTCCGCAAAGCTCGGTGTCAATCTTGTGACAACCTTCATCGGCAACGATCAGCACAAGACCGTCGAGGAGAACATCGAGCTGTTCCGGGAGATCTGGCCTCCGATCATCTCCCTCGCGGAGGAGCAGGGCGTGCGGGTCGCCATTGAGAACTGTCCCATGCTCTTTGGCCCCGACCAGTGGCCCGGCGGGCAGAATTTGATGCACAGCCCCGCCATTTTCAAACGGCTCTTTGAGATTATCCCCTCTCCGAGCTTCGGTCTGAACTTCGACCCGAGCCATTACGTCTGGCAGCAGATGGACTATCTCAAAACCCTTTACGATTTCAAGGACCGGATCTTCCATGTGCATTTCAAGGATATCAAGCTGTATCCGGAAAAACTGGCGGAATGCGGGATCATGGCCTATCCTCTGGACTATATGTCCCCGAAGCTGCCCGGCCTGGGCGACGTGGACTGGGGCGCCTTCGTCTCCGCGCTGCATGACATCCGCTTCAGCGGCTGCGCGGTCATTGAGGTGGAGGACAAGGCCTTTGAGAGCTGCCCCGCGGACATTCTGCGTTCCGTCCGGCTCTCCAAGCGTTATCTCGATCAATTCATCCTGTGATTGTTCTTCCGTTCTTCATGTTTTTCTCCTTTCCTCCCTTTTTCTTTTTTCCCCTTTCCCAAGCAGAATGCCGAGGCGCGCCCTCGGCATTCTGCTTTATCTCCCGACACTTGGAGGTTACATTTTTCTCTTTCGCTGACGCAGAAAGGCGACGCCGCTTCGGACAATTCCGAAACAACGTCGCCCTCTGTTTTCATTCGTTCTGCCACGAGAAACGTGTGCTTCACCGTCAGCAGCTCCATCCATGTTTGTTCGCTGCAGCCCCCCGGGATGCCCTTGGTGAAGATCTCATGAAAGACCGCGTTCAGGATTCCGCCGTACTTCTCGCCCGGGCCCTCGCCCCGGTACAGATCGCTGATGGATATGCTTGCCATATGTTGTGCCTCCTCTGTTTTGGATTGTGACACAACAAATACTACACTTTTTCCGAAAAGTCCAGACCAAAGATTTGGAACCGCCCAACTATTTTACGATCTCCGGGTGTTCTTTTGTCCAGTCCTCGAAGGTATATACGTCCAGCTCTCCTTCGTAGCCGCAGACGCCCATGCGAGGGGAATTCACGATAGGCAGCAGCATATCTATATCGTATCTTTGCTCGTCGTCCGGCTCGTCCTCGTCCTCGCCGTTCTCCACACGCTCCTGTCGTTTTTCCACGCAGGCCTCGCAGATAAAGGGATTCTCCTCGTAATAAATGGCTTCCGCATTGACGTAGTCCGCGGGCTGGCCGCAGTCGCGGCATTCAAAAACATAGTCCTCGTTCCGGGCCAGCAGGCGCACAGCATTGCGCTGCCGCGGACGGAAGAAGCTCGTATCCATCACAGTGATTTTCAGCGTGGTTGTGCTGCCGAAATCATAGTCGTAGAGAATCTGATCCCCTTTGCTGAAGGAGCTCAGCTTTCTGGACATGCTCATCTCATGCATTCCGCCGCCATACCAACCATAACTCTTCTGCGGGATGTAAAAGCAGCTCATGTGGCCGCAGCACTCCAGCCAGATTTTCCGCAGGAAGCCGTCCAACGACTTCAAGGAAGACGAGTCGGCTATATCCAGATACAGCCAGTAATCGCCGGACTCGACCTTCAAGAGCACACAGCGCTGCATGTTTGTCCCCTCAAAGGTATGCGCCGCTGCAAGGTGCTTGACGACTCCGGATTTTGCCAGGTATTTTCCGCAGAGATAGCAGTTGCCTTTCGTAATGGTTCTTGCCATCGTAATGCCTCCTTGCTTTTGTTGATATTATCGAGAAATAATATTTTTGTCAACAATCTTTGTATTGCTTTTATGATAAAGTTATGATAAAATAATGATAGTAACAGAAGGGGGGTGATTCCATGATCCAAATCCGACCCGTTTCAGATCTGCGAAATAAGTTCCCGGAAATCGAGCAGGCCGTTCTGACCAACGGTTCGCCGGTATTCCTGACCAAAAACGGTTATGGGTCTATGGTAGTGATGAGCATTGAGCAGTATTCTGCACTGACGGATTCAGTTGAATTGAAGTTGGACGAGGCCGACAAGGAAGCCGCTCTGAGCGATACCAGATATACCGCAGAGGAGGTTTTCAGCCGTGCACGCAGGAGGGTCCATGAACGGGAAGCATTATAATCTTCGCATTCTGCCCCTCTTCGAGGACGATCTGAACGAAATCTTGGATTATATTTCGTTTCATCTACACAACCCCAGCGCTGCGGACACATTGATCGATGATGTTGAGGACGCAATCCAAAAGCGCCTGCATTTTCCGGACTCTGTTGAGCCATACCCTTCCACAAGAGAACGTGAACACCCTTACTATACCATTCAAGTCCGGAATTACACGGTTTTCTACGTGGTAATTGACGATACAATGGAAGTACGGCGCATCCTCTACAGCCGCCGCAATCTGCAAAACTTGATATGATC
>CAMVKI010000066.1 GCA_947168005.1 uncultured Clostridia bacterium
CGTGCGTATGAGCTGCGCGGCACGGGAGGCGGGCGGCCAATGGCCGCCCCTACGGGTGCTTGCGTATGAGCTGCGCGGCGCGGGAGGCGGGCGGCCAATGACCGCCCCTACGGGTGCCTGCGTATGAGTTGCGCGGCACGGAAGGCGGGCGGCCAATGGCCGCCACTACGGATGCGTGCGTATGAGGTACGCGGCACGGGAGGCGGGCGGCCAATGGCCGCCCCTACAGATGCCTGCGTATGAGTTGCGCGACGTGGGAGGCGGGCGGCCAATGGCCGCCCCTACGGGTGCGTGCGTTTGAGGTGCGCGGCGCGGGAGGCGGGCGGCCAATGGCCGCCCCTACGAGCCAGGCGCGCTACGTCAGCGCGTTCTTCGCGGTTTCCGCAGCGTTTTCCACGGCGTCGGCGGCCTTGGAGACCGCCTTCTGCACCTGGGGCTGCTTCGGCAGGACCGTCGCCGCCACGGCGCCGCCCACCATGCCCAGACCCAGGGCCAGGGCAAAGCCCTTGATTGTCATAGAAACACCTCCTTCCGCTCCTATTTTCCCCATTTTTCGAGAAAAAAAGCTGTCTTTTTTTCGGAGTTTCTGGTATAATATATTTGAATACGGAAAAGGGCCGATGTGGGCATCGGCCCCTACGGAACAGCAAATCCGAACACCGAACCGGAGGTGACCGCCATGTCCATTGACGTACTGCAAAATAAGATCCGCAAGCTCAAATGCCCCATCGTGGTGGGGCTGGACCCGACGCCGGAGCTGATCCCGCCGGAGCTGCTGGCGGACTGCGAGGCCGGGCCCGGGCCGGGACCGGAGGCCCTGGCGGAGAGCTATGTCCGCTTCTGCAAGGGCCTGCTGACGGGACTGAAAAAGCTCGTCCCCGCGGTAAAGATCCAGACCGCCTGCTTTGAGGCCCTGGGCTGGCAGGGCGTCAAGGCCATGCAGGAGGTCCTGGCCCTGGCGAAGAAGCACGGCTATTACGTCATCCTCGAAACCATGCGCTCCGACGTGGGCCACGTGGCCGAGCTCAGCGCCGACGCGGTCTTCGGCGGCCTGGACTTCGGCGGGGAGCGCTATTTCCCCTACCCCTGCGACGCCCTGATTTTGAACGGCTACCTGGGCAGCGACAGCGTGAAGCCCTACCTGCCCTATCTCAAGGGGCCCAGGGCCAAAAACATTTTCATCGTCGTCAAATCCTCCAACAAGTCCTCCCCCGAGGTTCAGGACCTGCTCTCCGGCGACCGGGTGGTCCACACGGCCATGGCCGATCTGACCCTGCGCTGGAGCACGGAGCTCTTCGGCAAGTGCGGCTACGGCGAAGTCGGAGCCGTGGTGGGCCTCAGCAGTCCCCGGGCGATCCAGGCCCTGCGGAAGCGCTATGACACCCTCTTCTTCCTGGTGCCCGGCTACGGAGCCCAGGGCGGCGTGGCAAAGCACGCGGCCTACGCCTTCGACCGGCTGGGCCACGGGGCCGCGGTCTGCGTCTCCCGCTCCGTCCTCGGGGCCTGGCGGGAGGGCCTTTCCGCCTCCGACGAGGGGGCGCTCCCCCTCCCCGGCGAGCCGGAGAAGTCCGGCGGGGCGAATTATATCGACGCCGCCGCTGCCGCCGTGGAGAAGACGAAAAAGCAGCTCGAAACCTATATCACGGTGCTCTGATATGACTAAAATTTATCTGATCCGCCACGCCGAGGCCGAGGGCAACATCTACCGCCGGATGCACGGGCAGTACGACTCCCGCGTCACCCCCAACGGCCTGCTCCAAATCGCGGCCCTGAAGCAGCGCTTCGCCGAGCTCCCCCTCGACGCGGTCTACGCCAGCGACCTCTTCCGCACCCGGAAGACCGCCGAGGCCCTGTACCTGCCCAAGGGCCTGCCCCTGCAGCCGGACCCCCGCTTCCGGGAGGTGGGCGTGGGCTCCTGGGAGGACCTGCCCTTCGGCGCCCTCGAACGGAACTGGCCCGCGGAGCTGGCCCTGTTCAGCCGGGACCCGGAGAACTGGCAGGTCCCCGGCGCCGAAAGCTACGAGGCCTATTCCGCCCGCTTTGAGGCGGGGCTGCGGGCCGTGGCCGAGGCCCATCCCGGCGGGACCGCGGCGATCTTCACCCATGGCTGCGTCCTCTCCGGCGGGCTCCACCGGGTCCTGGGCATCCCCCACGACGCCTCCAGGGCCGACAACACCTCCGTCTCCCTGCTGGAATACGAGAACGGGGTCTTCACTCCGGTTTATCTCTACGACAATTCCCATCTGAGCGAGACCATCTCCACCCGGGCCCGGCAGCGCTGGTGGCGGCGGCAGGGCGGGAAGTTCAACCTCTGGTTCCGGGAGGCCGGAGCCGGAGACGAAGCCCTGTACGATCCCGCCCACGCTCCCGCCTCGGGCGACCGGACCTGGATCGCCCAGCTGGAGGAGGAGCCCGTGGGCTATGTGTCCGTCACGGGGACCGGCCTCTCGGCAATCTGGCTGCGCCCCGCATACCGCCACCGCCGCTTCGGAGACCAACTCTTCGGCCAGGCGGTCTCCTGCCTGCGAGCCGCCGGCGTCGGGGTCATCCACGTCGGCGTCCCCACGGCCAATCTCGAGGCTCTCTCCTTCTTCACCCACCTCTGCGGCAATCCCGTTCAGATGGACGACGTCTACACGGTCTTCCGCAATCCCTAAAAAAAATAACTTGTATTTCCCCGGAAATATGGTATAATGTTCCCGACAATAAACCAAAAGGAGTGTGTACTATGCCTCTGGTAACCACCACCGAGATGTTCAAGAAGGCCTATGACGGCGGCTACGCCATCGGCGCCTTCAACGTCAACAACATGGAGATCGTGCAGGGCATCACCGAAGCCTGCAAGGAAGAGCACGCCCCCGTGATCCTCCAGGTCTCCAAGGGCGCCCGCGCCTACGCCAACCACACCTATCTGGTGAAGCTGGTCGAGGCCGCTGTCATCGAGTGCCCCGAGATCCCCATCGCCCTCCATCTGGACCACGGCCCCGACTTCGAGACCTGCAAGTCCTGCATTGACGGCGGCTTCACCTCCGTCATGATCGACGCCTCCTCCAAGCCCTTCGCCGAGAACATCGAGATCACCAAGAAGGTCGTGGAGTACGCCCACGATCACGGCGTGGTCGTCGAGGCCGAGCTGGGCACCCTGGCCGGCATCGAGGACGACGTCAAGGTCGCGGCCCACGCCGCCTCCTACACCCGTCCCGAGGAGGTCGAGGAATTCGTCTCCAAGACCGGCTGCGACTCCCTGGCCATCGCCATCGGCACCTCCCACGGCGCCTACAAGTTCACCGCCGCCCAGTGCACCCGCAACGAGAAGGGCATCCTGGTGCCGCCTCCCCTGCGCTTCGACGTGCTGGAAGAGATCACCAAGCGCCTGCCCGGCTTCCCCATCGTGCTCCACGGCTCCTCCTCCGTGCCCCAGAACTACGTCGCCATGATCAACGCCAACGGCGGCAAGATGCCCGACGCCGTGGGCATCCCCGAGGAGCAGCTGCGTGAGGCCGCCCGTTCCGCCGTCTGCAAGATCAACATCGACTCCGACCTGCGTCTTGCCATGACCGGCACCATCCGGGCCTTCTTCAACGAGCATCCCGAGAAGTTCGACCCCAGAGAGTACCTGAAGCCCGCCCGCGCCAACATCAAGGAGCTGGTCCGCCACAAGCTGATCGACGTCCTTGGCTGCGCCGGCAAGGCCTGATCCCCTGTCAAAAATCCGCGTTCCGCCCGGAACGCGGATTTTTTATTTTTTCCTCTTGACATCGTAACAATGTTATGCTATTATGAGGTCACAGTAACATTGTTACGCATCGTGACGAAAGGAGAGCGCAATGGAACAACTGATCTCCAAAAAAGAGCTGCTGGACATGTACGGGATCTCCTACGGGGCCCTCTACCGCTGGAAGCGGATGGGGCTGATTCCGGAGGACTGGTTCATCCGGCGCTCCGCCCCCACGGGACAGGAGACCTACTTCCGCCGGGATCAGATTCTCCCCCGGATGGAGCTGATTCTGGAGCGGAAGTCCTCCCTGGAGGAGCTGGCCGCGGAGCTCAACCACCGGGAGGTCCCCGCCGCCCCGGCGCCGAAGCCGGCCCTGCTGATCCAGGACGCCTACGGTCTGCACCGCTATCCCCTGGAGGAGCTGGATTCCGTCCGCCTGGTCCTGGGAGACCGGCAAACCGAACTGTTGGAAAATCTGAAAGGAGTGTACAAGCATGATAAACCATAACGATATCAATATCAGCGGCGTCGGCAGATTCTCCGGAGGCCGCTTCGGAAAAGTCGTCATCGCGGGTTCCGGCAAGATCGCCGGCGACGTGGAATGCGACAGCTTTTCTCTGCCCGGCGCGGGCAAGGTGGAGGACGGCAGCCTCACCGTCCACGGTCCCATCGTGATCGACGGGGCGGGCAAGGTGGAAGGACCGGTCCGGGGCGAGCGGCTGGCGGTCAGCGGCTCCTTCAAGGCGGAAAGCTCCTGCGAGATCAGCGGCGACCTGAACGTGAACGGGAGCTTCAAGGTCGAGAACGGCCCCTGCAACCTGGGCGGCAAGGCGAAGGTCAGCGGCAGCATCAAAATCGAGGGCGAGCTGCGCGTCGGGGCTCTGGACGTGGACGGCTCGGCGGTGATTGAGGGCAGTCTCCTGGCCGCGGAGATCGAGGCGGACGGCAGTCTGAAGGTCGGCGGCGAGGTCCAGGCCGAGCGCTTCCGGGCCGCGGGCGCGGTCAACGTGGACGGTCTGCTCAATGCGGAGACCGTGGAGCTGCAGGTCTCCGGTGAGGACCTGATCCAGTCCATCGGCGGCGGGAAGGTCACGGTCCGTCCGGGGCGGAACGGCTTCTCCCTCTTCGGTCTGCGGAAGCGGCCTCGCCTGATCTCGGAGCTCATCGAGGCCGATGAAATCGACCTGGAATACACCGACTGCCGGACCGTCCGGGGCGTCAACGTCCGCATCGGCCCCGAGTGCGACATCGACCGGGTGGAATACAGCGGCAGCCTGACCACGGCCCCGAACTGCAGCGTCCGGGAGAAGATCAAAATTTGATGAAATCGGGGACGGTTCTCGTTTTCATCTTGTTATGTCAACTCAGGTGAAATCGGGGACGGTTCTCATTTTCATCTTGTTATGTCAACTCAGATGAATTTGAGAACCGTCCCCGATTTCATCTTTTGGGATCACTCGACGATCTGGCCCCAGAACAGGAGCTCGGGAGAAGTGCCGTTCTTCAGAACATAGAAGCTGAAGGGCTGATCGGCGCAGAAGATCTCAGGGATCTCCGGTTCGCCCGGCTCGGCGCAAGTTGGTTCCATCATGATAGCGGTGACCGCCGCAGCCTCCAGCCCCTCCTCGTCGGTATGGACCTTGGCCTTCTGGATGATATCCGCCACGCAGAGGGGATCCGTATACATGGGATCAAATTCCGCGGTATCCGTAAACATCTTCTCGCAGCCCAGGAGCTTCAGGTAGTTCACCAGTTCTTTTTTGTTGAGCGTGGTCTCCACGTCGATCATGGGAACGGTGACGTCCACCAGCTTGTATTCCGCCCTGCTTAGTTTGTCCGCCAGGCCGGTGTCCTCGCCCAGGACGAAGACCATGGAGACGCCGCCCTGAAGCGGGACGGAGACCAGCTGGGTCTGCTCGTCCTTGTAATAGGCCATGTGAGAGGTCTGCTCCATGAATGGCTTCTGAATCTTCTCGCCGGAACGGGTGGTGAAGTCCCGATCGCCCAGCTTGGCAAAGCCGTCCTCCCAGCCGGTCTTCAGATAGAGAGCGTTGACCAGGACTGCGGAGGTATCGGAGGCGTCGTCCAGGATGCCGGGGATCAGACCGTTGGTCTTTTCGTTGACCCAGGCGTTCACGGCATTGGCCAGCTCAGCTGCTTTGGCGGAATAGGCCTCGGCATAGCAGGTTTTGGCGATCTCGTCCAGGAAGCTCTGCCGGAACTCGCCGGGCAGGTCCTGATTGGACCAGACGGAATTGACCACCCAGTAGGCGGCGCTCCGTTCCTGGCTGTGAGCCGCATCGGGGAAATATTCCGCAAACTCCTCGGCTTCCTTCTCCATCTCGGTGAAGAAGGCATCAAAGCGATCCACGCCCGCCAGGACCGTGGCGTACCAGGCCCGCATCTCCTCCACGCTCCGGAAGCCGAGGGCCTCCAGAAGCTGGGCCTGGGTCTCCCCCTCCGCGCCCAGGGCGGCCAGGGTCAGGGCCGCCTTGAAGGACAGGGGCGAGACGGTGAAGTTCTCGTCGGCCCGCCCGGCCTGCTTGAGATATTCCACCAGCTGGTTGTCGAAGGCGGAGAAGCCCAGGGCCTTGGCATTGGTCACCGCCGAGAGCGAAACGGCAGGCGCGGGCGGGTCTGATTGCCGTCCGGTTTCCTTTGAGCCGCCGGGTTCCGGGCCGCTCGCGGGCTGGCAGCCCGTCAGACAGCCCAGGAGCAGCAGCGCGGCCAGTCCCGCGCAGAGAAAAGCTTTCAGTTTCAAGGCATTTCCTCCTCTTGTATTTCACAATACGGGGTCGATCACCCGTCTGAGGATTGGACGACACGCCCGTGGAAATGTTCCCGAATACGGAGCGTTAATAATTGAAAAGCCTCGTCGCGGAAGGCGGGCGGCCAATGGCCGCCCCTACGGTGGAAGCGTCCCGTTCCTGTCATTGCGCGGCCAGCGCGCACACTGGCCGCGGCCCTTGCTTCGCGTCGCCGCATCCCCCCGTCCCCTGTCTGCAATATCATTTCCCCACAAGGGAAATATACCTGTCCTGTAGGGACGATATCACTGCGTCGAGGATGCAATATCGCTCAAAACACAGCCACGCAAATAGCTCTTTGACTTGAAATGCCGCGTCTTTTCTGATAGAATCAGTTATGAGCGAACAGTCTTGCAAGCCGATTCATAATTGCTGCAGTGTGATCAGCCGTATGCTGATCTCGTCGAAATAAATGCGAATAACCATTTATGAAGCGTTCAATGTGTTCCAAATAAACAGAAAGTTGGATTAAATGATGCTCTTTGCTTTATCTCAGGAACAGGAGTTGCTTATACAAAAAGCACTTGAAGGGAAAAATATACTTGTTGACGCTTGTATCGGTAGCGGCAAAACAACTACCATACAGCAGCTGTGCCAGCGGCTCCCAGCCTCAAAAAGCATTCTGTATCTTACCTATAACAGGCTGCTTAAAGTTGACGCGAAATCAAAAATCAACGGCAAGAATATTACCGTAACAAATTATCACGGGTTCGCTTATAATTCTCTTAAAAAAGCAGGTATTTCTTGTGGAATTACCGATTTGATTCAAACTTTTATTGCGGAAAAAACAACATTTCCGATTTTTGACGTTCTTGTTATCGACGAGTACCAGGATATTGATTTAGAACTATCTGAATTACTGGAAAAAATTAAAGCATCCAATCCCAATATGCAGATTATTGCAGTTGGCGATATGGAACAAAAGATATATGATAGAACCACTTTAGACGTTAAAGAATTTATCAGTCAGTTTCTCGGAGAACATGAACGACTTGCGTTTACAAAGTGTTTCAGGCTAAACGCTTCCCACGCCGCTATGCTCGGAAGAATTTGGGGCAAGGAAATCATCGGTGTAAATGAAACCTGTCAAGTCAGCATAATGACTCCCTCTCAGGTGATTCCGTTTCTGTCAAGTCAATCGCCGGAAGACGTTCTTTGCCTCGGTTCAAGAAAAGGGATGCTGTCGTTAATATTAAACAAGTTGGAAACCGGTTATCCCGATATATTTAACAAAAAAACTGTATATGCCAGCATTTCAGACACTGACCGTACACAGACAATTGAGCCGGACAGCAATTCTGCAATTTTCACGACCTATGACAGCAGCAAAGGGTTAGAACGGAAAATATGTGTTGTATTCGACTTTGTTGAAAGCTACTGGTCTAAAAGAGCCCAAAACCCCCAGCAATCATATGAGATTTTGCGTAATATTTTTTGTGTCGCTGCCAGCAGGGGAAAAGATCGAGTTGTTTTTGTCATAGGCGACCAGCCCATGCTTTCTGAAGCAACTTTATCTACTCCCACAGAGAAAATAATGAAGCCACGCATGGTCGGCTTTTCAGAAATGTTCGATTTCAAATACAAGGAGAGCGTAGAAAAATGTTATTCGCTTCTTGACATAAAAGAAGTGCCTTTAGATGACCGCCGAGTTATTGACGTTAAGACACACGATTATTTAATTGATCTGGCTCCCTGCATTGGGACTTATCAGGAAGCGTCATTTTTTGAAAAATATGATATTGACAAGGCAATTGAGTTGTATTTCAAGCTTCATGCTGGGAACAACTCCTATCCGGAAGAAGTAAAGCAATCTTCACTTGTACAAAAGATATTATTTCTTACCGCTCTGGAAACACGTCAGCAGCGTTATACAAAACAGGTTTCTCTTCCGTTTATTTCCAAAGAGGAAGAAGAGATTTTGCATAATCGTTTGTCTATTTTCCTTTCACGAAGCGACAACGCTCAGGTGCCTTGCATTAAGTTGTTCGACGATATACCTGGATTGGCATTTATAGCGCGCGGATTTGCCGACGCTGTAAAAAACAACGTCGTTTACGAACTGAAATTCGTTTCCGAATTGAAGCATGAACATTATTTGCAGTGCGCTTGCTATATGATTGCACTGAACCTCAAAAAGGGCATTTTATGGAATACCCGCAAAAACGTAATGTTTGAAATCAGGATTCCAAACGAAAAGCAATTCTGCCTCGAAGTATCAAAAACGGTTCTTAAAATAACTGACAAAAAAGGGGAATTCGCAAATAATATCAGCCTCGCAAACGAACATCCCACTTTGGAAAATGGCACTCCGGAAGAGAAATCTCTATCGTCTCGAAGCAATTGTTTTGCAGTAATCGACACCGAAACCACTTGGTCAAACCTGGTTATGTCGATCGGTCTTTGTGTTGTCGAAAAAGAAAGCTATCGTCATCTTGAAGAAAAATACTACATTCTTATTCCGGAAGCAAACGAGCCGGGAATGTATTCTGACGCCTTGAGGATTAAAAACTGTCCTGAACCCTGTAAATGTACGCGATCCGAGGCTTTGGAAAAAATAAGAAACATAATTGAAGCCTATTCCATTTCCGAAGTATTTGCGTACAATGCGCCTTTCGACTATGCTCACTTACCAGAAATGGATTACGTCGCTTGGTATGACATTATGAAGATAGCGGCATATAAGCAATTTAATTCCAGGCTGCCAGATCACTGGGAATACTGTAAAACGGGAAGATTAAAACACAATTATGGCGCAGAACCGATGCTTCGTCTGCTATCCGGGAACAACAGCTATTGTGAAACCCATAATGCCGCGCTTGATGCATTTGATGAAACAGAACTGATGAAAATGATGAATGTTCCGTATGAGGTTTATCTTAAAAACGCTTATGTAAAGCCAATACAGACGTATGCGGCTCGATTAACAAATCATCCAACAGTCGCTCGCGCAGCTCTGCATAACACAACAAAAGATACATACAACGCAGTAATACAGGAAAAGCCTCCTGTAGCAGGCAAACTGAAAGGCACTTATGACTCAAACAGCTTTATAGAGCCGCAGAGATGTTCTGATTATCCCACACTCATTTCAGCAGACGCAGAAGCTCTTTTGGGCGCAAGCACAGGAACAGCGGATAAAGCAGGCGATCAAGATACCGCTCCTGACCATTGTAAAGCGCAAGATGATTCCGCTCCCCAAAACAACGCCGATACGCAGAACTGTTATGAATACCGAACAATAAGCACAGCAGATGCGGCAGCTCTGTTAGGCGTTAGTAAGAGCACATTATATAGACATATTAAAAACGGCTCCATATCCGCAATAAAAAAGGACAATCGATATTACATTTCGGAGGAATCTGTTTTTTCGTTCATTGAAAAGAGAAACCGGCAGCAAAGAGCCTCAATTATCACATCATTTGTTATTTTGGGGATAATGCTCATTCTGTCAATTCTATTTTTCATTGTTGTCAGTCGTTAGGTGAGCGTATATACAAGGGGGATTATTCGTAAGCTAAGTCCGCAGTTTTGCCGTGGTATGGTGGCGCACAATGTGCGCCGCTACAGTGCGTCTATGCAGCTTTCTCTTTTCTCAGATCTGTTTACAAAAAGACGAGAACGCAGTTCCACGTTCTCGCCTTTTTGTATGCAGTGGCTGTAAGTGCTTACACCACCGACGGTTCGGTAAACAGGTTTCCTTCGGCGAAGCGGCTGAGCTTCAGGCGGGAGGCGTCGATGGTTGGCTCCAGGCCCAGGATCATTTCGGCCATGACGGTGCCGGTGACGGGGCCGAACATGAAGCCGTGTCCGCTGAAGCCGCAGGCCACGTAGAAGCCCTCGACCTGCTCCGCCTTGTCGTAGATGGGCTGGCGGTCCGGGGACATGTTGTAGAGACCCGCCCACTGGCGGATGACCCGGAGCTGGCCGATGGGGGGCAGGACCTTGTCGATGGTCTTCGCCATCTCCTCCAGGAAGTGCCAGGAGGAGCTCCTGCGCAGGTCCCGGGGCTCGGAGCTGTCGCTGCGGCCCATGATGAAGGAGCCGTGGGGGGACTGCTGGACGTAGAGGTTCAGATTGAAGGCCATGACCATCGGGTCCTGCATGGGCTCCACGGGCTCCGTGACCAGGATCTGGTGGCGCTCGGAGTAGAGGGGCAGCTCCACTCCCGCCATTTTGGCGATGCCCTGGGACCAGGCGTTGGCGGCGTTGACCACGACGGGGGTCTCGATATAGCCCCGGTTGGTCTCCACGCCGACGATCCGGCCCTTCTCCACCCGGATGCCCGTGACCTCGGTGTAGGTGTAGAACTCCACGCCCAGACGCTTGGCGGCCTTGTAGAAGGCGTCGGTGGTCTTGTGGGGGTTCAAAAAGCCGTCCTTCTGGCAGTAGGCCGCGCCGGAGAGGACCTCGGTGTTCAGGTGGGGCACCAGCTCCTTGGCCTCCTCCAGACTCATCATCCGGGAGGGGATGCCGCAGGCGTGCTGGACCTCGATGTTCCTGCGGAACTGGGTCAGCTCCTTCTCCGTGTCGGCGATCATCAGATAGCCGCTCTGGCGGAGCTCGATGTCGCCGTCGTACTCTAAGATCTCGTTGGCGTGCTCAAAGAACTCCGTGGAGAACTTGGACATGCGGCAGTTCATCTCCGTGCCCCACTGCATCCGGAAGCCCGCGCCGCAGGCGCCGGTGGAGCCGGAGCAGATGAAGCCCTTTTCCA
>CAMVKI010000067.1 GCA_947168005.1 uncultured Clostridia bacterium
GCAGCGCCTCGTACAGCGCCAGCTCCTCCGGCTTTCCGTCAAAGAAAAACAGCTCCTCCATTGTCATGGAACGATCCCTCTCTCTCCGCGCTTGCGGGAGCGACGCGAACGTGGGCCCCTGCGGGCATTAAGTCTGTTCGATCAGCCCTTCGCAGCCCGCAAGCACGTCCCGCCAGGCGGCCTCAAAGTCGCCGGTGTACCAGGGATCGGCGACCTCCTGCCCCGGGCGGCCCGCGAAATCCAGCAGCAGGAGGATCTTGTTCCCGGCGTCGCCGCCGGCGATCCGGGCGGCGTTGCGCAGGTTGGCATGGTCCATGCAGACGATGAGATCGTAATAGCCGTAATCGTACTTCGTCATCTGCCTGGCCCGATGGCCCGCGCAGCCGATCCCGTGCTCCGCCAGCTTGCGCCGGGCGGGGGGATAGACCGGATTGCCGAGCTCCTCCCGGCTGGTGGCGGCGGAGGCGATCTCATACCGCCCCTCCAGCCCCCGCTTTTTTACCAGGTCCTTCAAAACAAACTCCGCCATCGGACTGCGGCAGATATTCCCGTGGCAGACGAACAGTATTTTAGTCATAACTCTTTCCCTTTTTCGAATTCAAAGAAATACCCGAGGGTATCTACAAGGTCTCCGTTGTCAAAGAGCGTTTGGATTTGGGCTCTGTCCAGCCAGGCGGTTTGCGCGACTTCCTTTGTCGTTGCCTGCTTCAAATCAACCTGACCGTCATATTCAAACATCCAGACGTCCACAATATCGGAAAACCGGACGCCGTTCACGACCCTGCCGGTCACAGAGGAAACCAGCCTGCCGCTTTCCGGCGCGAGGCTCAGGCCGAGCTCCTCCCGGGTTTCCCGAAGCGCGGCGCTCAGGCTGTCTTCCCCCTTCAGGGCGGAGCCTCCGACACATTCCCATTTGAGCGGATGCGCAGGGCGGTTCGCGCTGCGCTGGGAAATCAGATACTTCCCAGCCCTGTTTCTGATCCATACGTGAACAACGAGATGATAGCAGCCCTGGGGAACCGGCTCCCCGCGGATATGGTCGCGCCCTGTCAGTTCACGCCGTTCGTTGTACAGATCCCACAGCTCCGGAATTGGGTTCATCTCTTTTCTCCCTTCCGCCAGGGCTCGCAGAGGACGGCGTCGGCCTTCCGTTCCAGCCCCGGCACTTCAAACCAAAATCGTTCCATCCCTCACTCCGTAAAGCCGCAGCCGCTTCGGTCCGGCCCCGCCGCTCCCGACATGTACCGGGCGCGGAACTCCCCGTTGATCTCCCGCAGCTCCCTGCGGCCCTCGATATAGTCCTCGTACATTCTGAGCAGGCCCGGGCTGCAGCCGTCGCAGAGCCCGTCGATGCTGCCGACGGACTCCGCAACGATCCGCTCCCGCTCCTCCCGGGTCGTGTCCTTGATCAGCAGAGATTTTATCTGTTCCATGCAAAGCTCCTTTTCCGTGCATCTTCACGCAAAACAGCTGCCTTGCAGCCGTTTTCAGGCTTCCTTGATCCGCTTGCCCGTGATATGCTCCGGCACGAGGGCGAACATGCAGGTCGCGGGGCCGGAGCGGCGGAGCTCGTCGGCGATATAGGCCTCGTCGTCGGTGAATTTGCGGGAGAGCTTCGCGGAGATCTCATAGATCGTCTCCCGGTCCTCGATGAATTCCACCCGGCCAAAGACGATCACGCTGCGAAAGCGCAGAGCCCAGTCTCCGGCCTCCCGGCGGCCCTCGTCCAGGACGCAGAAGGAGGCCTTGCCGTTTGCCCGCAGGGCGTCGAGCTTGTGGCCCTGCTTCCCGCTGTGGAAATAGAGCTTCCCGTCGGCCTCGTTGTAGTAGTGGTTCAGCGGCACCCCGTAAGGCCATCCCTCGTCGCCAATCACCGACAGCACGCCCCGCTTTTCCGTTCTCAAAATCGCAGCGCACTCCTCCCGGGAGAGCTGCTGCTTCGCGCGAATCATGTTCCGAAACATTTCAAAGCCTCCTTTGCCCAGATTATCATCACTATACCACAATCTGACCCAGAGTGCAAGCCCCCGTCCGATTCCGGTATGCAAGGGGTTCTTCTCCGATTTTCTCAGCGGGAACTTCGGCGTTGTATTGATTTTATACGCTTAATGGAGTATAATAATCCACAGCAAACTCGGAAAAGCAGAAGGGAGCCGATCAAATGCCTTATGATATGACGCAGATGCGGGCCCACCTGCAGGGCTATATGCAGCGAATCAACGACAGCATGACCGGCGATGCCGACGTCCAGCACTACGGCGGCTTCGTGGAGAAGCTCCAGAACCTCGCAAATCAGACGGAGCGGCACTACAAAGAGCGAATCCCCTTTACCGCAGCGGAGCGTGCTGCTCTCCGCACCAGCTATACGGAGGCGATAGACGCGGTTTCCGCCCTGCTGACGGAGGAGGAGACCGGCCCGGTGGGCCTGCGGCTGCGGCTCATCGGCCGGGAGCTGACACCCCTCCTGCTGGCCGATATGCAGGCCATTGCGCTGACCGAGCGGGACCCGGAGCTGGGCCGGCTCTCCCTGCCGGAGCTGCTGGGGAAGGTCCGGACCCAGGCGGCGGACCTGGGTGAGCAGCCCGGTCCCGTCGGGGACGGGCCCATGCCCCTGCGGGTGGAAACCCTGGACAATTTGCAGGTCGGCGTCTTCCGGCCCACGAAGCCCGGCGACTTCGGCGGACAGCAGACCGCCTATTCCCGGCTGGCAGCCCTGCTGGGCCAGCCCAATCTGGTGACGAAGGCCGAGCCGATGCTGCTGATGCACAAGGGCGGCAGCACGGCGGGCAGCTTCCTCCCCAGCGCGGCGGGTGTGGACCCCGCCAATATCCAGCCGGGCCTTCCCCTTCTGAGCTTCGGGGAGGAGAATCTCGACACCCGGGCCGGCGTTTCCGGCCTGGCCTCCATGCAGCTGCTGGACTTCCTCTGCGGCGCGGCGGGCCGCGGCCCGGAGCACTGCTGTCTGCGCTTCAACCCGCCCTACTCCATGCCGGGGAACCCGGCGAAGCTGGTGGGTCTCACGGTGAAGGCCGACGGGGCGGTTTTCGGTGACGCCCCCGCCGACGAGGCGCAGATCGCCGCCCTGGGCATGATCCCGGAGGCCCTCTACAACCAGCTCACCGCGCCGGGCTTCGAGGCCCAGCTCCGCTTTGCCCTCCAGGACTGCGCCCTGCCCGCCGGGACCGTGGAGCGGATTTTAGCGCGGCGGGAGGCGCTGATCCAAAAGGTCGAAGCGGACCGCGCCGCCTTCGCGGACAAGGGCGAGGGCTATCTGGAGGCCGGAAAAGTCCGCCTGGCGCCGGAGAACGAGCTCGGCAGCTATCACCTGAAGGATCTCAAGGCCGTCAACCCCGACAGCGCCTTCGCGAAGCTCCTGGATCTGCCCCAAAGCGCAAAGGCGCAGCTCCAAAACCGGCCCGCACAGCCCGGCGCGGCGCTTCCCACCACCCTCACGGCCCGGATCGTGGGCAACGGTCTGCGGCAGGAGCCGGACCCCCTGAACCTCAACCGCCCGGAGACCGTCCGGCTGCACATCTCCGCCCTGGACAAGGACACCATCCAAAAGGGCGGCAAGAACGAGCGCTATCCCATCCAGTGGACAGAGAACGGCCAGACCCGGCGGGGCATGTTCACCCTGCCGAAGGTCCTTTCCAGAAAAGCGGCGCAGGCGGCGCTTCTGGACGAATATGAAAATAATCCGAGCTATGCGGAGTATCGAGACGTTTTCCGGGCGATCCGGGAATATTACGACGATTCCGAGGCAGGCAGAGGCCTTTCGGAGCTGCCAGGCTCCGCTGGCAAGCTGCCATGGCGGGATATGGGCCTTTCCGAAGCTCGCTTCGAGCAAATCAAGAATGACAATTACCTGAGCATGGCGCTGGGTCAGCTGGGGATGCGGCTTGGCGGCATGTACAGAACGCTGAATCAGGATCTGCGCACCGGACACGCCCGCGGGGAGCGGGTCGAGCTGCGCAACGTGGCGATGAGCGATATTGCCGAGACGCTGGGCGTTCCCGGGCTGCTGGCGAAGAGTACGCCCGCCCAGGTGGAGCTGGACGGCAAGCTGGTGGACGGAATCTTCATGGAGGAGGCCGAGGGCGAGGATTTCAAAAAAGCCCTCCCCGGCACCGCCATGGCCTCCATTACCGCCGAGCAGGCAAAGACTGTTTTCAATACCAAGGGCCTGAAGGATCTGGCGGACATCCAGATTCTGGACTATATCTGCCTGAATCAGGACCGGCATCCGAGCAACATGTTCTATCGATTCGAGGGTCTGGAGACCGGGGCCCCCAGGTTCCTCGGCGTCCAGGGCATCGACAACGACTTTTCCTTCGGCACCCTGATCCCGCCGGACGGCAAGCAGATCAACCGGAATATGCCCAAGCTCGACGACATCCGGGTCATCAGCGAATCCATGGCCCGGACCCTGCGCAGCCAGGAGCTGAGAGCGGGAATCGCCGAAAAGATGCGGCGGAACGGCCTGTCCCAGGCGGAGATCGACGCCGCCCAAAAGCGACTGGAAAAGCTGCAAACGAAGCTGCAAAAGGGCAAGCTGCGGGTCGTGAAGGACAATGAATGGGGAAATGGAAACTACACCTACGAAAAGCTGGCCGAGGGGCAGGACGACACCTCGATCTTCCATACATTCAAAACAAAAATGGTGGACACTCTGACCCAAAGAGCCAGGAACCATCCCGTACAGCCCGGCAACTATAAAGCCGTGCAAAAGCCGAAGTATCAGGAGGCCCAACGGGTGGAGCGCTTCGGCGACGTGACGCTGAAGGCGGAAGCCGCGAAGAAGCAGGAGCAGAAGGCGCGGCAGCGCTTCACCGGCTTTTCGGAGGAGGGCCTGAAGACCCAGGCCGAGGTCGATAATCCGGAGCACCAGGCGCTGATTCATTTGCATGAACGGGTCGGGATGCTCAAGGCCGCCCTGGAGCGGGGGAGCCTGCCCTGGCCCTGGGGCTCGGGCGAATACCGTACCCTCTGCGGCGCCTGCGACTCCCTGCGGAAGCTGACGGAAAAGCTGACGAAGCAGCTTCGGCAGAATCCGAAGCGGGAGCTCAGCGAGGCGGAGAGCCAGGAGCTGCAGGACCGTCTGGATGAATTGAGCGACTGCGCCACGGCCTACAGCAACTACAAACGTGCCGATCTCGAGGAGTACGCGGAAGGCCGCTACACCCAGGCCCGGATGCAGGCCTCCGAGGCCTGCGCCGAGGTGTCGGTGCAGCTCAAGCAGAACTATCTCCAGGCCAGGAGCGAGCGAAAGCGGCCCCTGCACCTGGTCCGCGAGAAGATTCAGGAGCTGCAGGCGGGACTCAGCGGCAAGACCGGGGAAGCGCTGAAGAAGCAGACTGCTCAGATCCTCTATCTGAACGGTCTGACCCGGACAGAGTTCTCCAAGCGCTCCGGCCAGAGCGTCCGCAAGGCCCTGCATCCCGACACTCTGAATCGGATGGCAGAAAAATTCATGGCGGAGCCCGGCTTCCAAAAGCTGACCGCCCGGCCGGAGAACGAGCTCCGGGCCCTGGCGGCGGGAAAGGGCGGCCGGGAATTGGGCAATCGCTTCATCCGGGAGCTGGCCCAGCAGGAGCAGCAGGACCCCGCGCCCCGCGAAGCGCAGAACCCGGACCGGCAGCCACAGAGGCAGGAGGCCCAGCCGCAGCCGCATAATCCGACGTAAGATGGAGGGTGAAAGAAATGAAGGAACGTATTTTGGGCAAAACCGGCAGGGCCGTCAGTGAGATCGGCCTGGGCACCTGGCAGCTGGGGACCCGATGGGGGGACCCCTTCAACAAAGAAGAGGCCTGGAAAATCCTGGAGGCCGCCGAGGAAGCGGGAATCACCTTCATCGACACGGCGGACGTGTACAACGGCGGCAGGAGCGAGGAGACCATCGGCGAATACATTGCCGCCCATCCGGGGAAGTTCTATGTCGCCACAAAGTGCGGCCGCAGGCTCAAGCCCCACAGCGCGGAGCTGTACACGCCCGAAGCCATCGCCGGCTTTGTGGAGGACAGTCTGACCCGTCTGCGGCTGGAGCGGCTGGATCTGCTGCTGCTGCACTGCCCGCCCAGCTCGGTCTTTGCCCGGGACGATATTTTCGCGGAGCTGGACCGGCAAAAGCGGCTGGGAAAAATTGCCGATTACGGGGTCAGCATTGAAAAGGTCTCGGAGGGCCTTCAGGCGATGGAATACGACATTTCCGCCCTGGAGGTGGTCTTCAACATGTTCCGTCTCAAGCCCCTGGACGAGCTGCTGCCCAGGGCGGCGGAGAAAAACGTCGGCCTCATCGCCCGGGTGCCCCTGGCCAGCGGCCTGCTGACCGGACGCTATACCGCGGACACCGTTTTCGGGCCGAAGGATCACCGCAGCTACAACCGGGAGGGCGCCTCCTTTGACAAGGGAGAAACCTTCTCCGGCGTGCCCTACGAGCTGGGCCTGGAGGCCGTGGAGGCCCTGAAGCAGCTCTTCGGCACGGAGCAGCTGGCCCCCATCGCCATCCGCTGGGTGTTGATGCACCCGCAGATCAGCGTTGTAATCCCAGGAGCCAGCCGGGCCGCCCAGCTGCGGGACAACGTGCGGGCCGCCCAGCTTCCCCCGCTGAGCGAGGAGCAGATGCAGGCGGTGGGGCGCATCTACGATCAGTATTTGCGGCAGAGCATTCATCCCCAGTGGTAATGACGATAGCGCACACCGCATGAAGATTTGAGGCGAAAAACCCATGCCGCAAAAGCGCGTCCCCCATTCGGCCGAAGCCGAATGGGGGATGCTTGCCGTTGCCGTCAGTTGACGGCTGCGATCTCCGCGGTGAAGCTCTCCTCGGGGTGCTTGGTCCAGCTCAGCATATCGCTGCTGGCGGCGTACATCACCGTCTCCTTGGGCTCCCGGAAATCATTGTGGCCGGTGTAGAAGGCGTGGCAGGTGCCTTGCTGATCCCTGATGACGCAGCCGGTGCCCAGGGCGGTGTCCCGCTGGTCGGCCAGGAAGAAGAAATTGCACACTTATCTCTCCTGCCCGGAAGCCTGCTCAAAGCGCTTCCGCTTCATAACGCTTCATCTGCTCGATGACCTTTTTTGCCCGATGGGCGGCGATCAGGTGCCAGTAGGGCAGGGTGAATTCGTTGATCCGGTTGCTCTTGTCCCGGTTGCAGTGCCCGTGGGCAGGGAAATAGTTCTCGATGTAATCCGGCTTCTCAAGGTCAAAGCCGCAGGTCTTCAGCCAGTCCGCATAGGGCTTCAGGGCAGGGATCGGCTGATACTTTCGGGGCAGGATGTGATCCACCTGCATCTCCCGGTAGTTCATCGGATTCCCGCAGTAGGGACAGATCTCGTCATAGACGGCAAAGAGGGCCCGCCGCAGGGCCTTGTCGTTCTGTTTGCAGGGCGTGAAGCGCCGCTTTTCCGCGGAGATGCTGATGACGCCGTTCCTGACGCACAGCGCCCGGGCGACTCCCTCCTCGTAAAAGCCCTCCAGAAGCTCCCTGGCATTCCGGGTCACGCCGCGCCGCCTCACCGCCCCGTCGGTCTCGGCGGCCTCGATCACGTCCTCCAGCAGGAAGTCCGCCCGCCCGTCCAGGATGTACTCCTCGGCGTTCAGGTTCGTCTGCCGGTTGATCTCCTGGATCTCTCCCCGCAGCGCCAAAAACAGCTCGTAGGCCGGGTGTGCCCCGGTGGACCAGAGGTCGATCCGCAGGGTCTCGTCGTCCTCCATTCGGACGATGATCCGGTGTAGCTCCCAGACGGAGAGGACCATGCCCCGCAGCCAGCACTTGACCACGGAAATGTGGCTGCGCGTACAGCGAACCATGAGCCGGTGGAGCACGCTGTCCGGGAGGTATTGATAGCGCAGCTCGTAACGCAGATGCTTCCCGAAGCTCTCCGGCACGTTCAGGGCCTCCGCCGGGCTGTCAGCTCCGCAGAGGGCCGGGAAAAAGAAGCTGCTTTCCTCCACGGGGTAGCAGAGCTCGTTGGCTGCAGCCACGTCGAGGATGAAGGAGCATTCCTCTGATTGGTAGATCAGCTCGGGCATCGTGCGGCGGTAGGGCTTGCCGTCCACGATATTCCGGGCGGGATTGCAGAGCATATCGCTGATCTCCTCCCGCCGGATTTGGCCCTCCCTGGCGTGGATCCGGCCCTCCTCGATGACGGCGTATATGGCGTTAGTCAGCCAGACGGGGTTCAGCAGCTTGTAGTCCGCCAGCTCCTTTTTCCCCGCGTCCCGGTGGTAGCTGAAGCAGACGCCCAGCTCGTTGAAGTAGCTCAGCAGCGCCGGCGCCTGCTCGTTCTCGATTTGGTTCTCGGCGCAGAGCTCGTGATAGCGAGCCTTGTCTAAATAATTGTTTTCTTTGCTTTCCGCCTCGATGGCCTTGCGGACCCGGACCCACTGACCGGGGACCTTCTTGCACACCCCCGCAGATGCAGCGGCCAGGCCGATCACCGGGTCCATGACGTTCTTGCGGAAGTCCCAGCCCTCCGCCCGCTTGGCGGAGCAGTAGATCACGTTTTGGATCATGGAGAACTCCTGCCGCAGCCCCGGCTCGTCGATGGAGCGCCGCCCGTCGTCGTCCTCCCAGCAGTTGACAAAGAGCAGGATGGGGGACTTGGGGGCAAAGGCTGTCACATTCCGGAGCCAGAACCGGGCCCGGTCATTGGCCTTGGTCTCCCGGGTCTTCACCGTCACCACGTAGCAGGTCTCGTCCGTCAGGAAGCAGCGGTGCATGGAGTGCAAAAGCTGCTGGCCCCCGAAATCCCAGAAGTGGATATCGAAGCTCTCGGCCCCCCTGTCCACGTGATAATCCAGAATCTCCACACCTGGAGTCTCGGATGTCTGATAGGTCTTTTCGTCGGTCTCTTTTTTTCCTTCCTTGCGGAAGCGCTGGATGGTGTAGCTCTTCCCCGAGGCCCCGTCCCCCAGGAAGATCACCCGGCACTCCCGAACGGGCTGAAGCTCCTCCTTGTACAGGCCCTGAATCAACTCCGGGTGTTCCAAAAAGAAGGATTTCTCCTGCTCTGTCAAGGTGACATTATAGAGGTTGATACCGCGTCTATCATCATGAAAATACTTTTCTTCCACAAAAGGCAGCCGCCGCAGCGCCAGGGATTCCGGAATAGCAGGAAGAGTCAGACCTTTCAAATTCAGATATTTCAGCGCCAACATCTCGCCAATCCACTCCGGCAGAGCAGTGATGTTTGTTCCCCAAAGATGCAGCTTTTCCAACATGGAAAAGCTTCTGAAGAATTCCGGCAGTTCAGAGATTTTCGTGGCGCCGAGACCTATCTCGCGAAGATTGCGAAGCTGTCCGACGGATGCCGGCACGACGGTAATTCGAGTAGCGCTGAGGTCCAGCGTTTGCAGATTGGCAAGCTGCCCGAAGGCCGCCGGCAGGGTGGTAATGTGGGTACCGCTAAGGTTCAGTGTTTGCAGATTGACGAGCTTCCCGACTGACGGCGGCAGGGCGGTGATTTGAGTGCCGCCAAGGTTCAGTGTTTGCAGATTGACAAGCTTCCCGACGGATGCCGGCAAGACTGTCATCTCGGTGGCGCTGAGGTCCAGCGTTTGCAGATTGGCAAGCTGCCAAACAGAAGCCGGCAAGGCGATAATTTCGGTGGCGATGAGGTCCAGCGTTTGCAAATTGGCAAGCTGCCCGATGGACTTCGGCAGGGCGGTGATTTTGGTGCGGCTGAGGTTCAGCATTTGCAAATTGGCAAGTTGCCCGATGGACGCCGGCAATGCGGTGATTTGAGTCCCTCCGAGGTCCAGCCTTTGCAGCTTGGCAAGCTGCCCGATGGACTCCGGCAATGCGGTGATTTGAGTCCCTCCGAGGTCCAGCCTTTGCAGCTTGGCAAGCTGCCCGATGGACTCCGGCAAGTCTCTGATCCAGCAGTTGCGGAGGTCCAGCGCCGTCAACTCTGATAAGACTTTCTGATCTTCCTCCGAGAGCTGTGCCCCCGCGTCGAGCCTCTCCAAGAGTTCCAGAATATCCAGACTACTGTATTCCTTTGCCATTCGTTTCCCCTCCCACAGCGCTTTGTCGTGTTTTGTCGGATTTACTATACCACAGTCCCGCGGAAATGTAAAGAAAGAGCCGCGAATCATCGCTGCGCAAATGCGTCGAATCATCGCGGCGTAATTCGTTTATACAGATTGTTTCACGTGAAACATTTGTTTTTCCCCTCGGCCAGTCTCCCCGCTTTGGAAGCACTCCGTCCTCCGCCGTAGGGGCGCTCACCGAGCGCCCGCCCCGCCTTGGAAGCACGCCCCCGCCTCGCAGGCAGCCCGCAAAGCCTTCCCCTTGAGGGGAAGGTGGCGCGAAGCGCCGGATGAGGTGGTGCCTCGAACAACGCACCATTTTGCCTCCGGCAAAACCTCCCCTGCCAAGGGGAGGGGGACCGCCGCCCTGCGGCGGTGGAGGGGTCCGCCCCCCGTCTCGGAGGCACTCCCGCCGTAGGGCGGCCTGACCCCAGGCCGCCGCTCCGCCTCGGAAGCACCTCCGCCCGTAGCGGCGCACAGCGTGCGCCACAGCCTCCCCACAAGGAGGCAGTACCGACCCCGTGCGGAGGAGGGCGGACTCGGGGGTGTCGTCCCTGCAGGCGGGCACCCCCGAATCCTCAATCCTTAACCCCTGTAATCAAATCCCGTCAAGCTCCTCGCTCAGCTTGCAGATCTCGTCGATCAGGGAGCCGATGTAGTCCACGGTGGCGTTCAGGGGGCCGTCGGTGGAGAGGTCCACACCGGCCAGCTTTGCCATTTCCATCGGGGGCAGGGAGCCGCCGGCGGCCAGGAATTTCTTCCAATCCGCCACGGCGGGGGCGCCCTCGGCGCGAATGCGCAGCATGGCCTGGGTGGCTACGGTGAGGCCCGCGCTGTAGGTGTAGGGGTAGAGGCCCATGTAGTAGTGGGGCTGGCGCATCCAGGTCCGCTCCGCGCCTGCGGGGATCTCCACGGCGTCACCCCAGAAGAGCTCCAGGTTCCTGCGGAAGAGCTCGTTCAGGACCTCGGCGTTGACGCTGCCGCCGTCCTCGATGATCTTGTAGACCTCCCGCTGATACCAGGCCTCCCGCAGATGGGTGA
>CAMVKI010000068.1 GCA_947168005.1 uncultured Clostridia bacterium
CTGCGGGATCTGATGGTCCGGGTCTTTGAGGAGCTCTACGGTCGCAAGCCCGTGGTGGAGGCCATTCACGCCGGCCTCGAATGCGGCCTCTTCTCCGACAAGCTGCCGGGCCTGGACGCGGTATCCTTCGGCCCAGACATGCAGGACATCCACACCACCCGGGAGCGGCTGAATATCGCCTCCGCGGCCCGCACCTGGAAGTACCTGCTGGCCGTGCTCGAACAGCTCTGATCCATGAACCTCAAGCGATACTTCGGAGACCGCCGGTTCTATCGGACCGCCCTTTCCGTCGCCCTGCCCATCATGATCCAGAACGGCATCACGAATCTTGTCGGAATGCTGGACAACGTCATGGTGGGCCGGGTGGGGACGGTGGAAATGACCGGCGTCTCCATCGCCAACACCCTGCTCTTCGTTTTCAATCTCGCGATCTTCGGCGCCGTCTCCGGCGCCGGAATTTTCGGCGCCCAGTTTTACGGAAAGGGCGATATGGACGGCGTTCGTCATGCCTTCCGGTTTAAGGTCCTGGAATGCGTGGCGCTTGTTGCCCTGGGCGTCGGCGTGTTTCTGCTCTTTGGCAGAAACCTGATGGAGCTGTACCTGCGAGGCGAGGGAGAGCAGACGAACATCGAGGACAGCCTGCGCTTCGGCCAGAGCTATCTGCGGATCATGCTGCTTGGTCTGCCGGCCTTCGCCCTGGCCCAGTGCTACGCCGGGACCTTCCGGGAATCCGGGCAGACGGTCCCGCCCATGACGGCGGGGCTGATCGCCGTCGGCGTCAACTTTGTCTGCAACTGGCTGCTGATCTTTGGCAAGCTGGGCCTGCCCCGGCTGGGCTCCGACGGCGCGGCCATCGCCTCGGTGATCTCCCGCTGTGTGGAGGCCGGAATTGTGATGATCTGGGCCCATCGGGACCCGAAAAAGACGCCCTTCTTCCAGGGCGTTTGGCGGAGCATCCGGATTCCGGCCAGGCTGGCCGGTCAAATCGCCAAGCGCGGCGCGCCGCTGATCCTGAACGAAACCCTCTGGGCCCTCGGCCAGGCCCTTCTGCTCCAGTCCTACTCCATCCGCTCCTACGACGTGGTTTCGGCCACGAACATTGCCTATACCCTGGGCAACGTCTGCAACGTGGCCTTTATCGCCATGGGCGCGGCCATCGGGATTATCGTGGGCCAGCACCTGGGCGCGGGCAGGATCGAGGAGGCCAAGGACGCGGACCGGAAGCTGATCGTCTTCGCGGAGCTCGTCTGTATCCTCTTCGGCGGGATTATGGCCTCCGTTTCCGGTCTGTTTCCGAAGCTCTACAACACGGAGCCGGAGATTCGGCGGCTCGCCTCCTCCTTCATCCTGATTATGGCCCTGCTCATGCCCATCAATTCCTACGCCAACGCGGCCTATTTTACCCTGCGTTCCGGCGGAAAGACCTTTGTCACCTTCCTTTTTGATTCGGCCTTTTCCTGCCTGGTCACCGCGCCCTTCGCCTACGTGCTCTCCCGCTTCACCAATCTGCCCATCGTCTGGCTCTTCCTCTGCTGCCAGAGCGTCGAGCTGATTAAATGTATCGTCGGCTTTGTGCTGATCCGAAGCGGGATCTGGATTCAAACTATTGTAAAGGAAGAATACTGATATGCAGAACAAGGATTTTAAGAAACTATCCCTGCTGCGCATATTTCTGAGTTATTTCAAGCCCCATCTGCGGCTGTTTCTGCTTGACATGGCCTGCGCCCTCACAGTCTCCGTGATCGACCTTGCCTTCCCGCTGGTCACCCGCAAGGCGCTCTATGAGTTTTTGCCGGACAAGCGCTGGCAGATCTTCTTCCTCGTCATGGGCATCATGGTGCTCTGCTATGTGGTCCGCTCGGTTTTGCAGTTCGTAATCGCCTACTGGGGCCACACCTTCGGCATCCGGGTCGAGGCGGATATCCGCCGGGACCTCTTCAGCCATCTGCAGTCTCTGAGCTTCAGCTACTATGACAACAACCGCACCGGCCAGCTCATGAGCCGTCTGACCACCGACCTCTTTGAGATTACGGAGCTGGCTCACCACGGGCCGGAGGACCTGTTTACCTCGGTGCTAACGGTCATCGGCGCGATTATCATTATGTTCACGGTGCAGTGGAAGCTGGCCCTGGTGGTCTGCCTGATGTTCCCGGTCTGCATGACGGTCATCATCCTGCGGCGCCGGAAGATGAGCCGGGTGTCCAAGATGGTCAAGCAGCGGACCGCCGGCATCAACGCGGACATCGAATCCTCCCTCTCCGGCTTCCGGACCTCCAAAGCCTTCGCCAATGAGAATGCGGAATACGACAAGTTCCTCCACTCCAACGAGCGCTTCAAGGTCTCCAAGCGGGAATTCCACAAGGAGATGGGCATTTTCCACGCCACCATGGAATTCTTTACCTCCATTCTGCACGTAGTCGTCATTGCTCTGGGCGGCTGGCTTATCATGAAGGACCAGATGGACTACCGGGACATCATCACCTTCTCCCTCTACATCGGCACCTTCGTTACCCCCATCCGCAAGATGACGACCCTCTCCGAGATGCTCGCCAACGGCTTCGCCGGGCTCCACCGCTTTGCCGAGATCATGCGGACGGACCCCGAGGTCAAGGATCTGCCCGACGCCGAGGAGCTGACGAACGTCCGCGGCGAGCTGCGGCTGGAGCACGTGAACTTCTCCTATAAGACGGACCTTCCGGTCCTGCGGGACGTCAGTCTGGACGTCAAGGCAGGGGAGACCATCGCGGTTGTCGGGCCCTCCGGCGGCGGCAAGACCACCCTCTGCCAGCTGATCCCCCGCTTCTACGAGGCCACGGGAGGCAATATCTACGTGGACGGCAAGGACATCCGGCACGTGACCCAGAAGTCTCTCCGCTCCAACGTGGGCATCGTCCAGCAGGACGTCTTCCTCTTCGCCGATACGGTGCTGGAAAACATCCGCTACGGTCGGCCCGACGCGAGCTTTGAGGAGGTCGTGGAGGCCGCCAAGAGGGCGGAAATCTACGACGACATCATGCAGATGCCCGAGGGCTTCGATACCTACGTGGGCGAGCGGGGCACCCTCCTCTCCGGCGGCCAGAAGCAGCGCATCTCCATTGCCCGGATCTTCCTCAAAAACCCGCCGATCCTGATCCTTGACGAGGCCACCTCCGCCCTGGACAGCATCACCGAGGCGAAGATCCAGCGGGCCTTCGACGAGCTCGCAAAGGGCCGCACGACCCTGATTATCGCCCACCGCCTGTCTACGATCCACGCGGCAAACCGGGTCATCGTGGTGGCTGACGGCGTGATTCGGGAGCAGGGCACCCGGGAGGAGCTCCTGGCCCGGGACGGCGTTTTCGCCCAGCTCTACCACACCCAAAACCTAGTGGAGGGCAAGCTGTAAACGCCGCGCAGAGAGCGTCCGCGCTCCCATACAATAAAAAAGAAATAGGTTGCTTTTTTCATGCAGCTTTGATATAATACGTCCAATCATCCTTTGGAGGTTGCTATGCAGCAAGCGATTTATCATTTTCAGATCAACGGGCAGCCGGAGCATTGCAAAAGCTTCGGACACGGCCATATCAACTATACCTTTCAGATTACCACCGACAGCGGCAAGCAGTATATCCTGCAGCGCATCAACACCCACGTTTTCAAGAAGCCGGTCCAGCTCATGGAAAACGTGATCGCCGTCACGGACCATATCCGGAATAAGGTGGACGATCCCTCGAAGGTCCTGCACTTCATCCCCGCCCTGGACGGGAAATTCTACTACCGCGACGAGCGCCGCCGTTTCTGGCGCTGCTATGAGTTTGTCGGCGGCTTCTGTCTGGAGGCCCCCGAGACCGACGCGGACTTCTATGAGAGCGCCGTGGCCTTTGGCCGCTTCCAGGAGCAGCTTTCGGATTTCCCGGCCTCTTCGCTCCATGAGACTATTCCCAACTTCCACAACACCCCGGATCGCTATCGTATGCTCCACATCGCCATGGACGAGGACGCCTGCGACCGGCTCCAGTACGTACAGCGGGAGATCGACTTCATCCTGGAGCGGGAGCATGAGGCCGGAACCATCCAGCGCATGCTGGAGAGCGGCGAGCTGCCCCTGCGGGTGACCCACAACGACACCAAGCTCAACAACGTCCTGCTGGACATGAAGACCCGGAAGGCCAAGTGTGTGCTGGACCTCGACACCGTTATGCCCGGCTCCAGCCTCTTTGACTTCGGCGACTCCATCCGCTTCGGCGCGGCCACAGCCCCCGAGGACGTGCAGGAGCTCAGCCGCATGACCCTGGATCTGCACCGCTTCGAGGTCTACACCCGGGGCTACCTGGAGGGCTGTCACTCCCTGACGAAGCGGGAGATCGAGCTGCTGCCCCTGGGCGCGAAGATCATCACCCTGGAGCTGGCCGTCCGCTTCCTGACGGACTATCTGGAATCCGACCACTATTTCAAAACTGAGTATCCCGATCACAACCTGGTGCGGGCCAGAGCCCAGCTCAAGCTGGTCCACGATATGGAGGCAAAGTGGTCCCAGATGCAGAAAATCGTGGAAAATTACATGGATAAGTAAGACCTCGGCTTCCATCCGGGGGTTGAACACGCGAACATCGGAGGTTCCCATGAATTTTAAAAACGCGAATATTTTTACCGAGGATTTCAAATTCGTTCCCGGCGGCTTTTCGGTGAAGGACGGAAGATTCTGCGATGTGCTTCTGGAGCAGGAGGACGCGATCGATCTGGAAGGGGCCTTCGTGATTCCCGGCCTGATCGACGTCCACAACCACGGCAACTCCAACGCCGACTTCTCCGACGGCTCCTATGAGGGCGACGTGAGGATGGCCCGCTATCTGGCGAGCGTCGGCGTGACGGGCTTTGCGCCTGCCACCATGACCCTGCCCTACGAGGTCATTGCCAAAGCCCTGGAGGCCGGCCTGAGGCTCCATAAGGTTCCCGTCGAGGGCTGCGCCCGGCTCCTGGGCGTCCAGATGGAGGGGCCCTTCTTCTCCGAGAAGAAAAAGGGCGCCCAGAACGGCGAATATCTGCGCAAGCCCGACTATGCCGCCTTCAAAAAGCTGTACGACGACAGCGAGGGCCTGATCTCCATCGTGGACCTGGCCCCCGAGCTGGAGGGCTCTGTGGACTTTGTAAAGCAGGCTAAGGAGCTCTGCACCGTCTCCATTGCCCATACCGATTCCGACTATGAGCACGCGAAGGCCGCCATCGAGGCCGGCGTCACCCACCTGACCCATCTCTACAACGCCATGCCGCCCATCCACCACCGCAAGCCCGGCGTCATCGGCGCCGCCTCCGAGAACGGGGCCGTCTCCGCCGAGCTGATCTGCGACGGCATCCACGTCCATCCCAGCTCCGTCCGCATGGCATTCAAGCTCTTCGGCGCCGAGCGGATGGTCCTGATCTCCGACGCGCTCCGCTGCTGCGGGATGCCCGACGGCGAGTACGAGCTGGGCGGCCAGCAGGTCTTCCTGGCGGAGAACGTGGCCCGGCTGGCCGACGGCACCATCGCCGGCTCCGCCACCAATCTTTACGACTGTATGCGCAACGCCGTCTGCTTCGGGATTCCGAAGGAGGACGCAATCCGGGCCGCCACCTGGAACCCGGCCCGCCAAATCGGCGTGCTGGACAAGCTCGGCTCCATCGCCAACGGCAAGCTGGCCGACTTTGTGATCTGCGACAAGGATCTGGTCCGCAAGTCCGTCTGGCTGGGCGGAAAACAACTCTGAATCCAAACGGGACCGACGCCTGTCGGTCCCGTCTGAACGATAATCGAATGGAGGAAACAATATGAAACGCATCGTAATCTTTGCTCTGATCGCAGTTCTGCTGCTGGGCCTTTGCGCCTGCGGCAAGCCCGAAACCAACGCGAGCGATACCCAGAATCTCCCGACGCCCACAGGCGAATCCACCCCCGCGACCGGAAACGAAAACCTGGCGACCCGGAACCGGGACAGCGATCGCGAGGAACCCCAGGAGGGCGTGCTGCGCGTCTACTCCCTGAAGGGCCCTACCTCGATGGGCATCGCCACCATGCTGCGGGACAGCGAGGCCGGAAAGACCGAGCTTCGCTACGAATCCACGATCTGCACCGCCGCCGATGAAGTCACGGCAGCGCTTGTCAGCGGAAAGGCTGACGCCGCCCTGCTTCCCGCCAACGCGGCCGCCAATCTGTTCAACAAGTCCGGCGGCTTCTCCGTCGTCGCCATCAACACTCTCGGCGTCCTCTACGTTGTGGAGAACGGCGATTCCGTCAAGACCATCGAAGACCTGGCGGGCAAGACCGTCTGCCTGACCGGCAAGGGCACTACTCCCGAGTACGCCCTGCGCCACATCCTGGCAGCCTACGGCATCGAGGACAAGGTCAATCTTGAATTCAAGTCCGAGGCTCAGGAGGTTGTCACCGCCATGGGCGAGGACGTCGCCATGATCGGTCTGCTGCCCCAGCCCTTCGTCACCGCCGCCTGCGCGCAGAATGAAAAGCTGCACGTCGCTCTGGACCTGACCAAGGAGTGGGAAGCTGTCTCCAAGGAAAGCGCCCTTGTAACCGGCGTCACCGTGATCCGGAACGAGGTCCTTGACCGGAATCCTTTTTATGCCAGCGCACTCATCAAGGACTGCACTGCCGGTGTCGAGGCCGTCAACGCCGATCCTGCCGCCGCCGCGGAGCTCATTGTCAACATGGGAATCGTGGCGAAGGCGCCCATTGCCGAGAAGGCCATTCCCGCCTGCAATCTGGTTTGCATCTACGGAAAGGAAATGAAGGTACTGCTCTCCGGATACCTGCAGACCCTCTACGACCAGAATCCCAAGGCTGTGGGCGAGAAGATGCCCGCGGACGAATTCTACTACGTCGGAGAATAATCCATGAAGCCTGCCAAATCGCCGCGCCATTTGCTTCGGGGACTGCTGATCGCCCTGTTCTGGCTGGGGGTCTGGCAGGCTGCCTCTATGCTCGTGGCAAAGCCGGTGCTCTTCGCCTCGCCGCTGGATACGGTCCGTGCGCTGCTCGCGCTGCTTCCCACCGGGGACTTCTGGCTTTCCGTGCTGGGCTCCTTCCGCCGGATTGCCCTGGGCTTCTTCCTTGCCCTGGCCCTCGGCACGCTGACGGGGGCCGCGGCCTTCCGCTTCGGCCTGCTGCGGGAGCTGGTTTCGCCCATGCTGACGCTGATGAAGTCGGTTCCCGTCGCCTCCTTCATCATCCTGGTCCTGGTCTGGTTCGGCTCCGCCAATCTGGCGGTCATCGTCTCGCTGATCATCGTCTTTCCGCTGATTTATTTTGCCACGCTCTCGGGCCTGGGCAGCGCCGACCCGGAGTTACTGGAGCTGGCAAGAGTCTACGGCGTACCCGGCAAACGAGTGCTCTGGCAGCTCTACCGGCCGGCACTCTGGCCCTATCTGCGGGGCGCCTGCGCCTCTGCCCTGGGCATGAGCTGGAAGGCCGGCATTGCCGCCGAGGTCATCGGCACCCCGGCCCGGTCCATCGGCGAGCAGATGTACCTCTCGAAAATCTATATGGACACGGCGGAGCTCTTCGCCTGGACCCTGACGGTAATCGTCCTCAGCGCGATCTTTGAAAAGACCGTGCTCTGGCTGCTGGGAAAGGCGGGGAAGTAGATGGACGTTGCAATCAAGAACCTCTCCCATCGCTTTGGGGAAAAGGTGATTTTTGAGAACTTTAATCTGACCCTGCGGGAGGGCGGTCTCTACGGCCTCACGGCCCCCTCGGGCCGCGGCAAAACGACGCTCCTGCGGATTCTCATGGGTCTGCTTGTGCCAGACGGCGGAACGGTGACCCAGGGCGTCCGCTATTCCGCGGTCTTCCAGAATGACCGGCTTCTGCCCGGAAAGACCGCCGTGGACCAGCTCCTCTTCGTCCGGGGAGTACGAAAGGACAGGGAAGCGGCCGCTCGCTTCCTGGCGGGCCTCCTGCCCGAGGACAGCCTGTGCCAGCCCGTCGGCGAGCTCTCCGGCGGGATGCAGCGCCGCGTCGCCATCGCCCGGGCCCTCTGGGCAGAGAGCGACTGTATCCTCATGGACGAGCCCTTCACCGGCCTCGACGAGGACACCCTTCGCCATACCGCCGATTTCATCCTCGCCAATCGGCAGGGAAGGACTCTGCTGCTCTCCACCCATCAGCGGGAGCTGCTTTCCGAGTACCCCTTTGAGTGGCTGACACTGTAAAACTAAAACAATAATAATTTTCCCCACGCCAATCCGAAAACAGGATCAGCGTGGGGATATTTTTGGTTTTACTCAGCCGAAGGCGAGTTTGCGGATCATTTTGCCGGCTCTGTGAAAACGTAATACTGTCCGTTTGCAGTCTTCTGAACCCGGATTAAGATATGGGAGGCAAGCTTGTTGTCCCAGTAGACGGAATAATCCACTGTGCATTCATCGGAATTTTGGAGCTTTTCCGTCAGGTCGATTTCGTATCCTCCGTAGATCAGGACGATTTTTCCGTCGCGCTCTTCCACCTGGTTCATTTGCATGACGAAGCCAAGCATCTGGCCGTCCTCGTTGGAAAGGTATCTCTGAATGACGAGGCTTTCCTTCGATTCATCGGTTTTTGCCGCGATTAGCTCATAGTCTTTAGAATCTACGTCGATCTGCAGGATGTCGTCGCCGTTTGCGTCCGTGCTTTGTTGAACCCGGAGATCGTTGGTCTGAATCGACTCTCCGTTGAGCCAGATGCGAAGTACGTTCAGCATGGCGCCGTCGGTTGAGGCGTTCACAATCAGCGTTAAAGCGGCCAGAGAAGCGATGACGGCGGCCAGGACGCCGACAAAACGAAGCGGTCTGTGTCTGCGCGGGGACTGCTCGCTGTGCCGGAGCTTCTCCACATCGACTTCTCCGATGGCTTCAAATAATTGATTCGTATTCATAGATATCCTCCTTGTTTGAGATAAGCTTTCAGTTTGGTTCTTGTACGCGAAAGGGTCAGGCGGACGTTATCCTCACGCATGTGATAACGCGACGCGATTTCCGCTACGCTTTCTGAGAAGAAATACCGGCGCAAAAAGATATCCTGATTGCGGCGAGGCTGTGTATCCAAAAAGCGGTTGATTGCGAAGCCGAGTTCCTTGGCGCTCAAGCTTGATTCCGGCGTCTCCCCGGCGGGAAGACAATTTTCCAATTCCTCCAAAACCAGCGGAAGCTCATTTCCGCCCCGCTTTTCGGCTTTCTGCCTGCGGATCCGGTCGAAGGACAGATTTCGCGTCAGCTTCGCAAGGTAATGTTGCAGGCTGATTGGCTTTTGCGGCGGAATGCTCTCCCATGCCCGCAGCCAGACGTCGTTGACGACTTCCTCGGCGTCCTCCGGTCGGCCGGTCAGGCGAAACGCGATCTGTCTGCAATACGCGCCGTATTGTTCGCTGAGTGCGGAGATTCCGGATTCCCGTCTTGCTTCCAGCATCTGGATAATCTCGTTGTCAGTCATGTAACTCCTCCTTTGTGAAGGGCCCTTCATCTATCATAGACGCAATTTCCTTTGAAATCAATCAACGCAGCCGAAAAAAGATTTTCCCCCACGCAAAACCTGTGAAGCGGTTTTGCGTGGGGGAATGCTTGCGTGCAGCGTCAATGGAGCGAAAGCGCCTCTTGAAACGGTTCCAGGCTGCGGGACAGAATGCCGTGCATCTGGGCGATGGCGACGCCGTAGTTGACCATTGGCACGCCGCAGCGCTGCGCGACCTCCATCCGGTGCTTCATGGCGGCCTCGTTGAGCATACAGCCGCCGCAGTGGATCACCAGGTCATAGCCGCGCAGATCCTCGGGGAACTCGCCGCCGGAGCTGAAGGAGAAGTCCAGCTCCTTCCCGGTGTAGTTCCTGACCCAGCCGGGAATCTTGACCGACCCGATGTCGTTGCATTGGCGGTGATGGGTACAGCCCTCGGAGATCAGAACCCGATCCCCGTCCTCCAGGGCGGAGAGGGCTCTCGCGCCCTCCACCAGCTGCCGCAGCTCGCCCTTGTAGCGGGCGAAGAGGATGGAGAAGGAGGTCAGGGGAATGGAGACAGGAACGAGCGGGGAGACCCGACCGAAGGCCTGAGAGTCCGTCACCACCAGCCGGGGCGGCTGCTTCAGCTTGTCCAGCAGGGCGGGCAGCTCCTCCACCTGACAGCAGATCGGAACGCAGTGGAGGTCCAGCAGCTCCCGGAGGGTCAGCTGCTGGGGGAGGATCAACCGCCCCTTCGGAGCGCTCTCGTCGATGGGGATCACCAGGATCACCGCATCTCCGGGGGAGACCAGATCGGCCAGGATATATTTGGGCGCCTTCGCCGTCCGGCCCAGGGCGGCCAGCCGCTCCTTGAGCTCCCGGACGCCCTCGCCGGTCAAAGCCGATACGAGCATGGGCGCTTCTCCCTCGGGCGGGCGGCCAATGGCCGCCCCTGCGGAGGCGAGATCGCATTTGTTTGCCGCCAGGATAACGGGCAGCTTCCGCGCCCGGAGCTTCTCCAGCAATTCCCGATCCTCGTCGGACAGACCGACAGAGGCGTCGTAGACCAGCACGGCAATATCGGTTTTGTTCAGGATTTCGTTGGTCTTCTCCACCCGGAGCTCGCCCAGCGCCCCCGCGTCGTCATAGCCGGGGGTGTCAATGATCACGACAGGGCCAAGAGGCAGCAGCTCCATGGCCTTTTTCACCGGGTCCGTGGTGGTGCCGGGAACGTCGGAGACGACGGCAAGCTTCTGCCCGGTCACAGCGTTGACCAGACTGGACTTGCCCGCGTTGCGCTTGCCGAAAAACGCAATATGCAGCCGCTCGGCGGAGACGGTTTCGTTCAGACTCATAGCTTAAAACCTGAAATCTCTGGCGTTCGAGGCCTTGATGGCCTCGATGTGCTCCGCGGCGATCTCCCGGACCCGGTCTCTGGGGATCTTTTTCAGCTCCTCCTCGACCATTTTGAAGCCGATCTCCCGGGTCTCGGGGCTGGCGTAGTCCACCAGGTACTCGGTCAGCGTCATCAGGGCGTTGGGATGGCAGCAGTTGAGGATCTGGCCGGACTTGCACAGGCTCAT
>CAMVKI010000069.1 GCA_947168005.1 uncultured Clostridia bacterium
TCTCCGGGGCATCGTTTTCAGTTTTTTCAAATTTCTGTTCATCAAAGGGATCGTATTCGTTCATGCTTCAGCGCTCCTTTGCTGTATTTTTTATTTACGTCGTCATTATACTTTCCATTTTTGAACAGAATTTGCGAAAAAATCAAAAAGTTTGTGAACAAAACGGCAAGCGGCGTTCTTCCGCTTGCCGTTTTGTTCGATTTTGACCCTCAGCGCAGGTCGATGTGGTTTTCCGCGAAGGCCGCCAGGAGCTTCTCCATGTCGGAGGGCACGGAGATGGGCTCGCCGCAGGCCTGGATGGCGTTGGCCACGTCCTTCAGGCCGTTGCCGGTGACCACGGAGACCACGGTGGCGTCGGCGGGGAGTCTCCCCTGCTCGATAAGCTTCTTGACGCCCGCCGTGCCGGTGACGCCCGCGGGCTCGCCGAAGACGCCGCAGCTCCGGCCCAGCAGCTTCTGGGCCGCCATGATCTCGGCGTCCGTGACCTCCACGGTGAGACCCTGGGACTCCCGGATGGCGTGGATGGCCTTGTCCGCGTTGCGGGGCACCCCCACGGCGATGGAGTCCGCCAGGGTGTTTTCCTCCATGGGATGCCAGGGCTCCCCGGTCTCCACGGCCCGGTTGATGGGATAGCAGCCCGCCGCCTGGGCGGAGATCAGCTTCGGCAGCCGGTCGATGAAGCCGATGGCGTAGAGATCCTTCAGGCCCTTCCAGAGCCCGGCGATGGTGCAGCCGTCGCCCACGGAGATGGCGATATAGTCCGGCACCTGCCAGCCCAGCTGCTCCAGGATCTCCAGGCCCACGGTCTTCTTGCCCTCGGAGAGATAGGGGTTGATGGCCGCGTTGCGGTTGTACCAGCCCCAGCGCTCGATGGCTGCCTTGGACAGCTCGAAGGTGTCCTCATAGCTGCCCTGGACGGAAATCACCGTGGCCCCGAAGCTCATGAGCTGGGCCACCTTGCCCTTGGGGGCCCGGGAGGGGACGAAGATGTAGGTTTTCAGCCCCGCCGCCGCGGCGTTGCCCGCCAGGGAGGAGGCCGCGTTGCCGGTGGAGGAGCAGGCGATGACCTCCGCCCCGGCCTCCCGGGCCTTGGCGACAGCCATGGCGGAGGCCCGGTCCTTCAGGGAGGCGGTGGGGTTCACCCCGTCGTCCTTGATCCAGAGCTGTTTGAGGCCCAGGCGCTTCGCCAGCCGGGGGGCCTCGTAGAGGGGCGACCAGCCCACGCGCAGCTCCGTGTCCGGGGTACTCTCCTCTACGGGCAGCAGTTCCCGATAGCGCCACATGGTCGGCTTGCTCCGGGCGGCCAGCTTCTCTTTTGTAAAAACGGTTTTGATATAATCGTAGTCGTAGAGAATATCGAGGATGCCGCCGCATTCGCAGTTGGTCAGGTCCGGGACAGCCTCGTATTCCCTGCCGCATTTCACGCAGCGGCCGCAGATGACGTTTTGCATAATGAACTCCTATAAAACCAGGTAATGTAGCGGCGCACAGTGTGCGCCACGGGGACTGCGCGGTTGCCGGGCAGGTCCTTGCAGGGGCGGCTCTTACCCAAAGGATGAGCCGCCCGGTTTGCGCAGCAAACGATCGTCCGGAGGACAATCCGGCCACGCCGTCTCACAGAGCTTTCAGCATGACATAAAAGAAAAATGAAAAGCTAAGCAGGGTCAGGCATACCAGGATCAGAAGAATCAGGGCGCCTCTTTCTTCACGGCGAATTGCCTTTGCGTCCGAAATGACAGCGGCGATCACCGTCCCTGCAACGGCAGTCAGGCAGGCCAAAATCTTTGGATTTGTGAAAAATGCTCTATAGTAGCTTGCATGGCTCCCGGTCGTCACAAGGTATGTCCAGTGATCCTCCAATTCAGTCCCCATGAGATACAGCAGACAGAAAAACATGAGGATGATAACCAGTAACGCAGCGGCAGACAGGATGCAATACAGTTTGTCGCGCTTCATTTCAGATATTCCCTTCTACAAAGTCAACGAAATCAAAGGTGGAAGCCTCGGGCGGGCGGCCAATGGCCGCCCCTACGGGCGTATGCGTTTACGATGCCTTTGCGCGGGGTGCGGGCGGCCAATGGCCGCCCCTACGGAGTGAAGGTAATTCGGAGCTGCCTGCCTCGGGCGGGCGGCCGATGGCCGCCCCTACAGCCCTTCCCCTACCCTGATCCCTGATCCTTAATCCCTAATCCCTTGTCCGTGCTCAGCCCTTGGGCCCGTAGACCTTGTACAGGAAGGTGATGATCTGGCCCCGGGTGCAGGTGCTGTTCGTGCCGAAGGCGGTATCGCTCATGCCGCTGGTGACGCCGTTTTCCAGGGCCCAGAGCACGGCCTTGTAGTAGTACTTGCCGGGCTTCACGTCGGTGAAGGGGCAGCTCGTGCTCTCGGGCTCCGGGCAGCCGTAGGAATTCCAGAGGAAGGTCATGGCCTGGGCCCGGGTGCAGGACTCACCGACGCCGAATTTCCCGTCGCCGACGCCACTGGTGATGCCGTTCTCCACGGCCCAGAGCACGGCCTTATAGTAGTATTTGTTCGGCTTGACGTCGGTAAAGGGGTTCTCCGTGGTCACGGGCTCCGGGGCGTTGCAGGCCTTCCAGAGGAAGGTCACGATCTGCTCCCGGGTGCAGTTTACCTTGGGGCCGAAGTGGGTTTCGTCAATGCCGCTGGTGATGACCGGATCGTGCTCGATGGCCCAGAGGACGGGCTCGTAGAAGTAGTCCTTGGCCCGGACGTCCACGAAGGGCGTTTTGCGCACGAAGTCGGCGATGATGTACACGTCGCGGTCCAGGTTGAAGCTGTACGTCTCATCCCGGCTCAGGATCTCATAGGTATTGCCGTCATACCACATGTTGAACATATGGGTGGGGTCCCCCTTCGCCGTCAGGGTAATGGGGCCCTCCTCCTCGCCGCCAAAGTCCATGACGGTGACCCAGCGGTCGCTTTGGCGGTCGGAGCGGAATTTGCCGCCTCCATAGAGGACGTCAACGGTAAAGTAATAAGTCTTCGGGATCGTCACGGCCACGACGGCCCCGACCAGATTCGGAACGCCCTCGCTGCCCGCCAGATCCACCATGCGCACAAGCTTCGCGTTCTTCCCGAAGACGTCCAGCTTCAGATTGCTGCTGGAAATATTGTAATTGATTCCGCCGTTGATGCGGACCAGGGCGTAGTAGGTCTTACCGCCCTCCATGGGCCCCTCGTACCAGTCGCCGGAGAGGTTCTGGTTCGTGTACCAGCCCCACACGGACATCTCCAGACCGGGGGTCAGGGAGCAAACCTCGGGGTAGGCGCTCACGGCGCTCTGCCCCGCCCTCGGAGTCTGGATGAAGACGCCGGCCTGTCTGAGGGAATCGCCGGCGGAAACGGTGATGCGGAAGACCACCTCCAGCAAATATTGGTCAAGTTTTCTTGCGGAGACAAACTCGGCGCCGTGAATCGTCACCGCCGGCGTCTGTGCGCCGACATAGCAGTACACGAAGGCGCGGCCGTAATAGGTTTTCCCCCGCTCCAGGGCGTAGGGCCAGCTGAAATCCAGATAGGCGGGCGAGTCGAAATCCGGCGCGTGACCATCCTCCGGGAGATAGAGGTGATCCCCTTCTGCACTGTAGTCGGCTCTGGCCGGAACAGTAATGATCGGGTCCGAGCAGTCGTCCTCCGTCAGACAGGCGGGCGGCAGGGACACGCTGAGCTCTACGGACTCCGGCCCGGCGAACCACATGGCATAGAGGGTCAGATCTTCGTAGACTTCCTCGTCGAAAGAATAGTAATCTGTCCAGTTTTCGGCGAAGGGATTCAGGCTCCAATCGATGAAACTCTCGTGGGGCTTATCCGGCATCCGCACCACGTCAAAATTCCGGATGGCGTCCCAGACCGTGCCGCCGATGGGAACCCGGACCGGCGCCGGCGCAGGGGACGAGCTGCCGTTGGCGTCGAAGGTAACGGTCACAGTTCCCGGCGCGCAGGTGAGCTGCACAGTAAAGTAGGCGAGACCGCCTTGGACGGCTTCGATACTCGCGACGCGGTCATTCACGTAGCAATAGGAATCGTCATTGAACACGTACCCTTCATCCGGGCGAAGAATCACCTGGCAGGCATAGTTGACGTTGGCGTTGAAAACGGCTTGCTCCGTGAGGAAAGCGCCTATGGGCTGGCCGTTTTCGCCCAGCTCAAAAAAGTGTACCTCCTCCACGGTATAGGGTTCGTCGTCGTAGCAGAGAACGCCGCTCAGATTCGGGTGCTCTCCGGCCACCGGATAGGAGATGAAGACCTCAGCGGAATGGATTGTCTCCTCGGAAGGTCCTGCCAACGCCGCGGCGGGCATGAGCCCGAAGGTCAAAAGCACGGCCAGCAGAACGGATACGATGCGGGTATACGGATGCTTCATGGGGATCCTCCTTTCGTGATCGTGCGGCGGACGGGAGTTTCATTCTGCGCGAGGCGACACCGAAGGCGTGCCTTGTGCAAGAAAGCGCATCCCCCGTCCCCTGTTGCCTGTTGCCTGTTGCCTGTTGCCTGGTCACAGGCGGGGACCGTCGGGCGGTCAATGACCGCCCCTACAGGCGGGCCAGCAGGCCGACCTCCTCGTTGAAGGCCTCGGTGAGCTTGTCCAGCTCTGCGGCCTGGGCGTGGACCTCGTCCCAGACCTGGGGCTTGTACCACTGGTCGTTCAGGTCCTCCACCTTCATCTGCTGCTGCTCGACCCAGGTGTAGTACTTCAGGTTGTGGACCCGCTTGCGCTCGGGGTAGGTCAGCTCCAGCATATTGTCGGTCTTGAGCCCCAGCATGTGCAGGGCATGGTCCTTGGAGGCCTCGAAGACGGAGTAGGGGCCGTACATCTCGTTGAGCTCGTCCACCCGGGACTTGTACATGACCGCGGAGTCCGTCAGGACCGTCACCAGGACGTCGTTCTCAGTAAGCTCGTACCACTTGGCCATCTTGATGCAGCACAGCACGTTGGCGATGCCGGAGATGCCCATCCAGGTGAACTTCTCGATCTGCTCGTCGGAGAGCTTCAGCTCCTCCTTCAGGTACTTCTGACCCTCGGGGGTGTTGAAGAGCCGGAGCAGGCGCTGGGAGTCCTCGTCGTCGATGGCGATGCCCATGTCGGTGTTGCGGACGTTGTGGACCCAGGGGATGTGCTTGTCGCCGATGCCCTCGATCCGGTGGCCGCCGAAGCCGTTGTTGACGATGGTGGGGCACTGCAGGGCCTCGCCCACCGCCAGCTTGGCATAGGGATAGCGCTCCTTCAGCAGGTCGCCGGCGCTCATGGTGCCCGCGGAGCCGGAGGTGAAGGCCGCGCCCGCCAGCCGCTGGCCGGGCTTCTTCGCCGCCTCAAAGACCTCCGCCAGGGCGGTGCCGGTGACGTTGTAGTGCCAGAGAGGATTGCCCATCTCGGCGAACTGGTTGAAGATCATCATGGAGGGGTCCTGCTTCAGCTCCCAGGTCTTGTCGAAGATCTCCTTGACGTTGGACTCGCAGCCGGGGGTGGCGATGATCCTGCCCGCGATGGATTTCAGCCAGTCAAAGCGCTCCCGGGACATATCCTCGGGGAGGATCGCCACGGAGTCCACAGCCAGAAGCTTGGAGTTGAAGGCGCCGCCGCGGCAGTAGTTGCCCGTGGAGGGCCAGACCGCGTGGTGGTAGTCGGCGTCGAACTGGCCCGTGACCAGCCGGGGCACCAGGCAGCCGTAGGAGGCGCCCACCTTGTGACAGCCCGTGGGGAACCACTTGCCGGCCATGGCGAGGATGCGGCAGGGCACGCCGGAGAGCTCCGGGGGGATCTCCACGTAGTTGGGGACCTTCTGAAAGAGGCCGCCGCTCTCCTTGGGCTCGTTGTGCCAGTTGATGCGGAAGAGATTGACAGGGTCCACGGCCCAGAGATCGGTGTGGGCCAGCTTGGCCTTGATTTTCTCGGGGATCAGATCCGGATTCTGCATCTGGGCGATGGTGGGAATGATGACGTTGTTCTCGCGGGCCTTGCGGATATTGTGGGCCAGGCCCTCCCTGCGGATAGAAAGATCAATCATAGCGCTTTTCCTCCTATTTGTTGTCTAAGTAAGAATACAGAGTGTATTTGGAAATGCCGAAATACTTGGAAATCTTGTCGCCGGATTTTGTGATCAGCAGGGCGCCGCTGTCGGACAGGAAGCGGATGGCCGTGACCTTGTCCTCCTTGGTCATCCGGTCCACCGTCTTGCCCACCATGCGCACAGAGCGCTCGATCAGATTGTCCAGCAGCTCGTTGACGTTGTTTGGGATGGGCTCCGGCTCGGTCTGGGTCTTCTCAGCGGGAGCAGCCAGCTCCGTCAGGATACTCCCCGCCAGAGAGAGGGCGGACACGTCGAAATTGACGCCAAAGAGGGCGCAGGGTTCACCCGCCTCATCACGCAGGACCACGGTGGAGGATTTGAGCAGCTTGCCGCCGGGGGTGCGGGTCAGATAGCTGAACCGATCCGTGACGGCCTCCGCGTCCCGGTTGTGGCGCAGATTTTCCAAAACCACCTGACTGGGGCCGTCGCCGGCCTTGCGTCCGGAAACGTGACCGTTTTCAATAATGACCAGAGAATGCTCGGCTGCCTGCTCCGAGAGCTCGTGGACCACGACCTCGCAGCCGCTTCCAAACTGGGCGGCTATGCCCTTGGCGATCCCGCGAAGCATCTCCAGCTCATGGGGCTTCAACATAGGCCTTCCTCCTCATATCAAATTCTAACGCAATTCTATCATATCACAGCTTTCACGCAAAAATCAACTGCGTAAGCCGTCCTTTCACAAAAAAATTCTTATTCGCTAAAAAATTTTTTGCTTCCCCTAAAAATATGCGTTATGTGGCTTGACTTCCTGATTCCATATGATACAATAGGTGCTGGCAATGTTATTTTATACAAACATTTTGACAAAAAACGGAGGTCTCCTATGGATTTTGAACAGATTCGGCAGGCGGCCGAAGGCTACAGGCAGGACATGACCCGCTTTCTGCGGGATATGATCGCGATCCCGTCCGAATCCTGCGAGGAAGAGGGCGTGGCGAAGCGCATCGCCGCCGAGCTGACGAAGCTCGGCTACGACAAGGTGGAGTTCGACAAGCTGGGCAACGTCATCGGCTGGCTCGGCGAGGGCGAGAAGATCATCGCCATCGACTCCCACATCGACACCGTGGGCGTCGGCAACCGGAGCAACTGGGAGGCCGATCCCTACGAGGGCTACGAGACCGACACGATCATCTACGGCCGGGGCGGCTCCGACCAGGAGGGCGGCATGGCCGCCGCCGCCTACGGCGGAAGGATCATGAAGGACCTGGGGCTGATTCCCGCCGGGTACAAGATCATGATCGTCGGCTCCGTCCAGGAGGAGGACTGCGACGGCATGTGCTGGCAGTCCATCGTCAACGAATACTTCAAGGGCCCCGAGGACGCCCGGGAGAAGATCGAGTTCGTCATCTCCACCGAGCCCACCGACGGCGGCATCTACCGGGGTCACCGGGGCCGCATGGAGATCCGGGTGGACGTGCACGGCGTGAGCTGCCACGGCTCCGCCCCGGAGCGCGGCGACAACGCCATCCACAAGATGGCCGAGATCCTGCTGAACGTCCGGGACCTCAACGAGAACGACGCCGGCGACGACAAGGAGATCAAGGGCCTGGTCAAGATGCTGGACCCGAAGTACAATCCCGAACACTGGGAAGACGCCCGCTTCCTGGGCCGGGGCACCTGCACCACCAGCCAGATCTTCTACACCTCCCCCAGCCGCTGCGCCGTGGCGGACTCCTGCTCCATCTCCATCGACCGCCGCATGACCGCCGGAGAGGCCTACAAGAGCTGCCTGCAGGAGATCGAGGACCTGCCCGCCGTGAAGAAATACGCCAAGGACGTGAAGGTCTCCATGTACATGTACGACCGGCCCTCCTGGACCGGCCACGTCTACGAGACCGAGGCCTTCTTCCCCACCTGGATCAACAAGGAGACCGCGCCCCACGTCCGGGCTCTGGCGGAGGCCCACCGGGCCCTCTGGGGCGAGACCCGGCTCTGGGCCGACGAGCAGGCCAGGGAAAAGCGCGAGGGCCGTCCCCTCACCGACAAGTGGACCTTCTCCACCAACGGCGTCTCCATCCAGGGCCGCTACGGCATCCCCTGCGTGGGCTTCGGCCCCGGCGCCGAGAGCCAGGCCCACGCCCCCAACGAGATCACCTGGAAGCAGGACCTGGTGGTCTGCGCCGCCCTCTACGCCGCGGTGCCCATGCTCTACAAGCCCGGCGACAAGTCCGAGTCCGCCACCAGCTTCCGGCAGGAACTGACGGGGAACGACATCCGGTAGCGCGCCTGTAGGGACAAGCATTGCTTGTCCGCCTTTCCCCGCTCTCAGCCTCAGGCATCGGGCAATAGGCATCAGGCATCAGGCACCGCCTGGGTTGTTATGCGTTGTCTGACCCTGTACCCCGTTTGTCAGTCTGTGCCGGATTGCAGACCTCACCGCAGGGGCGGTCCTCGACCGATCAAGCAGAGACGTCCGATGCTGTGCCGTTAGGTAATTTCAAAACCATACAAACTGTATCACGCGGATTGAACCGCCCTGCGAACGGGCTGATCGGCAACAGATTTGAACCGTCTTTCGAGCGCTGCCTGATGCCTGATGCCTGATCCCTGATGCCTCGTCAATCGACCTCTTCACACAAACATGATAAAGGAGCTTGTAACCTATGAGCAAAGCCTTTGAACTGGCCCGTGAGCTGGAAAAACTCCACATCAACAACATGTACAAGCAGGACTTCTACTGGACCTGGGACAAGACCGACGACGAGCTCGCCGCGGTCTTCGCCGTTGCCGACGCCCTCCGCGACCTGCGGGAGCACAACAAGTCCACCCGGGTCTTCAACTCCGGCCTGGGCATCTCCCTCTTCCGCGACAACTCCACCCGCACCCGCTTCTCCTTCGCCTCGGCCTGCAATCTGCTGGGCCTGGAGGAGCAGGTCCTCGACGAGAAGAAATCCCAGATCGCCCACGGCGAGACCGTCCGGGAAACCGCCAACATGGTCAGCTTCATGGCCGACGTCATCGGCATCCGGGACGATATGTACATCCGCCAGGGCCACGCCTACATGAAGACCTTCATGGACGCCCTGGAGGACGGCTACCGCAGCGGCATTCTGGAGCAGCGGCCCACCCTGGTCAACCTCCAGTGCGACGTGGACCACCCGACCCAGTGCATGGCCGACCTGCTCCACGTGATCCACCACTTCGGCGGCGTGGAAAATCTGAAGGGCAAGAAGGTCGCCATGACCTGGGCCTACTCCCCCTCCTACGGCAAGCCGCTCTCGGTGCCCCAGGGCGTCATCGGCCTCTTCACCCGCTTCGGCATGGACGTGACCCTGGCCCATCCCGAGGGCTACGAGGTCTTCCCCGAGATCGAGGACATTGCCCGGAACAACTGCTCCAAATACGGCTCCAGCTTTACCAAGTGCAACAGCATGGAGGAGGCCTTCCGGGACGCCGATATCGTCTATCCCAAGTCCTGGGCCCCCTTCGCGGCCATGGAGGAGCGCACGGAGCTCTACTCCAGGGGCGATCAGGCCGGCATCGACGCCCTGGAGCAGCGGCTGCTGGCCCAGAACGCGACCCACAAGGACTGGACCTGCTCCGAGGAGATGATGAAGCTGACCAAGGACGGCAAGGCCCTGTATCTGCACTGCCTGCCCGCCGACATCTCCGGCGTGAGCTGCCCGGAGGGCGAGGTGGACGCCTCGGTCTTCGACCGCTACCTGGTCCCCCTCTACAAGCAGGCCAGCTTCAAGCCCTACATCATCGCGGCCATGATCTTCCTGGCCCAGGTGAAGGACCCCGTCAAGGCTTTGATGGCGCTGGACGCCTCAAACGATAAAAGAAAGATTTTTTAAGCAACAATAAAAGGAGACATCAATTACTATGAGCAAACGCATCGTCATCGCCCTCGGCGGGAACGCCCTCGGCAACACCCCCTATGAGCAGCTCAAGCTCGTCGAAGAGACCGCCAAGCCCATCGTCGATCTGATCGAGCAGGGCAACCAGGTCATCATCGCCCACGGCAACGGCCCCCAGGTCGGCATGATCAACCTCGGCATGGGCACCGCCGCCGAGGCCAAGGCCATCAAGTCCGACATGCCCTTCCCCGAGTGCGGGGCCATGAGCCAGGGCTACATTGGCTACCACCTGCAGAACGCCATCGGCAACGAGCTGGCCGCCCGGGGCGTGGAGAAGGACGTGGCCACCATCGTCACCCAGGTCCTGGTGGACGAGGCCGACCCCGCCTTCCAGCATCCCACCAAGCCCATCGGCGCCTTCTACGACAAGGCCACCGCGGAGCGCATCGCCGCCGAGAAGGGCTACACCATGGTCGAGGACGCGGGCCGCGGCTACCGCCAGGTGGTCCCCTCCCCCAAGCCCGTGGACGTCATTGAGAAGCACATGGTCAACGCGCTGGTGGATCAGGGCTTCGTGGTCATCACCGTGGGCGGCGGCGGCATCCCCGTCATCCGCAAGGACGGCAAGCTGATCGGCACCCCCGCCGTCATCGACAAGGACTTTGCCTCCGCCAAGCTGGCCGAGCTGGTCCATGCCGACGCGCTGGTGATCCTGACCGCGGTGGATCGGGTCTGCATCAACTGGGGCAAGCCCGACCAGAAGGCCCTGGACGAGATGAGCGTGGAAGAGGCCGAGAAGTACTGCGGCGAGGGCCACTTCGCCCCCGGCTCCATGCTGCCCAAGGTCAAGGCCGCCATCTCCTTCGCCAAAACCGGCGGCGAGGCCATCATCGCCTCCCTGGAGAACGCCGGCAAAGCCGTCCGCGGCGAGAGCGGCACCGTCGTGCACAAGTAAAGATGAAATCGGGGACGGTTCTCAATTTCATCTAAGTTAACATAAAATGATGATGAAATCGGGGACGGTTCTCAATTTCATCTGATGAAATCGGGGACGGTTCTCAATTTCATCTAAGTTAACATAAAATGATGATGA
>CAMVKI010000070.1 GCA_947168005.1 uncultured Clostridia bacterium
AGAACAATCAGATTCAGAACAATAAAGGCCATCACAAAACGCACTGCGATGAGCACGCTTGGCAGCGTGATCTGCAGTGCCATTTTTGAAAAGATAAAACTGAAGCCGAATATGGTGTTTCCGACAATTACAGCGCTAATAGCCTTTGCATGTGAATTCATGATTGCACTCTATTAAAAACTGTTTTTACAGAAGTCCAGTGCTGAAGTACCGTTCCATACGGTCCGGAAGAACGCGGCGGCGTCCCGAAAGCGGCCTTCGTCCATAAGCTGCCGTCCCCGGTTGTCCAGGGCGATGGCCTGGGTCAGGAGCTTGTTTTTGGGCTGGGTGAGGTCCGGCTCCGGGGGCGTTTCTCCCGTGCTGCGATCCGGGGAAAGGGCGGGAAGCTCCGGCTCCAGCTCCTCCGGCAGCTCGTCCTCGAAGGGCATAAAGAGGCGGATGAAGGAATAGAGGTCCATGGCGCCGCGATTCAGACGCCGATGGGCCTCCTCATTCACAAAGAAAACCAAATTCAGTCGTTCCCGGGCCAGAATGTCCCGGCAGAAGTTGAAGCGCTCCACGTCCTCGGCCTCCGGGATGGCGAGCTGGAAGTTCAGGAAAAAATAGGCCCGCTTCCCCGGCTCCCGCTCCAACAGCCGGGAAAAGGACCCGGCCCGAAAGGGCCGCTCCTCCCGGCTGTAGTCAAAGACAGCTACGGAATCGCCCCGAAAGTGCCTGGCTACCTCCCGCTGCATCCGCGCCGAGGCGATCACCAGAAAGAGCCCGTCGTCCGAGTGGTCGATGACCCAGGACAGGGTTTCGTAGCTTGTGGTATTGTCTATTACGGAAACGGGAAGCTCATTCATGCGATGACCCCAACCTCTCGCAGATAATCGACAATCAGCGGATGCACGTCATGCCAGCGTTTGCCGTTGTATTCCAGCACGGCTCCGGCCTTCATCATATTGAGCAGACGATCCCGATCCTCAATAAACTGATGTTGTCCTTCATAGATCGTCTTCAGGAAGACATGGTCTTTTCCTTCTAACTGTGCACTGAGATCGCTTTTGATACGCTCCAGGGCAATCGCCACAACGTCCAAACTGATCGTATTCCGTTTCAGGCGTCTCGTATAGCGGGCAGCGTCGTTGATTGCGGAGAAAAGATCTCGGAGAGAACCGCCGGTTTTCATGATCAGATGGTCGATCACGCCCTCATCAAACAGAGCGTCGTCGGCTCTGCATTCTATGATCGCCCGAATCGCGGCAATGCCGGGCAAATTGGGGGTACCGTCAATTTTTCGGACCTCGATCATAGGAAGGCGACTGATGTGGAAAAACGCTTTCATCTCCGCAAAATCCGGGCGGTAGGAAAAAGCAATGGGGAAGGTATAGATGACAGGGAATGAGGTCCCTGTCAGAATCTCGCAGTGGCCGGAGAAAATATCCCAGGTGTTTCCTTTGTCCAGGTCTTCGAAGATTAAAATGGGCTGGTGATCGTCAAAAGCTTCGGTAAGCGCGACCCCGAGATTGTTGACCGCATCCAGCCATTCCGTGTTGCGGAGCAGAATCTTCTTGCGGATCGTCGTCCGACTGGACTGATTGAGCTTCAAAGTTGCTTTCAGGCTGATGAAGAATTTAATCAGATTTTGAAACAACCTCGGCGTTTCAAGCGACGCGCCGGAACCAATTTCAGTTTCTGTTTCTGTCAGAACCACGTCCTCTTTTTTGATTTCCGCGCCAAATCTGTCGAGCGTCAGCAAATCGTTGTGAGAGATTGAGACGCCGTTCTCCTTAGCAAGATTTAGCAGGGCGTCGGTCATCAGAACCATAAGATCCGAAAAGGCCATGTTTGCACCGTCCAGCGCATCCATGCAGCGAATTGTTTTGACGTGGTAACCGATCTTGGAGAGCCTATCGTCGAGATGGTTCAACTCCGTACTCTTGCCGCAGCCGCGATGTCCGAGGAGAAGATGCGCGTTTCTTGTTTTCGGATCGGTGCAGGAATCATAGATATCATCAATCGGAGAATTCACCTTTGTGCCGGTACGAACCTCAATAGTATCCTGATAGAAATTCCTTAACTGACTTTTATCCAGCGGGTCAGCCCGGAAGGAATTCGGGATTTCCAGAATATTTGTGGCTTTTTTCATGGAAAAACCTCCTTGCTCGAAATCAGATAATCTATTATACCACAGAGCAGAAAACGTTACAAGACTTTTTAAGGTGTTTTTGCGGGCGCTGTGTGATGTTTTTTATTTCCCCGGCAGCTTTTCAATGCTGCCGCCGGTGCTGAGGTCCTTGCCATCGAGGAGCATGAGCTTCTCAGCCAGCAGACGGGAGAAGCCGCCGATCATGGCCGCCGAGACGATCAGCTCCTCCGTCCGGGCGATGGAGAAGGGGGTGCTGTCGCTGTGGTCAAGGATGGGCCCGGCCACGCCCCGGACCTGCTCGACAAAGAAGGCCGCGGCGAGGGCGTGCCGCTCGGCGTAGCGCACATAGAACTCCCGGACCTCCTGCTCGGAGAGGCCCACGGGCAGAAGCCGCCGGATCAGGGCGATGCTCAGGCCCTGCTTCAGGGTGCAGATCACCAGCAGATAGGCGATGTGGACCCGGTAATAGCGCTTCTTGACGGGCTCGGGCATGATCTTCGTGCGGACATAGTTGTTGATGGCCGCGGCGGTGATGAATTCCTCGTCCTTCAGCTCCGGGGGCAGATAGTCAAGACACTGCCGCAGCAGGGCCACGACCTGCTCCATGTACAGACCCAGGTCGGGAATGAGCTCCCAGGGCGGCAGACGGTAGTTGTTCAGGTAGGTTTCCCAGCGGCGGAGCTTGGCCGCCACCAACGCCTTGTCGTATTGCATACAAGAACCTCCAGACGGAATGACGAACACGTCTTTTCTGATATTATACCACGGGTATTCCGGAAATGCAATCAAAAATGTTCAAAATCATACTATTGACACGTTGTTGAAGATGTGGTAATATAATATAGAATATTAGATTGCTTTGTCTGCCTGATTTGAGATCGTTCACCGCCTGTGTGGGGCGGCCACCGGAAAGGAGCGTACTATGCGCGATTACGTCATTATCACCGATTCCTCCTGCGACATCGAGCCGAAGCTGCTGGCCGAATGGGAGGTGCCCTATGTCAGTCTGACCTACAAGTTCGACGAGGACGAAGCCTCTCACGGCAACTACGATCTGCCCTTTCCGCATTTCTATGAACGGATGCGGCAGGGGAGCGTAGCCCGGACTGCCGCGGCCAATATGGAGATCTTCAAACAGGCCTTCGAGCCCTACCTGAAGGAGGGAAAGGACCTGCTCTACATCGGCTTCTCCTCCGGCCTGAGCACCACGGTCAATTCCGGCGCGATGGCGGCCAAGGAGCTGATGGAGCTATACCCGGAGCGGAGGATCCTGGTGGAGGACAGCTTTGCCGCTTCCGCGGGCTTCGGCCTGCTGGTGTATCTGACGGTTTTGGAGAAGCGGAAGGGCGCGAGCCTGGAGCAGGCGGCGAAGTTCGTGGAGGACACGCGCTTCCACCTCTGCCACTGGTTCACGGTGGACGATCTGGTCTACCTCAAGCGGGGCGGCCGCGTCAGCGCCGCCGCGGCCTTTGCCGCGGGGCTTCTGAACATCAAGCCCGTGCTCCACATGGACGATCCCGGCCATCTGATTAATATGTTCAAGGTCCGGGGCCGCCGGGCCTCCATCAAGGCCCTTGCCGACAAGTACGGCGAGCTGGCCCTGCACCCCGGCCCCGAGGATACGGTCTTCATCTCCCACGGCGACTGCATCGAGGACGCGAAGCTCCTGGAGAAGATGCTGGCCGAGCGCTTTCAAGCCAAGGTTCAGCTCATCACCTACGTTGGCCCCGTCATCGGCTCCCACTCCGGCCCAGGCACCCTGGCGTTGTTCTTCCTGGGTCGGGAACGCTGATGGCCGCCCGCACCCCCCTCGCCCTGCGGCGACTGCCCGACTATACCCGGGGAGAGGAGATTTTCAATTTCGTATCCCACGCGGCGGGGGGCGGCCTGGCGCTGGTCATGCTGGTGCTCTGCGTGGTCCGGGCTGCGCTCCATCGGGACCCCTGGGCCATTGTGGGCGCTTCGGTCTACGGCGCGTCCCTGGCGGCGGTCTACGCCGTCTCCAGCGTCTACCACGGGCTCCGGCCCGAGAAGGCCAAGAAGGTCCTCCAGGTCCTGGACCACTGCACCATCTACTTTCTGATCTTCGGCTCCTATCTGCCCATTCTGCTCTGCCCCATCCGGCGGGAGTCTCCGCTCACGGCCTGGGTCCTCTTCGGGGGGATTCTTGCCATGACGGCCCTGGCCGTCACCTTCACGGCCATTGACCTCAAAAAGTACCGGGTCCTTTCCATGATCTGCTACGTGGGCCTGGGCTGGTGCATCGTGTTCGCGGCCCCGGTGGCCCTGCGGGCCGTTCCGCTCCCCGGCCTGATCTGGCTCCTGGCGGGAGGGATCGCCTACACCGTCGGCGCCGTCCTCTACGGCCTCGGCGTCCATAAGCGCTATATGCACGCGGTCTTCCACCTCTTTGTGATCCTGGGCTCCGTATTGCAGTTTGTTTGCATCTATTTGTATGTGATATGAATATAAAGCAGACGATTTTCGCAAAAACAGCGAAAATCGTCTGTTTTTTTGCATATAGTAATGCTTTTGTACGTTTCCCGTGATAGAATGCGGTCAGAACCGTAAAAAATACAGCTCAGGAGGCAATTATGATTAATTGGCTGGATTCCGGAAGCAAAAAAATCCTTGCGTTAGCGCCCGATTTATGCTATGATACCCTTTGATGTGACAAAAGGGGAGATACTATGGAGTATATCATTTTGGATATGGAGTGGAACCAGCCCTGGCCCGGGTCCTACGCGGCCCAGCGGCCCCTGCCCATCCATATCAGCGGAGAGGTCATTCAGATCGGCGCCGTGCGGATGACGGAGGATCAGACCATCGAGGACGAGTTCCAGTGCCTGATCAAGCCCAAATTCTTCCGCCGCCTCAACAGCCGGGTGGCAAAGCTCACGGGCATCCGGGAGAGCCGCCTGAAGGCCGAGGGCCTGAGCTTTGACGACGCCATCAACGAGTTCTACAGCTGGTGCGGCGAGGACTGCGTCTTCCTCACCTGGGGCTTCGACGACATCCCCCTGCTCTCGGCCAATATGATGCTCAACGGCTACGATCCCGTCTGGGTCCAGAAGTGGTACAACGCCCAGATGATCTTCAACGCCCAGACCGGCTCCGGCAACAACCAGAAGGCCCTCTCCACGGCCATGGAGATGATGGAAATCCCCGCCACCCGCCAGGCCCACGACGCCCTGGGCGACGCCTTCCACACCGCCCAGATCTGCGCGAGGCTGGACCTCAAAAAGGGCATCGCGGAGTACAAGGGCTCCCTCCAGGACCACGAGGATGGGCTCCACGGGGCCCAGGTCCCGGGCTGCGTGAGCCGCCGGGTCTATCACGACTACGAGGACAAGACTGCCGCCATGGGCGACATGGGCGGCAAGGAAAATCTCTGCCCCGTCTGCGGCCGGGAGATGAGCTGCCAGGGCTGGCACACCCAGCCGGGCCGCCGCTGCATCTCCAAGAATACCTGCCCCGAGCACGGGGATTACGTGGTCCGCATCCGCTTCGAGCGGGACCCCGACGGCAGCCTGAAGGTCTGTCGCCTGGTCTATGACCAGAGCTCCGCCCTGGCGGAGAACTTCGACAGCGAGATTGCCAAGAAGGCCAAAAAGCGCCCCCGCCGCCGCAGGAGACGGGCGAAGGCTGAGCTGTAGCGCGGGCAATCTGCCCGCCAGAAAAGACAGGGAGCGGCTTCCTGCCTGCGTTTCGCAGACGGGAAGCCGCTCCTTATTGTTTGCTCTATTCGCGTTGGTTTTTATCGAAGAAGGATTCGGCGCGGAGCGCTTCGCAGAGCTTCCGGTGCTTCGTCAGCAGGATGGCTGTGCAGAGGGAGAAGAGGAAGAGGATCAGCTGCGAAACGATATTCAGGGCCGCGACGGAGGACGTTGCGAGGACGTTCAGGCTGACGGGAGAATTGGCATCCGGGATGAACACAGAGAGAAGGGAGACGCCCAGGTTGAGAAACAGGAGGACCGGAACCGCCGGAGAGGCGCATTCGTCAAAATCGAGCTCCCGAACACTTCGCACCAGGTTCAGCAGGGTCTTCTGCATGACGGCGTAGTAGACGATATGAAAGACGGAAGTGAAAAAACCCAGGGCCGTGATCGCACCGGAGAAGAGATCTGACAGAAAGGACAGACAGTAGGACACAAGAAAGATGATGGCAAAGACCCGCAGGGTGACCAGACCGCCGGAGAGGCGGGCACCGTCCTTCGCCCTGCCGCCCTGATAGCAGCGCCAGTAGGCGCAGAGATACACGATGGCAATGACCGCGACGATCAGGAAAAGAAGGAACAGGATCGAGATCACGCGGGAATCCAAAGCGCCTTGTTCGGCAGACAGGGCCTTCACGGCAAGGACCGCGGCAACGGGCGCGAGCAGCAGTGAGGCCAGGCGGCAGAAAAACGAGATCAGCATCAGGCGGGAGCCGGCCAGGGCATAGATCCCCTCCAGCAGCCGCTCGCGCCTGGCGTCGTCCCGCAGCATCTTGGGCGTTTTCTCAAGATAAGAGAAAATGATCCTTTCAGGGGGCGCTTTCCGCGCGGGCTCCGGCCCTTCGATGCGCCTTCCCTCAAGCAGCTCCTCCTGGGTGCAGCCCAGGATTTCCGAGAGCTGTCGGATCATCTCCCTTCGGGGCGCGGCCGCGCCGGTTTCCCATTTGGAAACGGCCTTGTCCGTCACTCCCAGCAGAGCCGCAAGCTCCTTCTGGGTATAGCCGCGTTCCATTCTCATCCGGTACAGGAAATTTCCGACTTCATATTTTTTGTCCATGTGGATCACCTCCCTGTCATTATGACCCAGGCCGCGGGAAATAGCAAGGTTTTTCGACTCGAAATTTGGTAGAACTTTCCATTTTGCCTTCTTTCGATGGCAGAAAAAGAGCGGCCAATGACCGCCCTTCGGAAAGGAATCAGGGATCAAGGATCAGGGTGGGAAAAGGGAAAAGGGAACAGGGATTCCCGTCGTAGGGGCGCTCATTGAGCGCCCGCCCCGTCTCGAAAGCAATCCCGCTCCCGCTGTAGGGGCGGTCATCGGCCACCCTGTTCCCCGTCTCGTCGTTTCTCTTTCTTTTCCATCGTTCAAATGGCAATTTGAACGATACCATAATTATTCATTATTCACTATTCATTATTCATTCGCCCCAGGCGGGGACCGGTGGACAAGCAATGCTTGTCCCTACAGGCGGGCCTAAAAGTCAATGGGCATACCCAGCCGCCGGTACATGGTCTTCTTGACGGCCCGGAAGATGTTTTCGTAGCCGGTGCAGCGGCAGAGGTGGCCGCTCAGGAGCTTGCGGAGCTCCTCGTCGGAGTAGAGGCGCTTTGCCTCCAGGATCTCCGTGGCGGTCAGGATGAAGCCCGGGGTGCAGAAGCCGCACTGGACGGCGGTCTCGTCCAGGAAGGCCTGCTGGATGTCGGTGAGCTCCCCGTTGGGGCCGGTCAGCCCCTCCAGGGTGCGGATCTGCTTGCCCTCGGCCCAGACGGCCAGATAGATGCAGGAGTTGAAGGCCTCGCCGTCGATGAGCACCGTGCAGGCCCCGCATTCTCCAACCTCGCAGCCCTTCTTGACGGAAGTCATGCGGAAGTCGTTCCGAAGCATATCCGTCAGGGAGGCCCGCACGTCCACGACTTTTTCCACGTCCCTGCCGTTGAGATTGAAATGGACGACCTTATACTGGCTCATAAGATCACACCTCCCGCCCGTTCAATGGATTCCGTCAGCGCCCGCCGGGCCATAGCCACGGCAATGTGCTGGCGGAAGGCCTTGCTGGAGCGCCAGGAGTCTCTGGGGTTGATGTCCAGCAGGACCGCCAGGGCAAATTCCTCGATCATCTCCCGGGTCAGAGCCGAGCCGTTGGCGACGGCCTCCGCCGAGGGCACCCGCATGGGCACCGGACCCGCCACGCCGTAGGCGATCCGGCAGCGGCGAATGTATTTCTTGTCCGGGCTCAGCCGGACGTTCACGGAGCAGCCCAGGGAGGCGATCTCCATGGCGTTGCGCATCCCGTATTTGATGTACTTGCCAAAGCAGTCCTCCCAGCTCTCCTTCGGGATCAGAATGGCGGTCTGAATCTCGCCCTCCTCGACCCGGATATCCACGGTGCCGGCCTTGATGTAGAAGTCCTTGATGGGGAGTCGGCGGACGCCGTTCTTCCCCGTCAGCTCCACGACGGCATCCCAGGCGAAGAGGGTGGAGGCGGAGTCGGCGGAGGTGACGCCGTTGCAGGTGTTGCCGCCGATGGTGCCGATGCTGCGGATCTGGGGGGAGCCCACCTGGTCCACGGCCTCGCCCAGGACGGCGCAGTGCTTTTGGATCAGCGGGTCCTTTGTGATATGGGAGAAGCTGGTCAGGGAGCCGATGCGGAGCTTGTCGGCCTCGTCCAGAGACACGCCACGCAGCTCGTCGAGCATATAGATCGAGATCAGCTCCTTGCCGGCCCGCTTGCCCTCTCGCATCTGGACCAGCACATCGGAGCCCCCGGCGATGATCTGGGCCTCGGGATGCTCCAGCCGCAGCCGAATCGCGTCCTGGACGCTCTGCGCCTCATAGAGCGCTTTCATATCGTACATAGGATCGTTCCTCCTCAGAATGGTTGTTGAGGCATCAGGGATCAGGCATCAGGCACCGCCTGTTATGTTTTGCGTTGTCTGACGTTGATCCCCGTTCGATATTACGGGAAACAGATACAACGGCTCGGCGGACCTGTGAGGCCAGACCGTAAGTCTCCTCTTTTTGCAGCAGCTTTGTCAGTCGATATACCTCGACAGCAAGCTGCATACTTTTCTGCCAGGAAATAAGATCTTTGTAATCTTTCATAATCGCATCTTTCGCAACGTCGGAACGGGCGACAGACTTTCAGATTTGTTCATACAAACGAGCGGTGCCTGATGCCTGATGCCTTTTGCCTGATGCCTATTGCCTGATCGTTAATCCCGCCAGGGATCGTGAACCAGCCCCGCCTCCGTGAAGGCCGCGAAGAGCGCATGGGGATTGATGGGCAGCTTGTTGACGGCCACGCCGGTGGCGTGGAGGATGGCGTTGCGGATGGCCGGGGCGCCGGAGCAGGCCGGAGGCTCGCCCAGGGCCTTGGTGCCGTAGGGGGAGGTGGGCTCGGGGTTCTCGATGAAGTCCGCCTCCAGCCGGGGGTGGTCCATAAAGGTGGAGAGCTTGTAGTCCAGCAGATTGTTGTTCAGGGGCTTGCCGGTCTTGGCGTCGAAGAGCAGCTGCTCCGAGAGACCGAAGCCGATGGCCATGGACTGGCCGCCGTGGACCTGGGCCTCCGCCAGGGCCGGGTTAATCAGATTGCCGCAGTCGTGGACGTTGACGATCCGCTTGACCTGGGCCCTGCACAGATCCACGTCCACCTCCACCTCGGCAAAGGTGCAGCCGAAGGAGTAGGCGTTGTTGCGGATGGTGTAGGTGCTCTCGGCGGTCAGATGCTCGGAATGGACCGGGTTGTACTGGGCCGTCATCGCCAGCTCCTTCAAGCTCATGAGCACGGCGCCGTCGCCCTTGCGGACGATATTGCCCTCCACGATATCCATGACGTCCGGGCTCTGGCGGGTGAGCTCCTGGGCGTATTTGAGGATCTTTTCCTTCAGAAGCCCCGCCGTCTGCCGGATGGAGAAGCCCGCCACGTAGGTCTGCCGGGAGGCGTAGGCCCCCAGGCCCGTGGGGGTGATATCCGTGTCCTGGCAGGAGACGACCCGCACGTCCCGATAGCTCGCCAGGCCGATGGCCTCGGCGGTCATCTGGGCGTAGGCCGTGTCGGCGCCCTGGCCGATCTCGGTCTCGCCGCACTGCATGGTGACAGTGCCGTCCAGATTCAGCAGCATCCGGTTGGAGGAGGTCTCCAGGGAGATGGGATAGACCGCCGTGTTGTACCAGAAGGTCGCCAGGCCGATGCCCCGGCGAAGATTGCCGCTGTCGTGGCCGTATTCGGCGCGCTTGCGCTCGTAGTCGATGAGCTCGGCCCCCCGGGCCATGCACTCCCGGAAGCTGTCGTAGTAGTTGGTGTTGCCGGAGAAGCCGTCGTGGAAGCCCTGGGGCATGATGTTCAGCCGCCGGAACTCCAGGGGGTCCATGCCCATGACTCTGGCGCAGTCTTCGATGTTGCTCTCGTCGGCGAAGCTGGCCTGGGGCATGCCGTAGCCCCGCATGGCTCCCGCCGCCGGCCGGTTGGTGAAGACCGTCCAGGCGTCGCCCTCCATATTGTCGCAGGGATAGTGCTGGGGGAAGGAGTTGACGGCCTTGGCGGCGATGGAATGGCCGTGGGAGGCGTAGGCGCCCTGGTTGGACCAGAGCTCCACCTTCCGGGCGGCAATCGTCGCGTCGGGCCGGAGCCAGGTGACGATGTGGAAGCGGATGGCGTGGCGCACGCGGTTGGAGACAAAGGTCTCCTCCCGGGAGCAGTCGATCCGCACGGGCCGCCCGCCGACCTGGGTGCAGCACCAGGCGCAGAGGGGCTCATAGAGGGCGTCCTGCTTGTTGCCGAAGCCGCCGCCGATGTAGGGCTTGACGATCTGAATGTCCGCCCAGGGACGGCCCAGGGCCTGTCCCACGACGCGGCGGATGATGTGGGGGATCTGGGTGGAGGAGACCACGGTGATCCGTCCGTTCTCCATCCAGGCGAAGCAGCCGTGGTTCTCGATGTGGGCGTGCTGGACCGTGGGGGTCTCGTACCAGCCCTCCACCTTCACAAGGCCCGGCTCCTGAATGGCGGCCTGATAGTCGCCCCGGCGGAAGTCCGTGTGCTTGAGGACGTTGTTGGGGAAGCGCTCGTGGAGCTGAGGCGCGCCGGGCTCCATGGCCTTCTGGGCGTCCAGCACAAAGGGCAGCTCCTCG
>CAMVKI010000071.1 GCA_947168005.1 uncultured Clostridia bacterium
CCGTGTGAATATCATATATGGGCGTAAAGCCCCGAAATTGACCTCCTGTTGTGGAAAACTTATGCGTTTTCCCGAAAAAAGGCGCAATACGCCCCTACCAGGCAGCAGCCAGGCTGCGGCCTCGGCTTGCTAAAGCATAGAGATTGGCACTGGCAAAGAGCGCATACAGCCGGTTTTCGTTCTTGGCCAGTCCTCTGTAGGCAACCTTCTTGTAGCCGAACAGACATTTGACAATATGTGGTATCAATCGTCACTGCAACACTATCTCTTATCAACGCAATTGAGTAAATACAGTCTAATACTAATATCTGATAGAAATCTTTAAAGTCTTCCGGCCAGAATTGTGTCATACTTCGTTGCCTTCCTTGACCATATATCTCCATTATGCTCTGCGGAAGGCGCCTCGTCTGGCACAATTCTGCCTCGGAATCTTTTTAAAGCTTCTTATCAGAAATTAGTATTACTACGAACTACGAACTACGCTCTACGAACTATAATCTACGCTTTCGACGCAAAAACCGCCCCGTTCCGATGGAACGGGGCGGTTTTTGCGGCTTAGGCTCAGAAGATGGCGCTGAGCAGCACGAAGAGCCAGTGGGCCGCCACGCCGGCGCAGAGGCCGCCGATGGTGTGGCTGAGGATGGCCTTGCCCGTGTGCTCCCGACAGCCCAGGACCTCCATCATGGAGACGTGGGTGCTCAGATAGCCGCTCCAGCACATGCAGACCGCGGTAAACACGGCCAAATCGTTGATGTTGACCAGGCCCTTGCGCACAAAGTCGGGAATCAGGCCCAGGGCCGCGCCGGCGGAGCCGAGGGCCGTTACGGGCACGGCGATGGCCTCGGCGCTGGAGAAGCCGAAGAGCGGCGTCAGAATCACGCTGAGGAAATTCGCCAGCTTGGGCAGAATGCCCACGCCCTCTCCCGCGTTGCCGCGATAGGATTCCTGGGGAACCGTCCCGTAATAGACGCGGGTGGCGCTCGGGACGACCTCCGGGACAAGATCGATGGCCGTTTTGGTGTTCTCGTCGGCCTTATACAGGACCAGACGGTAGCGCGAATCCTCGTCTGTTCCCCAGTCGGAGGAGAGAATCCGGATGTACAATCTCTCGTTCTCGGTGAAGACCCTTCCGTTGTTGAAGGAAAAGGAGAGCTCAATATGCTCGTCCGTCTGCTTGTGGCTCAGCCATTTCGCGCCGGTGCTCTCGGCGGCGAAGTCAAAGATGTAGTTGCCCTTGTCCGGAATCTCGATGAGGCCGGTGGACTGAATCAGCTCCATCCCGTCCGCGCTCATCTGCTGAATCTGGACGAATTTGTACTGGGTCGCGGGCCGGCCGTTGGTGAGCATCATCACGATGGAGCAGATGATCAGCACGCCGGGGATGATGCCGAGACCCATTTCCACGCCCTTTTTGCCGCCGTCCATCAGGGCGTCGAGCACGTGGAGCAGGCCCTTGTGGTGGAAGACGTGTTCGTCCTCGGCGGCGTCGAGCTTCTCCTCCAGGGCGGGCTTGTCGGGGCCGTAGGCCTTCTTCATGGAGAAGAGCATGAGCCGGGTGGAGATCACGGCGCCGATGACGGCGCCTAAGTTGCCGCAGACCGCGGCGACCCAGACCTTGCTGCCCAGGCTGCCGCTCATGCCGAGGGTGAAGCTGGTGACGATCAGGCCCATGCCGAAGGCCGTGCCGAGGTTCGTCAGGGCGGGAATCTGATAGGCCTTGAAGAAGCGGCGGAATTTTTTGTCGTCCGCCAGGGTGAGGATGGCGGGATTGTCGGAGAGGTAGGTGGAGACCATGCCCAGGGCCGAGGCGCCGGGCATTCCGAAGAGAGGCCGCATCAGCGGGGAAAGAATCTTGTTGAGCAGGGCCACGACGCCGAATTCCGTCAATAGGCCCGAGATGGCGCCGGCAATGACGGCAATGGCCATGATGTAGAAGACGGTGCCGGTCAGCAGCTCATAGGCGGTGTTCATCAGCGTGTTCAGCGCGTTGCCGAGGCCCATGGGGATGGCAAAGATGCAGAAGAACGCGATGAAGCAGACGAGGCAGATGACGGCCTTGCCGTAAAATCCGATTCTGCTTTTGTTTTTGATTTTCAAGTTGTTTCTCTCCCTTCGGGGTTCCAGGTATTCCGGTTCAATTATAATCGATACGTCTGAAAAGGTAAAGTCTTTTCTGAAAAAAGAGCTAAAAAAATTGGCCCGGCAAAAATACGGCGGGATAAGGGGGGAGATTTCGGCGAAATGTGATGTTTCTGCCGCATTATTCCGTATCACAGTACCGTAATTTGTGAATATTAAACAAAATTAAAAGAAGCGCTTGATTTTTTGCCCGTCTTGTGCCATAATGCATCTGATGATGAGGCCTTACGGCCTGTCAGAACGAAAATCAAGAAAACAATGAAAAATGGAGGAAAAAACATGAAGAAGATTCTTGCACTCGTGCTGGTTCTTGCCATGGTCGCCGCCCTGTTTGTCGGCTGCGCCGGCACTACCGACGAAACCAAGAACGGGAACGCCGATACCAACGCTCCCACGACCAAGGCCGAGGGCGGCGAGACTAAGGCTCCTGACGGCAATGAAACCGCTGCTCCCACCGCTGACATGAAGGTCGCTATGGTCACCGACTACGGCGACATCACCGACGAGTCCTTCAACCAGGCTACCTACGAAGGCGCTCAGGAGTGGTGCAAGGCCAACAATGTTGACTTCACCTACTACAAGCCCACCGGCGACTCCACCGCTGAGCGTGTTGCTTCCATCGAGCAGGCGATTGCCGATGGCTACAACGTTCTTCTGATGCCCGGTTACGCTTTCGCCGCTGCCATCGTTGAGACCGTCGAGAAGTACCCCGAGGTCAAGTACATCGCGCTGGACGTCTCCGAGTATGACCTGCAGGACGCCAACGGCACTGCCGATGACTTCTCCTGGGCCTACCCCGCCAACCTGTACTCCGCTGTTTACAAGGAAGAGCTGGCCGGTTACATGGCCGGTGTCGCCGCTGTCAAGCTGGGCTACACCAAGATCGGCTACCTGGGCGGCATGGCTGTTCCCGCTGTCGTTCGCTACGGCTACGGCTTCGTGCAGGGCGTCAATGACGCTGCCAAGGAGCTGGGCAATGTTGCCGACATCGAGCTGAAGTACGTCTACGGCAACCAGTTCTTCGGCGACTCCGACATCACCGCTTACATGGACACCTGGTACAGCGCCGGCACGCAGGTCGTCTTCGCCTGCGGCGGCGGCATCTATGACTCCGCTGCTGAGGCTGCCAAGAAGGTTGGCGCCAAGGTCATCGGCGTCGATGTTGACCAGGATCCCACCATCTCGAAGAAGTATGCTGAGGGCATGACTGTCACCTCCGCCATGAAGGGCCTGTCCGCCACTGTCAAGACCCTGCTCGGCCAGGTTAAGGACGGCAGCTTTGTGGGCGGCAAGGTCGAGACCCTGGGCCTCGTCTCCGAGAATCCTTCCGAGAACTATGTCCAGCTGCCCGCCTCCACTCAGTGGGCCGAGGGCAAGTTCACCGAGGAGGACTACAAGGCTCTGGTCGCTGACCTGTTCAACGGCAAGATCACTGTTTCCGACAACATCGAGAGCGAGCCTGCTGTCGAAATCACTGTTGACTACCAGGGCAACATCAAGGGCTAATCCCTCGTCTCTCCCAGAGAGGACCGGTTCTTCCGGTCCTCTCTTTTTGTCTTCCGCCAAGCTGCCGGGACGGCTGCGTTCGTCATATTTATTTAAAAAATAGTGGTAAAAAGAGAAAAAATAGTTTGAAATCCACAAGCACATATAGTATAATAATCCCGTATCAAATATAGGAGGTGTCACAGCTTGGAGAATTACGCGATTGAGATGCTCAATATCACCAAACGCTTCCCGGGTATTATCGCCAACGATAATATCACGCTTCAGCTGAGAAAGGGCGAGATCCATGCGCTTCTGGGCGAAAACGGCGCCGGCAAGTCCACGTTGATGAGCGTGCTGTTCGGTCTGTATCAGCCCGAGGAGGGCGTCATCAAGAAGGACGGAAAGGTAGTCAAGATCAACGACCCCAACGACGCCAACCGACTTGGGATCGGCATGGTGCACCAGCACTTCAAGCTGGTGGAGTGCTTCTCCGTTCTGGACAACATTATCCTGGGCGTAGAGCCCAACACCGCAGGCTTCCTCCAGAAGAAGGAAGCCAGAGAAAAGGTTGTGGCCCTGTCTGAGAAGTACGGACTTCAGGTCGATCCCGACGCCGTCATTGAGGACATCACCGTGGGCATGCAGCAGCGGACCGAGATCCTCAAGATGCTCTACCGTGAAAACGAGATTCTGATCTTCGACGAGCCCACCGCTGTTCTGACCCCCCAGGAGATCGAAGAGCTCATGCAGATCATGAAGGGCCTCGCCAAGGAAGGCAAGTCCATTCTCTTCATTTCCCACAAGCTCAACGAGATCATGGAGGTGGCGGACCGCTGCACCGTTCTGCGCAAGGGCAAGTACATCGGCACTGTGGAGATTGCCGGCACCACCAAAGAGGAACTGTCCCGCATGATGGTGGGCCGCGACGTGGAGTTCGTGGTGCCGAAGGACCCGGCCAAGCCCACCGACGTGGTGCTGGATGTGCAGGGCATTACCGTCGCTTCCAAGTCCCACAAGCACAAGAACGCGGTCAATAATGTCAGCTTCCAGGTCCGCAAGGGCGAGATCGTCTGCATCGCCGGCATCGACGGCAACGGCCAGACAGAGCTGGTCTACGGCATCTCCGGTCTGGAGCCCCTGAAGGGCGGCAGAATCGAATTCCTGGGCCAGGACATCACCAAAATGCCCATCCGCAAGCGTTCCACCATGGGCATGTCCCACATCCCCGAGGACCGGCACAAGCACGGCCTGGTGCTGGACTACACTCTGGAGAACAACATCGTTCTGCAGCGCTATTTTGAGCCCGAGTTCACCAACGCCGCCGGCTTCCTCAGGAAGGACAACATCCGCAAGTATGCCGAGCGGCTCATCGACGAGTACGACGTCCGCTCCGGCCAGGGCCCCATCACCCCGGCCCGCGCCATGTCCGGCGGCAACCAGCAGAAGGCGATCATCGCCCGTGAGATCGACAAGGATCCCAAGCTGCTCATCGCCGTTCAGCCCACCCGCGGCCTGGACGTCGGCGCCATCGAATTCATCCACAAGCAGATTGTCAAGCATCGCGACGCCGGCAACGCGGTTTTGCTGGTCTCCCTGGAGCTGGAGGAGGTCATGAGCCTCTCCGACCGCATCCTTGTGATGTACGAGGGCGAAATCGTGGGCGAGCTGGATCCCAAGAAGACCACCGTGGAAGAAATGGGCCTGTACATGGCGGGCGCCAAGAGACAGTAAGGAAGGAGGTTTGCAGATATGAATAAGAAGAATCCCCTGCTCAGGAACAACGGCGTTCAGACCTTTATAACCTCCATCATCTGTATCATTCTGGGCCTGATCGTCGGCTTCGCGGCGCTTTGGATCATCAACGCGGATGGCGCCGGCCAAGCGATCCTCGGCGTCATCAAGAATTTCTTCAACAAACCCACCAGCGCAACCAGACTGCAGTACTTCGGCCAGACCCTGGTTAAGACCGCTCCGCTGCTGCTCTGCTCCCTCTCCGTTCTCTTCGCATATAAGGTTGGCCTCTTCAACATCGGCGTGGCCGGCCAGTACTGCCTGGGCGTCATGATGGCCATCTACTCCGGCTATGTATGGAAGCTGCCCTGGTGGGCCTGCCTGCTGCTGGGCATTATTGCCGGCGCTGCCTCCGGCGCTCTGTGCGGTCTGCTCAAGGCCTACTTCAATGTCAACGTCGTCATATCGGGCATCATGCTCAACTGGATCAGCCTATACGGCACCAACCTGCTGCTGCAGGCGGCCAAGGAGAAGACCGGCAAGGACACCGTGCGTCTGCTCAGCAAGGCGAAGCAGGCCGTGCTTCCCAGCCTGGGTCTGGACAAGCTCTTTGGCGACAAGTATGTGACCATTGCGATTCCGCTGGCAATTATCATGGCCGTTCTGATCTGGATCCTTCTGGACAAAACCAAGCTTGGCTTCGAGCTCAAGGCCACCGGCAATAACGTGAACGCTGCCAAATACTGCGGCATGAAGGAAAACCGCAACATCATCCTCACCATGGTGATCGGCGGCGGCCTAGCGGCCATGGGCGGCGCGCTCTACTACCTCTCCGACTATACCCAGTGGAACGTCAACGCCTCCTCTGTCCCGGGCATGGGCTTTAACGGCATTGCCGCAGCCTTCCTGGGCGGCTTGAATCCCTTGGGCGCGATCTTCTCCTCCTACTTTATCACCCACATCACAGACGGAGGTGCCTATGTGGATCTGAGCCACTACTGCGCCCAGATCGCCGACCTCATTTCCGCCGTGATTATTTACCTCTGCGGCTTCGTGCTCTTCTTCAAGACGCTCATTAACAACCGGCTGCGTAAGGCCGAGGAGCGCTTCACCGCCAAGGAGCGGGATGCAGTCAAGGCTGCGGAAGTCAAATCGGAAGGAGGTAACCAGAAATGATATTGCTGCTTCAATACACGCTGATTTTTGCCTCCGTGCTTTTGCTGGTTGCTCTGGGCGGCTGTGTGTCCGAGCATTCCGGCGTGATTAACCTGGGCCTGGAGGGCATCATGGTCATGGGTGCCCTGGGCGGAGCTCTGGTTATGAAGTTCCTGCCCTATGACGGCGGCGCGGGCTTCGGCATGTTCATCTGCGTTCTGCTGGCCGCTATGCTGATCGGCGTCCTCTATTCGAGCCTGCTGGCGGTGGCCTGTATCAACCTGAAGGCTGATCAAACCATTGTCGGCACTGCCCTGAATATGCTGGCTACCGCACTGGCGACGGTCTTCGTCAAGTCCATGAACACCGCGATGAATCCCAACGACCACTCCTCTGAAATCTTCTACGGCAAGGCGAAAGAGGCCTTCGTCTCCAAGCTCGGCAACTTTGAGCTGAACTGGTTTATGATCGTGGCTGTGATCCTCCTGGTCATCGTCTATGTCATGCTCTACAAGACCAAGTTCGGTCTTCGGCTCCGGGCCTGCGGCGAGCATCCCCAGGCTGCGGCCTCTGTGGGCATCTCCGTCTTCAAGATGCGCTGGGCGGGCGTTCTGCTCTCCGGCCTGCTGGGCGGCGTGGGCGGCATCACCTACATCACCGCCGGCGCCTCCACCTGGAAGTTTGAGAACGGCGTGGCGGGCTTCGGCTTCCTGGCCCTGGCGGTTATGATCTTTGGCGCCTGGCACCCCTTTAAGATCGCCGGCGCGGCCCTGCTCTTCGGCCTCTTCCGGGCCCTGGGCAACGTCTATGGCGCTTTCGACTTCCTGAAATCCATGAATATCCCCAGCGCAATCTACAACATGCTGCCCTACATCGTCTGCCTGATCGTCCTGACCTTCACCTCCAAGAACTCCAAGGCGCCCAAGGCCGAGGGCATTCCTTACGACAAGGGTATGCGTTAGTTCTTGACTTTACTCCAAAAATCTGTTAAAATCAACACCGGTGGGTCTTTCCCATCGGTGTTGATCTATTTTTGAATATTGAACGCGGGAGGATGGAAACTATGACAGATAACATTTTGGTCATTGGCATCGCGGGCGGCTCCGGCAGCGGCAAGACGACGCTTATGCGCAACCTCATGCAGGGCTTCGGCGATGGCATCACTGTTTTAAGTCATGATAACTACTATCGTGCCCATGACGATATGCCCTTCGAGCAGCGCAGCAAGCTCAATTACGACCATCCGGACGCCTTTGATACGGACCTGATGATCGAGCACCTGAAACAGCTCAAGCAGGGCAAGCCCATCGAGTGCCCGGTCTACGATTACACCATTCACAACCGCACCGATGAGACCATCACCATTGAGCCCCGCAGCGTCATCATCGTCGAGGGCATTCTGATCTTCGAGAACAAGGCCCTCTGCGACGAGATGGACATCAAGATTTTCGTGGACACCGACGCCGACGTGCGTCTGATCCGCCGCATCAAGCGGGACGTCGCCAAGCGCGGCCGCAGCCTCCAGTCCGTTCTGACCCAGTACCTGGAGACCGTCAAGCCCATGCACGAGCAGTTCGTGGAGCCCAGCAAGAAAAACGCCGATCTGGTGGTCCTGGAGGGCGGCAAGAACCTGGTGGCCCTCAATATGATCACCAGCCGCATTCGCCACCACATCGAGCACTGCAACGACGAGGACGACATGCTCCCCATCGACCCCCCGGATAACGAATAATAAATTTAAAGGAGAAGAATATCATGAAGAAACTTTTCGCCCTGACCCTGGCTCTGGTGCTCTGTCTGAGCCTGACAGCCTGCTCGGGCTCGCTGAGCCTTGGCCGCCCGACCGCTCCCGCTTCGGAAGCGCCCGCCCAGAGCACAGCCCCCACCGAACCGAAGACAGAAGCCCCCACTGAGTCGGCGAAGCCCGAAGGGATCCATGGCATCATTGAGGGGAACACCTACACCAACGACGCGCTGAACTTCAAGTTCACCCTTCCGGAGGGCTGGATCTACTATACGGATGAGCAGATGGCCGCGCAGAACAATCTGAGCGTCGAGATGTTCAAGGACACCGATACCGCCGAGGCGATTAAGACGGCCGGTCAGCTGATGGACATGATGGCAACCAAGAGCGACGGCAGCAACGTGAACCTGGTCATTCAGCCCGCGCAGGTCCAGATGAGCACCTTCACGGACAAGCAGCTTTTTGATCTGCTGCAAGAGAACTATAAGGCCCAGTTCGCCAGCTCCGGTCTGGAGATTAAGGAGTATGGGACTGTCGATCTGCCTGCCCTGGGCAAAGATCGCTCGGCTCTGCGAATGGTGATTGAGATGTCCGGAGTCGAAATGATCGAGCACCAGATCTGGCTTCGGGACGGCACCGACTGCTATGGCGTGCTTACCATCACATCCTTGGATGGTTCCGGGATCGAGGAACTGATCAGCGGAATTTCCACCGCCCATTGATTTGTCACGTCGCCCCCTCGCGGGGCGACGTTTCATAGGAGGAGCAGTATGGCCTACGAGGCGCTGGCCGCGTCCTATGACCGGCTGACAAATGATATTCCCTATGCGGAAATTCTTTCGTTCTACAGACAGATTTGGGCCGAATACGGGCTCCGGCCCTCCACGGCGGTGGATCTGGCCTGCGGCACCGGCTCGATGACGGTCCTCCTGACTCAGGAGGGGCTCTCGGTCCTGGGCGTGGACGCCAGCGAGGAGATGCTGACCCAGGCCGCCGACAAGGCCGCCGGCATGGAGAACCCGCCCTGGTTTGTCCGGCAGCGCATGGAAAAGCTGCGCCTGCCCGCCCCGGTGGACCTGGCGGTCTGCTGTCTGGACGGGGTCAACTACGTGACGGAGCCCGCCGCCCTGCGGGAGGCCTTCGCCCGGGTGTACAAGGCGCTGAACCACGGCGGTCTCTTTCTCTTTGACGTAAACTCCGAGGCCAAGCTCCGGGGCCTGGACGGCCAGATCCTCCTGGACGAGGACGAGGAGGTCTTCTGCCTCTGGCGGGCCGAGTTCGACGAGGAAACGAGAATCTGCGCCTACGGCATGGACATCTTCCAAAGGCAGGGAAAGCTCTGGCGCCGCAGCCGGGAGGAGCACCTGGAATACGCCTACCGGGTGGAGGAGCTGACCCAATGGCTTGCCGACGCCGGCTTTGTCAACATCAAAACCTACGGTGATTGTCGGCTTAATCCACCTAATTTGGAAGAGCAAAGAATATTTTTTGCTGCAAAAAAAGAATAGGAGGAAGTATTATGACTTTCGAGGGTATCTGTTCAGTCGCTCCGTAGCGGCGCACAGTGTGCGCCATCATCCCGCCGCAAAAACGGCGGGATGGCTCACCACAAGACGAGAAATGCTGGGAAAAAGCCTCGATGATGCTGGAAATTGTTTGCTTTGCGCAAGTGGCGCACACTGTGCGCCGCTACGACTGAACAGATTCTTACAATCTAATTAGGAGACGCAACAATGTCTGATATGATTTTACGCGCCATGACCACCGACGGGTGGGTCAAGGCCGTCGCCATCAATTCCAGAAATATCGTGGAGCGGGCCCGCTCCATCCACAACACCACGCCCACCGCCACGGCGGCCCTGGGCCGGGTCCTCTCGGCCTGCGCTATGCTGGGCAATATGCAGAAGGTGGAAAACGGCTCTGTCACCCTCCAGATCAAGGGCGGCGGCCCCCTGGGGACCGTTCTTGCCGTCTCTGACGCCGTAGGCAATGTCCGGGGCTACGTCCAGAACCCCCATATCAGCCTGCTGGAGAAGTACGCGGGCAAGCTGGACGTGGGCGCCGCCGTGGGCACCGACGGCCTGCTGACGGTGATCCGGGACCTGCAAATGAAGGAGCCCTACGTGGGCTCCGTGGAGCTGGTCTCCGGCGAGATCGGCGACGACGTGACCGCCTATCTGGTCCAGTCTGAGCAGTGCCCCTCCGCCTGCGGGCTGGGCGTCCTGGTGGACGTGGACCACAGCGTCAAGTGCGCCGGGGGGTTCATCCTCCAGCTCCTGCCCGGCGCTCCCGAAGCGATCATCGACAAGCTGGAGGCGGGCATCGCCGCCGCGGGCTCCGTCACCGCCATGCTGGACGCGGGGATGAGCCTGCAAGAGCTGCTCACCAAGGTCACCGGCGGCATGGAGCTGGAATTCTTCGAGCCCACCGAGGTGGAATACCGCTGCTACTGCACCCGGGAGCGGGTCGAGGCCGCCCTGATCTCCCTGGGCCGCGACGAGCTGACAAAAATCGCCGAAGAAGGCAAGGACACCAAAATCGAGTGCCAGTTCTGCGATACTCCCTACGTTTTCACCCCCGACGACGTGCAGGCCATCCTCGCAAAGCTGTAACATTGCGAGCAGCGTCGATCATCTGCCCGAAGA
>CAMVKI010000072.1 GCA_947168005.1 uncultured Clostridia bacterium
CTTGTGCATGGCCCGGCCCTCGCCGTCCACGGTCCAGCCGTGGGTGATGCAGGTCCGGAAGGGAGAGCCCTGGCCCGTGGCGCCCACGGAGACCAGGAGGGAGGACTGGAACCAGCCGCGGTACTGATCGGCGCCCTCGATATAGACGTCGGCGGGCCAGTTGGCCGGGTTGTCGCGCTTCAGGAAGGAGATGTGGGTGGAGCCGGAGTCGAACCAGCCGTCCAGGGTGTCGCTCTCCTTCTCAAATTCCTTCCCGCCGCAGTGGGGGCAGGCGAAGCCTTCCGGAATCAGCTCCATGGCGTCCTTCTCGAACCAGATGTTGGAGCCGTGGTCCAGGAAGAGCTCGGAGATCCGGGCGATGGTCTCGGGGGTGCAGACGGGCTTGCCGCAGTCCTTGCAGTAGAAGACCGGGATGGGCAGGCCCCAGCGGCGCTGGCGGGAGATGCACCAGTCGTTCCGCTCACGGATCATAGCGTTGAGCCGGTCCTTGCCCCAGGCGGGGAGCCAGCGGACCTCCTCGGCGGCGGCGCAGGCCTCGTCCTTGAAGGAGTCCACGGAGCAGAACCACTGGGGGGTGGCCCGGAAGATGATGGGGCTCTTGCAGCGCCAGCAGTGGGGGTAGGAGTGGAGGACGTTCTCGGAGGCGAAGAGGGAACCGTTCTTCTTCATGTCCTCTAAGATGATGGGGTTGGATTCCTCGGTCTTCAGGCCGGCGTAGGGACCGGCGTAGTCGGTGTGGCGGCCCAGGTCGTCCACGGGGACGATGAGCTCCAGGCCGTACTTCATGCCGGTCTGATAGTCCTCGGCGCCGAAGCCGGGGGCGGTGTGGACCAGGCCCGTGCCGGAGTCCATGGTGACGTAGTCGGCGTTGACCACCAGGGAGGTCTTGGGCAGGAAGGGATGGTCGGCCAGCATATACTCAAAGAAGCTGCCGGGATGGGTCTCCAGGAGCTCCCAGGAGTCGAAGCCGCCCACGCCCATGACCTTCCCGATCAGGGCCTCGGCCATGACGTACAGCTCGCCGTTGGGAGCCTTGACGATGGCGTAGCTCTCAGCGGGGTGGAGGGCGATGCCCATGTTGCCGGGCAGGGTCCAGATGGTGGTGGTCCAGATCACGAAGTAGAGCTTGTTCCGATCCAGGTGGGAGAGCTTGCCCTTGTCGTCGTGCAGGGGGAACTTGACGTAGACCGTGGTGCAGGGGTCGTCCTGGTACTCGATCTCGGCCTCGGCCAGGGCGGTCTCGTCCTTGGGGCACCAGTAGACGGGCTTCAGGCCTTTGTAGATGTAGCCCTTGCGGTACATCTCGCCGAAGACCTTGACCTCCTCGGCCTCGAATTCCTTGTCCATGGTCAGATAGGGGTTCTCCCAGTCCGCCACGATGCCAAGCCGCTGGAAGCCCTTGCGCTGGCGATCCACGTACTCCAGGGCGAAGTCCCGGCAGGCGGAGCGGAAGTCGGGGACGGACATGGCCTTGCGGTTGAGCTTGTTCTTCTTGATGATGGCGGACTCGATGGGCATGCCGTGGTTGTCCCAGCCGGGGACGTAGGGGGTGTCATAGCCCCGCATGGCCCAGGAGCGGATGATGAAGTCCTTGAGGGTCTTGTTCAGGGCGTGGCCCATGTGGATGTCGCCGTTGGAGAAGGGAGGGCCGTCGTGGAGCACGAAGCGGGGCTTGCCCGCGTTGCGCTTGCGCAGCTCCTTGTAGACGTCGATCTTGTCCCAGGCGGCCAGCATGCCGGGCTCCCGCTGCGGCAGGCCGCCCCGCATGGGGAAGGAGGTGTTCGGGGTGATGATGGTGTTCTTGTAGTCCATTGTTTATACTCCTTGTTGGAAGGTTTTTGTTGCAGAAATGAATAATGAATAGTGAATAATGAATAATTGAGGTATTTTTCATATCTGTGATATGAAAAATGGTTTTGAATTTTTACCGCAGAGGGAGATCCCTTCGTCTCCATAAAGAGACAAAGGGATCTCCCTCTGCGGTACCACTCTTCTTGCCGCAGCATGGCTGCGGCCGCTCGTACATGGTGTAACGCCCATGAAACGCCCCGGTCTACGCAGACAGATGCCCTTCGGCGGGGTGCTCGGGGAGGATCCGCAGCGGGCCTGAACGCCGCCTTACACCAACCGGCGGCTCTCTGCGCTTCAACAGCGCGCTGCACGTTCCCTTCAACGCAATCTATTCTGTTTTCGTAGGGACGGCACTCTGCCGTCCGCTCTCCCGCCGTAGGGGCGAGCATTGCTCGTCCCGCGTTCGGCACGAACGCAATTTGCCGCAGGCAAATCATAATGAATACGGAAGACTTAAGAATGAATCATTCAGGTGTCGTTTCGCGATGATTTTTCAATTCGCAGAATTGAAAAATACCACAATTATTCATGATTCATTTTTCAGTCTTCAGTTTTCAGTAACTCCCACGCGAACCCGGACGGCCAATGGCCGCCCCTACGGCGCGGGCGGACTTGTGGCGCACACTGTGCGCCGCTACATTCCCTGATCCTTGATCCCTGCCCGAAGGACCTGCGGTTGTGGCGCACACTGTGCGCCGCTACTCCCTAATCCTTAATCCTTAATCCCTGATCCCTGATTTAGGGCTGATAGTTCTTCCCGAACTTCAAATTCGCGAACTTGGCCGTGGTGCGCTCGTCGAGGGCGGGCATGACCTTGGTGGCCGCCTTGGGGTCGGCGGGCTCGGGCTTGGGGCGGGGGGTGTCGCCGGTGATGGTGGCGACGCTCTGCTCGATCTGGGCCGCGATGTCCTCCGGGGTGTCAGCGGGCTCCGGGCGGAGCTTGGGCTGGTCCTTCTCGGCCTCGTAGTCGTAGGCCCGGCGGGCGGGCTTGAGCTCGGCGGGCCGGATGGGCTCCCGGGCGGGCAGGTCCAGGCTCTTCAGGCTTTCCAGGGCCTGCTGCTGGCGGGCGATCTGGGCCTCCACGGCCTGGACAAAGTCGGCGGTGGCCTCCTTGGCCAGACGCAGGCGCTCGGACTCGGCGGAGGCCGCGGCGTCGAGGCCGGCAAGCCGGGCCTCGCCCTTGGCCTTGGCGATCATCTCGTCGCTGCGGCGCTGGGCGTCGGCCAGAAGGGCGTCGGCCTCCTGCTTCGCCTTTTCGGCGGCGGCCTTCATATTGGCCTCGTTGGCGCGGTAGGCCTCCAGCCGCTCCACCAGAAGGCGCATCTTGCTCTTCAGGACGGCGTTCTCCTTGTAGAGGGTCACGTAGTCGTCCATCAGCGGCTCCAGGAACTCGTCCACGGACTTCATCACATAGCCGCCGATCTTGGCTTTCTCAAAAGAGACTTCCTGTAAGTCTTGAGGTGTCAGCATAGTATGACGCTTCCTTTCTGTCTCTGATCCACTGTATCGTAGGGGGCGGCGTCCTCGACGCCCCGTACGTTCCGGTCTCTGACGCGTGCGGGCCGTCGGGGACGCCGGCCCCTACGGAGCAGGCTTAGAAATAGACGCCGCTGTTCTCCAGCTCCTCCACCAGATCGCCGACGATCTCGACGTTGTAGGGGGTCAGGATGTAGGTGGAGATGGCGACCTTCTTGATCTTCCCGTCCAGGGCGTAGGCCACGCCGGAGAGGAAATCGACCAGCCTGCGGGCCACGTCCTTGTTGGTGGATTCGAGATTCAGCACAATGGCCTTCTTGTCGCGGAGGTTGTCGGCAATTTCGGAAACGGTGTCAAAGCGGTCGGGCTTGACCAAAACCACCTGCATGGCGGTGTTGTTATTCAGATTCACGACCCGGGCGGGGCCGGTACGGCGCGTGTTGGCGCTGTTGGAAGCGGTCTCGGGAGCGGCAAAGGCGGAACGGCGGGGGGCGGGAGCGGGTTCGGGTTCGGGCTCCAGCTCGTCCTCTTCCTCGTCGTAATCGTACTCGTCCATGTCCTCCTCATTGTAGGGGCGGGTCAGCTTCTTGAGTTCATCCATCAGTCCCATGGTAAGGGTTCCTCCTGTATCTATATTTATTATAATATGTCATGAGTGCGGGCCGATGTGGGCATCGGCCCCTACGGGGTGCGTCAGGAATAATGCCGCGGACCGAAAATCGCGGTTCCGACGCGGATCATGGTGCTGCCCTCGGCGATGGCGTCCTCAAAGTCGTCGCTCATACCCATAGACAGACACACCATAGATACATTATCGTATTTTTTTGCGGCAATGTCAATATAAAGATTTCGCATTTTCGCAAAATATTTACAATTATCGCCTTTTTTCACGGAGATCGGCGGGATCGCCATGAGTCCCCGGAGGCGGACGCCGGGATAATCGCCCAGTTTTCCGGCCAGCGCCAGGGCCTCCTCGGGGGTGAAGCCGCCCTTCTGGGGCTCGGCGGCGACGTTGACCTCGAAGAGGATGTCCTGCTTCAGGCCCAGGCGCAGGGCGGTCCTGTTGACGGCCTCCAGCAGCTCGAGACGGTCTACGGACTGGATCAGGTCCACCTTGCCCACGACCTTGTTGAGCTTGTTGGTCTGGAGATGGCCGATGAAGTGGACGGGCTTCCCCTCGTAGGCCCCTAAGGGCTGCTTCTGGACCAGCTCCTGGACCCGGTTTTCGCCGCAGCAGTCCACGCCGGCGGCCACGGCCTCCTTCACCCGCTCGGCGTCGTTCATCTTGGTGGCGGCGCAGAGCAGGATCTCCGACGGGTCCCGGCCCGCGGCCAGGGCCGCCGCCTCCATCCTCGCCCGGAGGGCGGCGATATTTTCCGCAATGCTCATTTTACCATGACCTTTCCGTTAAAGATCTCTCCGGTGGTGAGGATAATCTCGTCCTCGGGCCAGAGGTTATTTGTGCTGGACTTGTCCAGCTCCACGATGAAGCTGTCGCCGTTGTCGAAGAGAATGTGGATGGGCTTCCACTTGGCCTCGGCGCCCTCCAGGACATAGACGCCGCTCTGGCCCTCCTCGGTGGCGTAGATGGCGGTCTTGGGCACCCGCAGACCGGAGCGGTCGGCGAAGACCAGGTCCGCGGTCTGGGCCCGGGAGCGGACGGCGTTCTGGATGTAGGACTCCGAGGACAGGACCAGGATGCAGCTTTCGCCCTCGGCGGGGCTGATTCGCTCGACCGTCATCTGCAGGCTGCCGTAGAAGTCGTAGGCGAAGCTGACCGTGATCCGGTCTCCCAGCTCCAGCTCGGCCACGTTCTGGCTGGGCACCACGGCGGCGAAGTACCACTTCTGGGAGGTGACCAGCTTGCCGATGGCGTTTGCCTCCCGGCGGTTCACGCCCTGATATTTCTCCAGGGCCTCCACGGTGGCCGTCTCTAAGAATTCCGGGGTGAGCTCGCTCTCCAGGCCGTCGCTGACGCCGGAGAACCAGCCGGAGACCGGGGCCGTGACCCGGCCGGACTCCGCCCCCGCCTCGTCGTAGAGCTTGTTCAGCCGCTCCTGGGCGGCGAGAATCCGGGCCCAGAGGGCGTCGGCGTCGGAGCTGTTGAGATAGCGGCGCAGGACATAGGGCTTGAGATCCTCGGCGGACTTGTCCGCGGCGCTGTACTCCCGCCGGGAGGCCGAGAGGGTGATCTGGTTCATCAGGCGGAGAATGTCCGTGTCCATGGAGGCGGCATCCGCGTCGGTGGCCGAATAGGAGTGGGCGTAGCGCATCTGGGCCAGCTCCTCCTCCAGCTCGTCGATCTGGGTCTGGAGCTGCTTGGCGGCCTCGTCCCGGTAGGAGAGGGCCAGGGTCTGACCCTTGCCCACCTTCTCGCCCTCGTTCCGGGTGGGGACGATGATGCCGGAGTCCTCCGCGAGGATCGCCTGCTCGGAACGCACCAGGAAGCCGGAGGTGGTAATCCCATCGCCGACTTCATAGCGCACCGCCTTATAGGTTGTGAAGGCGTCCCCCGAGAAGCGGGTGACGGAGAAGATCAGATAGGCCGCGGCCACGCAGAGCAGGGCTGCGACGATGATCTTCATGAATTTTTCGCCTTTCATGTAAAACGGCCCCCTTGGCACGCGCACCCAAGGGGGCCGGTCATGCCGCCGGATCAGTCCGCCGGGAATGGCGCAGACTGTGCGCCGCTACACGGGGCTGATTCGGACGGGGCGGCCGGGAACCACGGTGGAGATCGCGTGCTTATAGATCATTTGCTGGCGGCCCTCGGAGACCAGGGTGACCACAAAGCTGTCAAAGCCTGTGACTACGCCCTTCATCTGAAAGCCGTTCATCAGAAAGACCGTCACCAGCTGACGCTCTTTCCGTACCTCGTTCAGGAACAGGTCCTGGAGTGTTTCGTTTGCCATTTGGATTTACCTCGTTTCTATGTAGTGTGGTAAATCCTATGATAGCATTTTTCCGTGTCGAATGCTGTCGCATTCCCCTGCCGCAACAGGATAATTGTTTCAATGATCCTGCTCCGACAGGAGCCTCATAGCCTCCTCCGGGAGGCTTTTGCTTTCATCGACGTACAGCCAGTGGATCGCTTCGTTCCTTCGGAACCAGGTGAGCTGGCGCTTGGCGTAGTTGCGGGAGGCCTGCTTGATCCGCTCGGCGGCCTGCCGGACCGTGCATTCGCCCCGGATCGCCGCGGCCATCTCCTTGTAGCCGATGGCCTGCATGGCGGTGGTTTTCGGGTCCACGCCCCGGTCCAGCAGGGCCCGGACCTCGGCCTCCAGGCCCTTTTCCAGCATCTGATCCACCCGCCGGTCCACCCGGGCGTAGAGCTTGGCCCGGTCCCGGAAGTTCAGGCCCAGCCAGAGTGGATCGTATTTTGGGGGCCGCTTCTTCGACTGCTCGTTGTGCCAGGACAGGGGCATCCCCGTGATCAGGAAGACCTCCATGGCTCGGATGATCCGCTTGCGGTCCGAGAGGTGGAGCCTTTCGGCGGTCTCCGGGTCGGCCTCCTTCAGCATCTCGTAGACGTAGGCCACGCCCTTTTCCTCGGCGATGTGCTCCACGTACTCCCGCTGGGCGGGCCGGGAGGGGGCGGCGAAGGTCTCGCCCTTGACGAGGCTGTCCATATAGAGCCCCGTGCCCCCGCAGACGATGGCAATCTTCCCCCGGCTGTGGATGTCGGCGATGGCGGCGTCCGCCAGCTTCACGTAGCGGCCCACGGAGAAGTCCTCTCCGGGCTCGGCCACGTCCAGCAGGGGGTGGGGCACCCCGTCCATCTCGGCGGCGTCGGGCTTGGCGGTACCGATATCCATGCCCCGGTAGATCTGCATGGAATCGCAGGAAACCACCTCGGCGTCGAGCCTTTTCGCCAGCGAAACGGCAAGCCCGGTCTTGCCGGAGGCGGTGGGACCGGCAATACATATTACGTTATTCATATCGCTTTTCCGGATGCTTTCCGATACGAACCGGCCCGCGACAGGCGGGACTGCGTCCCGATCCTGTCATTGCGAGCCAGTGCGCACACTGGCGCGGCAATCCGTTCTCCTTTTGTGTCACGATTCAAATAATCTGGGATATAAGTCCTCCCAGGTGGGATTCATGGAGTTGACCAGCTTATTTTTTCTGGCGCGGCTCCAGCTTTTGATCTGTTTCTCCCGGTCAAAGGCCACGAGCGGTTCCCGTCCCGCTTCCTCGTAATAGACCAGCTTCGTCACGTCGTATCGGGCGGTAAAGCTTCCCGGGTCCATGTGATCCTTATGTTCCCTGATCCTCGCCGGAAGGTTCGAGGTGACGCCGGTGTAGATCGTGGTGTTTGTCTTGTTGGCAAGGATGTAGACGAAAAAGTGCTTTTCCATGAGACGACTCCTTTGTCGGGAGGGAAAGGACGGGGGATGCGGATTGCCGCGCCAGTGTGCGCACTGGCTCGCAATGACAAAACAGGGGACGAGGACAGGGGACGGGGAATGCGGATTGCCGCGCCAGTGTGCGCACTGGCTCGCAATGACAGAGGGGAAAGCTGGTCACGTGATTCGTTTGAACTGCTTCTCGATCTGCCGTTTGCTGATGACGGTGCAGATGGGTCTGCCGTGGGGGCAGTATCTCAGGTTCGGGTTGGTGAGGACGGTCTTTGCCAGGGCCTGGAGCTCGGCGGGGTCGGTGACGTAGCCGGCTTTGATGGCGGCCTTGCAGGCGATGGTGTGCAGGGCCTCGTCCCGGAGGCGCTGGGGGGTGTCCAGGCGGCCGTCCCGCAGGTGCTCGGCGATCTCCGAGAGGGTGGCGGCGGCGTCGGATTCCCGGATGTCCGAGGGGATCTGGCGCAGGAGCAGGTCGCCCTCGCCCAGGTCGTCCAGGTCGTAGCCCAGGCTCAGCAGCAGCTCCCGGTTTTCGAGGAGCAGGGCGGCCTCCTCCCGGTCGAAGCGGCAGCTCCGGGGCTGGAGGAGGGTCTGGCCGAGGACGGTCGTGCCCTGGGCCAGGAGGCGCTCAAAGTTGATGCGCTCGTGGGCGGCGTGCTTGTCGATGAGGATCAGCTCGTCGTTCTGCTCCGCCAGGAGGTAGGTGCGGAAGAGCTCGCCGATGTAGCGGAAGGCGGGCGCCGCTTCCAAGCCCTCCAGGGGGAGGGGAGCGTCGGGGGACGGGGAGGAAGCAGGCGGGTCGGACCGTAGGGAGGCATCCCCAGATGCCTCCTGCCGCCGCGGCGCGGCGGCGTCATTGCCTTCGGCAATGACGGGAGCGATCAGGGGATCGCTCCCTACGGGGTCGTCCGCGGGGACCTGGACGGGACTGTTCAGGGTCCCGGGGCGCACGGCCTCCCGGAGGGCCTGGCTGGGGGCGGGGACGGGGGCCTTGTTCAGGGCCTTCGTCATCTGCTCGTATTCCCAGCGGGTCAGGGTGTGGACCTGGGGCTTGGCCTTGCCGCGATATTCTTCAGCGCTCATCGCTTTGAAGAAGCGGTTGTCGTTATTTGGAGCGGAGCGGGCGTCGAAACCGGACCCCTCCACCGGCCTTGAGGCCGGTCCCCCTCCCCTGCAAGCAGGGGAGGTTTTGGCCACCCCTGCGGGCTGTTCTGCCGTCGGCGGGGCGTCGAGGGCGCCGCCCCCTACGGGCTGTTCGTCCCCTGTTGCCTGTTGCCTGTTGCCTGTTGCCTCATTTTGCATTTTGCATTTTGCATCTTGCATTACAAAGGGAACTTGCCCCGGCGCTTTATTCAGGGCGCCCAGGACGCCGTAGTGGACGCAGTCGAAGATCTCCTTCTCGTTGAGGAATTTGACCTCGGTCTTGGCCGGGTGGACGTTCACGTCCACGGCGGAGAGGGGCATGCTGAGATTCAGCACGCAGGAGGGGAAGCGGCCCGTCATGAGCTGGTTGCGGTAGGCCTCCTCCAGGGCGGCGGTCATGGTGCGGGAGCGGATATAACGCCTGTTGACGAAAAAGATCTGATTGCTCCGGCTGCCCCGGGTGGCGGTGGGCTTGGAGACGAAGCCGGAGATCCCCAGCTTCTCCCAATGGCTGTCCACGGGGATCATCTCCTGGGCGGCCTGACGGCCCAGGACCGCGTAGACCGCCGCCAGCAGGTCCCCGTCGCCGGGAGTGCGGAGCTGGGATTCCCCGTCCTTGAGGAGACGGAAGCTGATCTCGGGGTGGGCCAGGGCCTGCTTCCGGACGGCCTCCGCGGCGGCGGAGGCCTCCACGGAGTCCCGCTTCATGAATTTCATCCGGGCCGGGGTGTTGAAGAAGAGGTCCCGGACCACGATGGTGGTCCCCACGGGACAGCCCGCCGCCTCGCAGGACAGGAGCTTCCCGGCCTCCAGGGTCAGATGGGTGCCCTCCAGGTCCTCGGCGCTGCGGGTCAGCAGGTCGATCCGGCTCACGGCGGCGGTGGCCGCCAGGGCCTCGCCCCGGAAGCCCAGGGTGCCGATGGCCCCCAGCTCCTCCTTGCTGCGGAGCTTGGAGGTGGCGTGGCGGAGGAAGGCGGTTTTCGCGTCCTCCCGGCCCATGCCGCAGCCGTCGTCGCTGACCCGGAGGAAGCGCATGCCGCCGTTCTGGAGCTCCACCGTGACGGTCTTCGCTCCGGCGTCGATGGCGTTCTCCACCAGCTCCTTCACCACCGAGGCGGGCCGCTCCACGACCTCGCCGGCGGCGATCAGGTTGGCAAGATGGGGATCAAGCTGGATGATTTTGGGCATGGTGTCACCTCTTTGGAGTGATGATTTTGCTTCGCAAAAGTTATGATTTCGCTTTGCGAAAGTGATGATTGTGCTTCGCACAAGTGATGAGCGCTTCGCGCGTTGCGGTATTTTTCAAATCTTCGATTTGAAAAATGATTTCAAATCATGCCGAAGGCATACCGCAACTGCTCCGAAGGAGCATCATAACTTGCCCGAAGGGCAATCATAACTTTCAGCGTAAGCTGAAATCATAACTTGCCCGCAGGGCAATCTTCACTTTACAGCAGCTGTTTCAGTTCATACAGGAAATTCAGCGCCTCGATTGGCGTCATGGTTTCCACCGTGGTTTCGGCCAGGCGCTGTTTGATTTCCTCGGCGGCGGGGTCGCCCAGGGCGGTCTGGGCCAGGGGGAGCTCCATGCCCGCCGGGGCCTGGACCGGGACCAGGATCCGGCCAGGACCCTTGTCCTCCAGATCCTTCAAAATCTCCCGGGCCCGCTTGACCACCCGGGCGGGGATGCCCGCCAGCTTGGCGACCTCGACGCCGTAGCTGCCGTCGGCGGCGCCGGGGACGATCTTCCGCAGGAAGACGATGTCGTCCTTCCGGCGCTTGACGCAGATGTTGTAGTTGCGGATCTCCGGGTGGGTCTCGGCCAGCTCCGTCAGCTCGTGGTAGTGGGTGGCGAAGAGGGTCTTGCAGCCCAGGCGCAGGGGATCGCTGACGTGCTCCAGGACGGCCTGGGCGATGGCCATGCCGTCGTAGGTGGCGGTGCCCCGGCCGATCTCGTCCAG
>CAMVKI010000073.1 GCA_947168005.1 uncultured Clostridia bacterium
ATGGTCTGGTTGCGCAGGTTCTCATCCGAACAGGCTTCGTCGAGCAGGTCGATGGCCTTGTCGGGCAGATAGCGGTCGGTGATATAGCGCTCGGAGAGCAGCACCGTCTGCCGGGCAATCTCCGGGGGAATCTCCACGCCGTGGTATTTTTCGTAGTAATTTGCGATGCCTTTGATAATGTCGATGGACTGCTCAATGGTGGGCTCCGCCACGGTCACAGGCTGGAAGCGGCGCTCCAGGGCGGAGTCTTTCTCGATATACTTCCGATACTCCTTGAAGGTCGTGGCGCCGATGACCTGGACCTCGCCCCGGGAGAGGGCGGGCTTCAGGATGTTGGCTGCGTTCATGGAGCCCTCGGCGTCGCCGGCGCCCACCAGATTGTGGACCTCGTCGATCACCAGGATGATGTTTCCGCAGGCCTTGATCTCGCCGATCAGATTCTTCATACGACTCTCGAACTGGCCCCGGAACTGTGTGCCCGCCACCATGGCGGTCATATCCAGCAGGAAGACCTCCTTGTCCCGGAGCTTATAGGGCACCTCGCCCCGGACAATCTTCTGGGCCAGGCCCTCGGCGATGGCGGTCTTGCCCACGCCGGGCTCGCCGATGAGGCAGGGGTTGTTCTTCTGGCGGCGGTTGAGGATCTGGATGACCCGCTCGGTCTCCTCCTCCCGGCCCACGATCCGGTCCAGCTTGCCCTGGCGGGCCCGCTCGGTCAGATTCAGGCAGTAGGCGTCCAGAAACTTGTGCTTCTTCTTGGGCGGCTGGGCGGGGGGCGCGGCGTTGGTCTTGGGCGGCTCGGGCCGCTGGGCGGGGGTGTTCCCGCCGACGGGGCCCATCATGCCGCCAAAGAGCTTGTTCAGGAAGGGGAAGGTGGCGGTCTGGCCGTCCATATCCTCGTCCTCGGGCAGGTCCGGGTCCGGATTGGGGTTGCCGCCCAGCATGGACATCATCTCGCCGGAGAGGTTGTCCAGGTCCTCGTCGGAGATGCCCATCTGCTTGACCATATCGTCAACCTGCTTGATGCCAAGGTCCTTGGCGCATTTCAGGCAGAGACCCTCGTTGGTGGTCCTGCCGTTTTCGATCTTGGTGATAAAGATCACAGCCACGTTCTTATTGCAGCGGCTGCAAAGAGTGGGTTTCATCAATTTCGGGGTCTCCTTTCAAATCAAAAAGGATCGTAGTTGCATTTCACGTCGCTAAAACCGCGGCGTTAGGGAATAAACAGCTTCGTGCCGCCGCTGCCGACCAGAAGAGCCGTACCGTCGGCGCGGGCGATCACGCAGGTAGCGGAGAGAGTATCCAGACTTTGGTCCATTGGATTGAGCTTCCGGTCGTAGGTCGAAAGCGCCTGGTCGGTGAGGACGGCGGCGCAGCCGCCGGCGGCGGAGACCGAGCGAACCCGGTCCGTCAGGCTCTGTTCGCCCAGGATCTTTCCGGCGCCGTCCAGCGTGAGGATCCGGCTGCTGCCGCCGTTTTCGTTCAGGGCCAGGAGCATCCAGCCGTCCTCACTGAAGCTGTAGTCGATAAGCTGTCCGTCCCAGAGCGCGATCTCCTGGAGGATTTTCCCCTCTGTGTTCAGGAAGATCAGCTCGTCCTGGGTCACGGCCAGGAGCCGGGTTCTGTCCAGAAAGCGGAGCTCGTAGACCACCCGGTTTCCCAGCTCCAGCCGAACCGCGGTGTTCTCCTCCCGCTCCAGGTCCGCCACGTCCTCGTCGGTCCGGAGGATCGTGACGCCGGAGCGGTAGATGCTCTCCGCCTCCTCCAGGCTGGCGACGGCCAGATACTCGCCCTTTTCCGAGACGGCGCAGGCATTGAGATAGCGGGTTTTGGAGGAGAAGCGGAAAACGGGCTCCATCTTCGGGTTTCGGACCGTGGCGACAGCCTTGCAGCCGCTCTCGGCGGTGAGATAGGCCAGGTGGCCGTCGGCGCTGACGGAGGCGTCGATGAAGGCGCCGCTGAGCACTTCGTCCAGCAGGGTCGTGCCGCCGCTGCCGATGGCCGAGACGTAGGAGCTGCCCGGACTGAACAGCAGGCTGACCTCCCCGCCGGTCCGCAGAATGGGCGCGGGCTGAGAGCCCTGAATAAAGTTCTTCTGTTCCCCATCCAGGGAATAGAGGGTCAGGCCGTTCTCATTCCCCACCAGCAGACCGTCGTCGAAATTGGCATAGACGCTGCCCGCGCCGCCCTCGAAGCTGATGTGCCCGTAGCTCTCCTTGTCCCGCAGGCCCATGTAGCGGAAATAACGAATCAGCTTATCCCGCCCCATTGCCTGGGGAAAAATCAGGATGGCCGCCAGAAGCAGGACCAGCAGCACGGACAGAATCAGCAGGAGCCAGCGCCACCAGAAGCGCTTCTTCCGCGTCGGCGCGGGGACGGGCGTGATATTGCTACTCAACGTGAAATACCGCCTTTCCGTCGTCATACCACAGCCGGGTCATATAGAGCCCCCCGGGAGGGGCCGTCGGTCCGGCGGCGGTGCGGTTTTTCCCGGCCAGGATGTCGGCGACGGCCTCCGGGGGGAACTTCCCCTCCGCGGCATAGACCGCCGTGCCAACCATGGCCCGGGCCATATTGTAGAGAAATCCGTTGGCGCAGATCCGGCAGGAGATCAGCTCCCCCTCCCGCTCCACGTCGAAGTGGTAGACCTTCCGCACGGTGGACTTCACATCCGTGCCCACGGAGCGAACCGCGGCAAAGTCGTGGGTCCCTACGAAGCAGTCCGCCGCCCGCTGCATGACGGTCTCGTCCAGGCGCTTGGGGTAGAACCAGGCGCGGTTGACGTAGAACGGGTCCCGGATCCGGGAGTTGTAAATCAGATAGGTGTATTCCTTTTTCACACAGGAGCCGATGGCGTTGAAGCCCTCGTGGACCTCAAAGGCGTCGGAGACCACGATGTCCTCGGGCAGATGCGTGTTCAGGGCATAGGGCAGCCGCTCCACGGGAATGCCGGAATCGGTGCGGAAATTCGCCACATAGCGCTTTGCGTGGACCCCGGCGTCGGTCCGTCCGCAGCCGGTGATGTGGACCGGATGGCCCACCACCATGGCCGCCGCCTTCTCCAGCGTCGCCGCCACGGAGACCGCGTTCTTCTGGACCTGCCAGCCGTGATAGGCGGAGCCCTCGTATTTCAGAACCAATGCGATGTTTTTCATGGCTTGCTCCATGTCGAAGTGACAAGTGACAGGTGACAGGTGACAATTGTGCCCGTAACTTGTCACTTGTCACTTGTCAATTGTCACTTTCTCATAGTCCAAAGTGTCGTAAAACGATTACGCCTGCCAGCAGCAAGGCGCCTACGAGAAACGCGAGCAGGTCGATCGTGGCAAAGCGCAGCACCTTGAGCCTTGTCCGGCCCTCGCCGCCGTGGTAGCAGCGGCACTCCATGGCCGTTGCCAGCTCGTCGGCCCGCCGGAAGGCGCTGACAAAGAGGGGCACCAGAATGGGGATCAGGGCCTTCGCCCGGCGGATCAGGCTGCCGGTCTCGAAGTCCGCGCCTCTGGCCTTCTGGGCCGACATGATTTTGTCGGTCTCCTCGATCAGCGTGGGGATGAAGCGCAGGGCAATGGACATCATCATCGCCAGCTCGTGGACCGGCACCTTGATCTTTTTCAGTGGGCTCAAAAGCCGCTCCAGGGCGTCAGTCAGGGCGATGGGCGAGGTGGTGTAGGTCAGCAGGAAGGTGCCGGAAATCAGCAGCATAATCCGCAGAACCATGAAGAAGGCGGTCTTGACGCCCTCGGAATAGATGTGGAAAATCCACCAGTCCACCAGCAGGGTCCCGCCCTTCGTGTAGAAGAGGTTCAGGACGGCGGTGAAGAGGATGAAGATCAGCATGGGCTTCAGGCCCCTGGTCATGGACTTGAAGGGGATGCGGCCCAGGACGGTGACCGTCACCAGGAAGGCCAGAACCAGGCCGTAGGAGAGGAAGGACTTCGCCATGAAGAGGGCGACGATGTAGACAATCAGGAGCAGCAGCTTTGTCCGGGGGTCCAGCCTGTGGACGACGGTCTTTCCCGGGAAATACTGGCCTAAGGTAATATCCTTCAGCATGGGCGGCCCTCCTTCCGTTCCAGAAGCCGGGCCACGGCGTAACGGACGGTGTAGACGTCGGGCGGCACGTCCAGACCCTTGGCCCGCAGCAGGGCGAAGACGGAGGTGACCTGGGGCACGGAGAGGCCCATGCCCGTCAGCTCCTCCACGTGGGTAAAGACCTCGGCGGGGATGCCGTCCATGGCGACCTTCCCGTGGTTCATGACAATGAGCCGGGAGCAGAGGTCGGCAACCTCCTCCATGGCGTGGCTGACCATGATGACCGCGGCGTTCTGGGCCTGCTGATAGGCGCGGATATTCTCCAGAATGGAGTCCCGGCCCGCGGCGTCCAGGCCCGCGGTGGGCTCGTCGAGAATCAGCACGTCGGGCTCCATGGCAATCACGCCGGCAATGGCGACCCGGCGCTTCTGGCCGCCGGAGAGGTCGAAGGGCGACTTCTCCAGCAGCTCCTCGCCGATGCCCACGAAGCCCGCCGCCCGGCGGACCCGGGCGTCCAGCTCGGCGCCGGTGATTCCCTGGTTTTTGGGTCCGAAGGCAATGTCCTTCCAGCAGGTCTCCTCGAAGAGCTGATATTCGGGGTACTGGAAGACCAGGCCCACCTTACCCCGGATGGAGTGGGTGAATTTCTTGTCCTTCCAGATGTCCTCGCCCTTGAAGAGCACCTTGCCCGAGGTAGGCTTGAGCAGGGCGTTGAGGTGCTGAATCAGGGTGGACTTTCCCGAGCCGGTGTGGCCGATGACGCCCACCAGCTCTCCCGGGCGGAAGGCCAGGTTGATATGTTCGATCGCGGTATGCTCAAAGGGCGTACCGGCGCTGTAGATATGGGTCAGATCGCGTATTTCCAAAATGGGCTGCGCATCCGTGGAGGCATTTTGCGCGCCTTTGATTTCCTTATGCTTTTCCGCACTGAGCTCCGAACGCGGAGAACCGACTCCCGTGTTTTTGATGGCCTCGGCGCATTCCTCCGGGGTCAGGGCGTCCAAGGGGACGTCCCAGCCGCTCTTGCGGAGCTCGTTGAGCAGGTCCACGGTCTGGGGCACGTCCAGCCCCGCTTCCCGCAAAAGCTCCACCTGCCGGAAGACCTCCCGGGGGCTGCCGTCGGCCAGGACGCCGCCCTTGTGCATAACGATAACCCGGTCCGCCGCGGCGGCCTCGTTCATATGGTGGGTGATCAGGACTACGGTGATGCCCCGCTCCCGGTTGAGCCGGGCGACAGTGGATACCACCTCTTCCCTGCCCCGGGGGTCCAGCATGGCGGTAGGCTCGTCCAGGACGATGCAGCGGGGCTCCATGGCCAGAACGCCGGCTATGGCGACGCGCTGCTTCTGGCCGCCGGAGAGCAGATGGGGCGCGTGCTCCACATACTCGTACATTCCCACGGTTTTCAGGGCCTCGTCCACCCGGCGGCGAATCTCCGCCGAGGGCACGCCCAGGTTCTCCGGGGCGAAGGCCACGTCCTCCTCCACCACGTTGGCGACGATCTGGTTGTCCGGGTTCTGGAAGACCATGCCGATCTGGCGGCGGATCTCCAGCAGCTTCTCCTCGTCGGAGGTATCCAGTCCGGCCACCCAGACCTTGCCGCCGGAGGGCAGCAGGATCGCATTGAAGTGCTTGGCCAGGGTGGATTTCCCGCAGCCGTTGGGTCCGATGATCGCCGTGAAGCTGCCCTCGGCAATCTCCACGTTCAGATCCTCAAACACCGGCAGCGCCAGCCGCTCCCCCGAGGCAGGGTAGCTAAAGCTCAGATTTTCGGTGGTAATCAGGTTTGACATAGGTACTCCTTATGTTGCGATCCATCTTCCCGTGGCCCCGCAGGGCAGGTACAGCCCCGAGGCGGTGACGGGCAGGCCCAGCTCCTGGGCCTCCGTTTTGCCGCCGAAGCGGCGGCTCAGCACGCTGTCGAGCACGTAGCTGACGACAGAGGGGGCCAGGCCGGTGGTGTAGGAATTAAGCAGCACGAAGAGGGGCTGATCGGAGAGGACCTTGCTGACCAGCTCCACGAAGGGCCAGAGGCTGGTCTCCAGCTTCCAGATCTCGCCGGAGGGCCCTCGCCCGTAGGAGGGCGGGTCCATGATGATCGCGTCGTAGCGCTTGCCCCGGCGAATCTCCCGCTCCACAAACTTGCCGCAGTCGTCCACGATCCAGCGGATGGGGGCGTTCTCCAGCCCGGAAGCCCGGGCGTTGTCCCGGGCCATCTGGACCATACCCTTGGCCGCGTCCACGTGGCAGACGGAGGCTCCGCCCACGGCGGCGGCCAGGGTGGCCCCGCCGGTGTAGGCAAAGAGGTTCAGTACGTTCACCGGCCGGCCCGCGGCCCGGACGGTATCAATGATGAAATCCCAGTTGACCGCCTGCTCCGGGAAGATGCCCGTGTGCTTGAAGCTCATGGGCTTGACCAGGAAGCTCATCTCCCGGTAGTGGAGCGGCCACTGCTCCGGGAGTCTGTGCTGCTCCCAATGTCCGCCGCCGGTATTGGAGCGGGCATAGCGGGCGTCATAGCGCCGCCAGCGCGGCTCTGTCTTCGGCGTGGACCAGATGACCTGGGGGTCCGGGCGGACCAGGATATAGCTCCCCCAGCGCTCCAGGCGTTCGCCGTCGGAGGCGTCGATGACCTCATATTCCTTCCATTGGTCTGAAATCCACATAATCTTTCTCCGTTGTCATTCGGTTTTCAGGCTGCGAACCGGCAGCTTGCCGGGCGCGGCGCGGTCAGGGCCAGGGCTGGGGCTCCGGATCCGTGGGCTCCGGCTGTGTGGGCTCCGGCTGTGTGGGCTCCGGCTCTGTGGGCTCCGGGTCCGTGGGCACAGGAATCTGAGCTGCCCGCGCTTCCTCTATCGCAGCTTGCAGATCCTGCAAAAGCTGGGCGTTGTGGACGGAGCAATCATGGATGCCGTTGAGCTCCAGCGCGTCGGCCAGGGTGGGATTGTCGTTCCTTTCGTCCTTCAGCATATAGATGGTCTTCTTGGCGAGGGCGTTTGCGGTAAAGCGTTTCAGCTCCGGGAACTCCGCGGCCAGCGACTGGAACTCCGCGCTGTTGATAATCCGGTTATAGGCGACGCAGAAGTCGTTGGCGCGGTAGCCGCTGTTGCTGCCGCTGTCGGGATAGCACATGGTGAATTCAAATTCCAGATGGGCCTCGCAGGTTTCCTGGGGCACATCGGAGGCAAAGAGCTTGATGGACCGGGGGGAGCACTTGGACCCTGCCAGCAGGCCGGTCTGGCTGCAAACATCGACAGAGACAAAGCTCTCGTCCGTCGGCCTGTTGAAATCGCCGATCTCCTCCTCGGACATGCCCTCCACAAGCCTCGACATGACAGCCTTCCACATTGTCACCGACGGGTTGCGATTGACCACCAGCTTGATTTCCTCCGGCTTGTCGTAGCCGCACCAGACCGAGGCGGTGTACCGGGGCGTGAAGCCCGAGAACCAGCGGTCGCGGTTGCTGGTGGTGGTGCCGGTCTTGCCGGCCACGCGGACCCCGCCAAAGCGGGCATCGGCGCCCGTGCCGTTGTTGCAGGCATACTCCAGCATATAGACCATATACCAGGCAGCGTGGGCGTCCATGGCCTCGTGGGACTCCTGGGTATTGTCGATGATGACATTGCCCTCGGCGTCCTCCACCCGGGTATAGGTCCGGGCCTTGCGGTAGACGCCGCCGTTGGGGAAGGTCGCGTAGGCCGTGGCCATCTCCCGGACCGTCAGGCCGTGGGTAAGCTGGCCCATGCCGAGGGGGGCCAGGTTGATGTCGGAATAGCCGATGCCGTTTTGCTCCTCGTACTCGACCAGGCTCGTCAGGCCGAGCTTCTCGGTGGCAAACTCATAGCTCGCCTCCGGCGTCACGTCGGAGAGGACCTTGACGGCGATGGTATTCAGTGACTGGGCCACGCCGTTGTTCACCAGCATCCAGCCGCTGTATCTGCGGTTTTCATTCTGGGGCCAGTCCTTGCCGTTGAGCTTCATCAGGGGGGAATCCTCGTAGGCGGAGCCCGGGGTGATCACGCCCAGGGCCAGGCCGGGGCCGTAGACCGTCAGGGGCTTGATGGAGGAGCCCGGAGAGAGCTTGCTTCGGGTGGCGCGGTTCCAGGTCAGGTTGCCCTCCTTCTCGCCGACGCCGCCGGCCATGGCAACAATGTCGCCGGTCTCGTTGTCGATCACGACAATGGCGGACTGCAAATGCTGATCGTATTTGGGAACGGTCTTCGGCACGTTATCCAGGTCCTGATAGACCTCATCCACCTTGGCCTGGGCCTCCAGGTCTAACGTGGAGTAGATGCGGAAGCCGCCGGTGGTGACCATCTGGCTGGCTGCGTCAAAGGATATGCCCTTCAGCTCCGCCAGGTCGTTGATGACGTCCCGGATTACGGTGTCCTCAAACCAGGAGTAGTAATCCTTCTTTTCTACGTCGAATTGGTTTTGCTTCCCGCAGACGGGGCAGGTATAATAGTCGCCGTCGGCCTTGTACTTGCCGATGGTTCCCTCGAAATCGCATTCCTCACAGTGGTATTTCTGGGCGGTGGGCGAGGCGCTCTTGAATTCCAGCTGCTGGTCGCAGATGGCGTCATAGGTGTCGCGGTCCTCGATATATCCCTGCTCGAACATCTGCTGGAGGATGGTCAGAGTGCGGTGCTCGTTGTTCTCCGGGTAGTAGTAGGGATCGTAGCGCGAGGGGTTGTTGGTGATGCCGATGATGCAGGCGCATTCCTTGGTGGTCAGCTCGTCCAGGTCTTTGCCGAAGTAGGCGTAGGCGGCGCTCTTGACGCCGTAGGCGCGCTCGCCCAGGTAGATGGTGTTCAGATACCAGGTGATGATCTCTTTCTTGGTATAGTTCTTCTCGAAGTCGAGGGCCTTGAAAATCTCCATGAGCTTGCGGCGGACCGTGACGTCGCGCTCGCCGGTCAGGTTCTTGATGAGCTGCTGGGTCAGGGTGGAGCCGCCGTAGCGGGAGCCGCCGATGAACATATTGGCCGAGGCGGCCAGGGTGCGCATCCAGTCCACGCCGTCGTGCTCCCAAAAGCGCTTGTCCTCGATGGCGACGGCAGCGTTGATCATATCCCTGGGAATATCCTCGTAGTTGACCCAAATGCGGTTTTCGATGGCAAGCAGCTGGCGAATTTCCTGGAACTCTCCGGTTTCCGGGTTCTTGGCGAGGATGAAGGAGGACTGGTTGAGCTTCACACCCTCCAGATCGTAGTGGGCAATGGGCTTGATATCCTTATCAATATAGTCCCTGCCCTGCTGATACATCCGCACGCCGGCCACGCCGCCCGCTATGCCGAAAAAGAGAATCACAGCCAGCAGCGCGGCGACAAGCCGCCACAGTACATGGAGCACCGAACCGGTGACGGTGCGCTGCCGCGGGTCCGGAACCTTCCTGCGTTTGATGCTTTTTTCCTGTTCCATATTCAGTCCTCCATGCGGCAAAGCCGCTGCGGTGAAAAACGTCTTGCTTCCGTGGGGGCGAATGAGCCCAAATTATCAACTTATACTATACACCATCTTACCACCGTTTGTCAAATAGAATGCCCTTCCAAAGCGGAAGTATTTACCGAAAATTCACAAAGCAAAGAGGCGGTCCCACGCGAAACGCAAATGGAACCGCCCCTTTGCGGGGTTTTTGAAATTACACGCGCTCCTTGACCTTGGCAGCCTTGCCCAGACGATCGCGCAGGTAGTAGAGCTTCGCTCTGCGGACCTTGCCGCGGCGAACAGTCTCAACCTTGACGATGTTGGGAGCGTGGATGGGGAACACCTTCTCACAGCCCACGCCGTAGCTCAGGCGGCGGACGGTGAAGCTCTCTTCGATGCCGCCGTGCTTCTTGGCAATGACGGTACCCTCAAAAACCTGGACTCTCTCGCGGGAGCCTTCCTTAATCTTGACGTGCACACGAACGGTGTCGCCGACCCGAACGACGGGCAGTTCTTCCTTCATGTACTGGCTGGTAAGAGCCTTCATGAGATCCATGATCTTGTCCTCCTTTATATTTGGGCGTTCATGTCACTGGAAATGCCGCTGCGCGCTCGCGCCGGCTGTGCAGAGGACCGCTCCATTCATAGGCCGCATTATTATAGCACATATTTTTCAAAATGCAAGCGTTTTTTTCATTTTTTTGAAAAGAAAACGCGGAGCCGAAGCTCCGCGCTTTCTTGATACTTGCCGTCGGATTGCCGACGCTTGTTTTTATTGGGCCGCGAAGTAGGCAGCGGCGGCGTCGCCGTAGGCAAGCAGGGCGTTGGCGACGTTGATCTGGAGCTGGTTGTTGCCGCTGCGGAGCTCGCCGACGTAGCCCTCGACGGACCAGGTGCGGGTGTTGCCTGTCTCGGCGCCGTCGATCTGGGCCACGAAATCGTAGGCCACGCGCATCTTGTCTGCGCCGATGCCGGAGTAGTTCACAACGTAGTTGCTGCCGTTCCAGGCGGCGTCCAGGGTCTCCAGAACCGTGCCGCTCTCGTGATCCTTCATCAGAACCTTCACGTCGGCGCCTTCGGCGGCCCGGACGATCAGGGTCAGGATGACCTCGTTGTCCAGAGACACGGAGTTGAACAGGATGTTGCTCTGGCCCTCGGGACGGTAGTTGCTGTTGGTCTTCTCGACCGCGGGCAGCTCCTTGGTCTCGTACTCGTCCAGCTTGGCAAGCTGGTCGGCAGTCAGCTCTTCGTTGACCAGGTGCTCGGTGTCGTAGCCCATGTAGAGCTGGGCAGCCGCGCCGT
>CAMVKI010000074.1 GCA_947168005.1 uncultured Clostridia bacterium
TTTTTCTCACAGCTCCATGAGCTCCTTTTCCTTGACGGCGCAGGCCTCGTCCACCTTCTTGATGTACTTGTCGGTGAGCTCCTGCAGGTCCTTCTCGGCCTTCTTCTGGTCGTCCTCGGTGATCTCCGAGTTCTTCTTCAGCTTCTTGATGTAGTCCATGGCGTCCCGGCGGACGTTGCGGACGGCGACCTTTCCGCTCTCGCCCAGGTTCTTGACCTGCTTGGTCAGGTCCTTGCGGCGCTCCTCGGTGAGCTGGGGGAAGACCAGGCGGATCACGCGGCCGTCGTTCTGGGGGTTGATGCCCAGGTCGGAGGCCTGAATGGCCTTCTCGATGGGCTTCAGCAGGGAGTTGTCCCAGGGCTGGATCATCAGGGTCCGGGCGTCCGGGGAGTTGATGGTGCCGACCTGGCCGATGGGAGTGTCCACGCCGTAGTAGGGCACGGTGATGCGGTCCAGCAGGCGGGCGTTGGGACGGCCCGTGCGGATGCTGCTGAAGTCCTCCTGGAGAACCTCCAGGGTGCGGTCCATCTTTCTGGTGAATTCTTTGAAGTCAACTGCCATTTTTATTTCCTCCTTTTCGTTAATCCGTGACAAGTGTTCCGACGCGCTCGCCCTTGACGACCCGATAGATGTTCTCCGGGTCCTTCAGAGCGAAGACGAGAATGGGCATATGGTTGTCCATGGCGAGGCTGGTGGCGGTGGAATCCATGACACCGAGGCGGCGGGCCAGGACCTCGTCGAAGCTGATACGGTCAAACTTGACCGCCGTGGGGTCCTTGGCGGGATCGGCGGAGTAAACCCCGTCGATGTTCTTCGCCAGGAGGATTGCGTCGGCGTCGATCTCCACAGCCTTGAGCACGGCGCCGGTATCGGTGGAGAAATAGGGGTTGCCCGTGCCGCAGCCGAAGACCACCACTCTCCCCTTTTCCAGGTGCCGGATGGCCTTGTCGCGGATGTAGGGCTCGGCGATCCGGGGCATGTCGATGGCCGTCATGACGCGGGCGGGAACGCCGTGCTGCTCCAGCGTGTCGGCCACTGCCAGAGCGTTGATGACCGTGGCGAGCATCCCCATGTGGTCCGCCCGGACCCGCTGCATCCGGTCTCCGCCGTCCTTGAGGCCGCGCCAGAAGTTGCCGCCGCCGACGACGACGCCGATCTGCACGCCGGCCTCCACACAGCGCTTGACAACCTCGCAGACCTCGCCGATCACATTGAAATCAAGCCCGCGGTGGGCGTCGCCCGCCAGGGCCTCTCCGCTCACCTTGAGCAATACGCGATGATATTGGATCCCTTCTGCCAAGGAAATCACTCCTTTTTGTTCGATGCCACTATTTTACAGTATTTTTTCCAAATTGACAACTAAAATTTTTGTAAAATTTGAATAAATTTCTTCTTCTCATCCGGGGGAAAAAGCCTTGCAATCCTGCGCGGCATGTTGTATAATAATTTCAAATTTTTCAGTGAGGTACGATATTATGGCTGAAGAAATCAAACTGAACGAATCGAGAAACTTTATTGAGGCCTTTGTGGAAGAGGACATCGCCAAGGGCGGACAGTTTGAGGGCATGACGGTGCACACCCGCTTCCCGCCCGAGCCCAACGGCTATCTGCACATCGGCCACTGCAAGGCCCTGGTGATCGACTTCGGCACGGCGGAAAAGTTCGGCGGCCTGTGCAATCTGCGCATGGACGACACCAACCCCGCCAAGGAGGACACCGAATTTGTGGAAGCCATCCAGGAGGACATTCACTGGCTGGGCTTCGACTGGGGCGACCGCTTCTTCTACGGCAGCGACTACTTTGAAAAGACCTATGAGTTCGCCATCGAGCTCATCAAGAAGGGCCTGGCCTACGTCTGCGAGCTCTCCCCCGAGGAGTTCAAGGCCAACCGGGGCGACATCGGCGTGCCCGCCGTCTCCCCCTACCGGGACCGTCCCATAGAGGAAAACCTGGAGCTCTTCCAGAGAATGCGGGCCGGGGAGTTCCCTGAGGGCAGCAAGACCCTCCGGGCCAAAATCGACCTGGCCTCCGGCAACTTCAACATGCGCGATCCGGTTCTCTACCGCATCCGCTACATCGACCACCACCGCCAGGGCACCAAGTGGTGCATCTTCCCCATGTACGACTTCGCCCACCCCATCCAGGACGCCCTGGAGGGCATCACCCATTCCCTCTGCTCCCTGGAATACGAGGAGCACCGGCCTCTCTATGACTGGGTGGTCACCAACGTCTCCATCCCCTACCACAAGCCCCGCCAGATCGAGTTCGCCCGCCTCGGCATCGACCACACCGTCATGTCCAAGCGCAAGCTCCGCAGGCTGGTGGAGGAAAAGCGCGTCTCCGGCTGGGACGATCCCCGGATGCCCACCCTCTGCGGTCTGCGCCGCCGGGGCTACACGCCCAAGTCCATCCGCAATTTCTGCGAGCGCATCGGCGTGGCCAAGAACCCCTCCACCGTGGAGTACGCCTTCCTGGAGCACTGCCTGCGGGAGGACCTGAACGAGACCGCCCAGCGCGTCATGGCGGTCCTGCATCCCGTGAAGCTGGTCATCACCAACTATCCCGAGGGCAAGACCGAGCTCTTTGAGGTGGAGAACAACCCCAACCGGCCCGAGGAAGGGACCCGCGAGCTCAGCTTCTCCCGGGAGCTCTGGATTGAATCCGAAGACTTCCTGGAGGCGCCGATCCCCAAGTATAAGCGGATGTACCCCGGCAACGAGGTCCGCCTGAAGGGCGCCTACCTCGTCACCTGCACCGGCTGCAAAAAGAACCCCGACGGCAGCATCGCCGAAATCTACGCCGAATACGACCCCGATTCCCGGGGCGGCAACCCCGCCGACGGGCGGAAGGTCAAGGGCGCGACGATCCACTGGGTGGACGCTCTGACCGCCAGGGACGCCGAGGTCCGGCTCTACGACAACCTCTTCTCCGACGCCGAGCCCGACGCCGCCGACAAGGACTTTATCGAGTGCCTGAACCCCAATTCCTTAGAGGTTTTGACCGGCTGCAAGGTGGAGGCCTCTCTGGCCGGCGCGGTGCCTCCCGGTCACTTCCAGTTCATGCGTCTCGGCTATTTCTGCCTGGACAGCAAGGACAGCGGCGAGGACCATCTGGTCTTCAACCGCAGCGTCAGCCTGAAGGACAGCTTCAAGCCCGCGCAGTAAACGCAAAGAACGCCCCGCGGTTCACGGACCGCGGGGCGCTTTTCTGTCTGCTCAGCCGTTTGGAGCGCTACTTTCCGTCGGGCTCGTCTCCTTCGGAGGAGGCGGAACCACGGCGATTACCTTGTCGCGCTTCTGATAGCTGCTGTTGGCGATATGTACCGTTTCAATCACGTTTCCGTCCAGGTCCTTCAGGGTCTTCGAGGTGGACACGCGATAGCCCGTGTAGGGCTTTACGATGGTCGCGCCGTTTTTGTAGGAGCCGTCGGTGACGATCTGCTCCTTTACTTCCCAGGGAATCTCCTGCAGCGTTTCGTAGTGGAGCTCTACGGTATAGTCCTTCCATTCCCGGCCGCGGAGAATGACCTCCACGATCCCGTCATGGACCGAGGCCTCGATCTTGATGGGCGTCGGGCTGGTGTTTTCAAATTTATAGTCGATGGAGCCCCAGTAGATTGCCGCGTCCATGCCTCTCGGAACATACTCCACCAGATAGGTATGGCAACGGCGCTCCACGGTCCGCAGGTCCGCCTGGAGTACGGCGTAGTAGATCGTGGACGCAACCTGGCAGACGCCGCCGCCGATCTCCGGCACGGAAGCGCCGTTGACGTAGGCCGTCGCCTCCCGATAGCCCTTCTCCTCCGTCCGCTGGCCGACAGTCTGGTTGAAGGAGAAGACCTCGCCGGGCATCAGGATCTTCCCGTCGATGGCCTCGCAGGCCTTCATCAGGTTTACCGTGCGGTCGTCGATATACACGTGGTCCGTCTTCGCGTCGGCCAGCACGTCCCGATAGAGGGAGGCTTCCATATCCTCCGTCGTCTGGTCGGCTCTCAGGGTCCTCAGGGTCAGCTGATAGTTCTTGCCGGGCTCCGCTGTCTCCAGAAGCTCCTCCAGCTCCTCCAGCTCAAAGCCAAAGCCGGGAACGTCCGGGGTGATCCGGAAGGTTTGCATATCCAGCTCCGCGTCAACGGGCCTGATGGTGTACATATCGTGGATCGCCTCGGCGTCCAGCGGCTGAGGCTCCTCGGTGCGATACTGGAGCGTCGGCTGCAAGTTTCCCGCCTCGTATGCGTTCAAAAGCGCGCTGTAGATATCCTCCGCAGAGATTTCCACCCCGCGTTCGCCGATATTAATATCAAGGACGTGTATCTCTTCATCTCCGGTCCTGATCGATTCCAAAGAAGCCCGGGATTCCTGGAAATGTCGGGCATACTGCCTTTCCGTCTCCTCCGCCAAAGCCCGGAGCGAATTCCGGTCAAAGGAGAGGTAGTTGCCGGGCTTGACCAGGAAGCGCTTGCGGCTGACCTGGCCCAGGCCGTCCTCCAGATCGGAGGCGAGACCGTTCAGATCCACGCGAACGCCGCTGAGAGAGGGCGGAACCGTCAGCTGAATCGGCGCGTCCTTTGCCTCCGGGTCCTCCGGCAGAAGGGTCAAAACCATATTGCTCTTTTCGATGGTCTGGGAGAGATTTTGATACTGCTCGGTCAGCTCTTCCTTCGTATACCCGCGGATGTCGTCGCCCTCAGCGGGCTCAAATCCGCGCATCGTCACAAGCAGAATCAGCGCCAGCGACGCCAGCACCAGAACCGGAAGCATAATCAGAAGCCAATCGAAGCTGCGGCCGGACCGGCTGTTTTCCGGACTGTCCGAACGTCCGACTTCAAATTTTCCTTTTGCCATACTCTTCTTTCTCTGTAGATCCACACGGGATCTCTTCTATCTTTTTTGTTTGAAATTACAGGCTCAGAAGCGCGCCGCAAATCATTTCCACATCCTCTTCCTTCAGATAGGGGTGCATGGGAAGACTCAGACAGCGCCGGGAGGCCTCGAGGGTGTTGGGGTACATGGAATCCTCCAGGCCCATCCATTGATAGGCCTCCTGCTGGTGCAGTCCCCGGGGATAATAGATCATGGAGGGGATACCCCGGGCCTTCAGACGGCTTTGCGCCGCGTCCCGGGAGGCCTTGTCCTCCAGCAGAACCGTGTACTGTGCCCAGGAGGAGAGGAAGCCGGGGAGCACCGTCGGGGTCACAACCCGGTCCTTCAGCCTTGCCGTGTACCAATCCGCGGCCCGGTTCACCGCGTCCAGCTCATAGTCGATAAAGGCCCTCAGCTTGGGCAGCAAAATGGCAGCCTGGAGGGAATCCAGCCGACTGTTCATGCCGATCTCCCGGTTGTCGTATTTGTCTGCCGGGGATTTGCCCTGGGCCCGGAGGGAGCGAAGCCTGGCGTCAATTTCGTCGTCGTCGGTGAACACCGCGCCGCCGTCTCCGTAGCAGCCCAGAGGCTTTGCCGGGAAAAAGGAGGTGGCCGAGAGATCGCCGAAGGAGCACGCCCGCTTGCCGCGGATATACCCGCCGAAGCCCTGCGCCGCGTCCTCCAGAACCTTCAGACCGTATTTTTCGGCAATGGGAAGAATCCTGTCGTAGTCCGCGGGCTGGCCAAAAAGATCCACCGGAACAATCGCCTTCGGGTTCAGCTTCCCTTCCCGCAGAACCCGTTGGATCTGTGCCTCCAGCGCGTCGGGGCTCATGTTGAAGGTATTGAGATCAATGTCAACCAGAACGGGCGTGCCGCCGAGGATCGAGGTGGAGCCCGCAGAGGCGAAATAGGTGAAATCCGAGGTGAACACCGCGTCGCCGGGGCCGACGCCCCAGATCATCAGCGAAAGCTGCAGGGCGTCCGTGCCGTTGCCGCAGCTCACGCAGTGCTTTCTGCCCACATACTCGGCCAGCCTGGTTTCCAGCTCGGCCACCGGCTTTCCAAGAATAAACGCCGAGGAATTGATCACGGCCTCGATTCCCGCGTCAATTTCGGGCTTCAGTGCCGAATACTGCGCTTTCAAATCCCTGAACTGCATTTATTTCACTTCCTCCAGTCCTTCCGGAGCTTCTCTGTAGCGGCGTCCGCATTTCTTGCAGACCAGATCCTGGGAAAGGACCTCGCCGCATTCGCAGACCCACCCGGAGATTCGCGCGGGAACGCCGAGCATCAGAGCGTGGTTCGGTACGTCGGAGGTCACGACGGCGCCCGCGCCGACCATGGCCCATTCGCCGATGGTGTGGCCGCAGAGGATTGTCGCGTTGGCGCCGATGGACGCGCCGCGCTTGAGGAGCGTCTTTTTGTAGCCCGCTCTCCCCTTCGGATACTTGGCCCGGGGGGTCAGATCGTTGGTAAAGACGCAGGAGGGCCCGCAGAACACGTCGTCCTCCAGCTCCATGCCCTCATAGAGCGAAACATTGTTTTGCAGCTTGCAGCCGTTGCCGACCCGAACGTTGTTGGAGACGTTCACATTCTGCCCCAGAGAGCAGCGGGCCCCGATCCGGGCGCCGGACTGGATGTGGCAGAAGAACCAGATCTTCGTGCCCTCGCCGATGACGACGTCCTCGTCCACCACGCTGGTGGGATGTACAAAAAACTGACTCATAGACCCTCCCGACTGCCGAAGCGTCCGACAAAATCCAGCGTGGAACAGCTTTCCAGAGGCAGCTTCACGGGACGGTGCTCAGCGGCTGATTTGTAAATGGCAAGGACCAGCTCCAGGGCCCGTTTTCCGGCCTCCGCGTCCACAAGAGGCGGTCTGCCGACGGCAATGGCCTCCAGCACGTCGGCATAGAGGGGCGTATGCCCGAAGCCATAGATATTCGGCGGGTTCTCGCTGAAGCGCTTTTTGACCTCCTCCGGATCGTCCAGCCCGTCGGCAAAGCGCCACTCCTCGATGATGTTGTCGCTGGTCCCGGCGGCCTTCGCGGTGCCCTTCTCGCCGAAGATATAAAGAGTCTCCTCCAGATTCTTCGGATAGACGTTTGTGGTGCCCTCAATCAGGCCGTAGGCGCCGTTCTTGAATTTCACCAGAGCCAGACCCAGGTCCTCGGCCTCCAGATAGGGGTGGGAGAGCTGATCCGTGTAGGCCATGACCTCCTCCACCTCGTCCCCCATGAACCAGCGGAGCAGATCGATGTTGTGAATGCACTGATTCATCAGGCATCCGCCGTCTTCAGCCCAGGTTCCTCTCCAGGCAGCCTGGTCGTAATAGCTCTTTCCGCGGTTCCAGCGGACGTGGGCCGCGCCGTGGGAAAGCCTGCCGAAGCGTCCGGCCTCCAGGGCCTCGCGCATGTAACGGACCGATTTATTGAAGCGATTCTGATGATTGGCGCATACCACGACGCCGGCCTTCCTGCCTGCCTCGATGATCGCGTCCGCGTCGGCAATGGAGAGGGCGATGGGCTTTTCAATGATGACGCTGCAGCCGGCGGCAATGCAGTCCAGAGCGATGGCCGCGTGCTTTCCGGACTCCGTGGCGATGGCGACGAGCTCCGGCTTTTCCTTTTCCAGGAGCTCCCGATAATCGGTATATCTGCGGACTCCTTCCAGGCCGAAGCGCTCCGCCTTTTCCTGCATGGCCTGCGGACGAATATCGCACATGGCGGCAAAGTCCAGATTGTTGTTTTTTGCCGCTTCAATATGATTCGGGGAAATCCGCCCGCAGCCGATCAACGCGTATTTCATGTATTTCTCCTGCCTTCGCATTAGATTGCCATTCTAAAAGATAATAACACATCTCCCGACTTTTTTCAATAAAAAAGTATGGGAAATCAAATAAAAAAGGCAAGAAGAGACCGGCTGCAATTGACGAACAGCCGGTCTCCAGTTTCATCTTGTAAGATGCTTGTCGCTCAATAGAGCTTCGCGCCCGCCGGGATGTGGGGATCGACCATCAGCAGATGGAGCTTCTCCTCCTCGCCTTCCTTATGAACGGCGGAGAGCAGCATCCCGCAGCTCTCGATGCCCATCATGGGCCGGGGCGGCAGATTCGTAATGGCGATGCAGGTCTTGCCGATCAGCTCCTCGGGCTCGTAGTAGGCGTGGATGCCGGAGAGGATGGTCCGGGGCGTGCCGGTGCCGTCGTCCAGGGTGAACCTCAGCAGCTTCTTGGACTTCTTCACAGCCTCGCAGGCCAGGACCTTGACGGCCCGGAAATCAGACTTGGAGAAGGTCTCGAAGTCCACCTGATCCTGGAACAGGGGTTCGATCACGACGTTGGAAAAGTCGATCTTTTCCTCGACGACAGGAGCCGCTTCAACGGGCTTTTCTTCCGCCTTGGTCTCGGCCTTTTCGGGCTTCTCCTTGTCCAAAGGTTTCATTGTCGGGAACAGAATAACCTCCCGGATGGTGTCAACGCCGCAGAGCATCATGACGCAGCGGTCAATGCCGATGCCCATACCGCCGGTGGGCGGCATGCCGTACTCCATCGCGTTCAGGAAGTCCTCGTCGATCATCTCCGCCTCATCGTCGCCGCGCTCCCGCTGCTCCATCTGCTTCAGGAATCGGCCCCGCTGGTCGATGGGATCGTTGAGCTCGGAATAGGCGTTGCCCATTTCGGAATGGGCAATAAAGAACTCGAAGCGCTCGGTCAGCCGGGGATCGGCGGGGCTGCGCTTGGTCAGCGGGCTGACCTCCACCGGGTACATGGTGATAAAGGTGGGCTGGATCAGATGCTCCTCCACCTTTTGGTCGAAGCAGGCAAAGAGGGCGTTGCCCCAGGTGGGCTCGGCCGCGGCGTTCAGCTCCACGCCCGCCGCTTTCGCGGCGGCAACCGCCTCGGCGTCGTCGGAAATCGCGCCGAAGTCAATGCCCACGTAGCGCTTGACCGCATCGATCATGGTCAGGCGAGGCCAGCCGGGGGTCAGGTCGATGTCGTAGCCCATCCAGGATACCTGATACGTGCCCAGGATCTCCTTGGCCGCGCCGGAGACGATGCCCTCGGCAAGGTCCATCATCCGATGGAAATCTGCGTAGGCCTCATACAGCTCCACCGAGGTAAACTCGGGGTTGTGCTTGGGGTCCATGCCTTCATTGCGGAAGATGCGGCCGATCTCGTAGACCCGCTCCATGCCGCCGACAATCAGGCGCTTGAGGGGCAGCTCCGTGGCGATCCGCATATACATATCGATATCCAGGGTATTGTGGTGGGTCACGAAGGGCCGGGCGGAGGCGCCGCCGGAGATGGTGTTCAGCACCGGCGTCTCCACTTCAATATAGCCCTGCCCGTCCAGGTAACGGCGCATGAAGCTGATGAAGCGGGAGCGGATGCGGAAATTCTCCTGCACGTTGGGATTGACGATCAGATCAAGATAGCGCTGCCGGAAACGCAGCTCCTTGTCGGTGAGACCGTGGAACTTCTCGGGCAGGGGCTTCAGGGACTTGGACAGCAGGGTCACGCTGCGGGTGCGGACGGAGATCTCGCCCCGCTGGGTCTTGAAGACGGGCCCCTCGACGCCCACGATGTCGCCCACGTCGAGCTTGCGGCAGTCGGCAAAGGCCTCCTCGCCCATCTCGTCCACCTTGATATAGAGCTGGACCCGGCCGGAGCGATCCTGGAGATCGGCAAAAATGGCCTTGCCCATGCCGCGCTTGGACATAATGCGGCCCGCCAGCCGGACGGACTGCTCCTCCAGCTCCGCAAAGCGGTCCTTGATCTCCTGGGCGTGATGGGTCACGTCGAACCTGGTAATCCGGAAGGGGTCTCTCCCCTCCTGCTGCAGGGTCTGCAGCTTTTCATGCCGGACGCGCACCTGGTCCACCAGGGGCATCTGGTCCTGCGGTACAAACTTTGCCATGGGTATCCTCCTATTTATTTCGTAGGGCGGCCTGCCCTCGGGCCGCCGGGTCGCCCGTCCGGTGACCTGCGGCAGCCCTGGGTCGGCCGCCCTACAGAAGCTTATTTTTCGACAGAAAGAATCTCAAATTTGACAGTCCCCACGGGGGCCTCCACCTCTACGATGTCGCCCACGGTCTTGCCAAGCATGGCGCGGCCGAAGGGAGAGTCGTCGGAAATCCGATGGTTCTTGGGATCGGCCTCCTGGGAGCCGACGATGGCGTAGATATCCGTCTCATCAAATTCGATGTCCCGAACCTTGACCGTGCTGCCCAGACCGATATAGCCCACAGAGGACTGCTCCACGCCCTCGAGGCCGTCGTCGATGATAACGGCGTGGGCCAGGATGTTTTCTACCTCGGCAATGCGGCCGTAGAGCTGGGCCTGCTCGTTTTTCGCCTCGTCGTACTCGCTGTTCTCGGAGAGATCGCCGAAGGAGCGGGCCTCCTTCAGGTGCTCGGCAACCTCCTTCTCCCGGGTGGTCTTCAGGTATTGCAGCTCTTCCTCCAGCTCCGCGAGCCGGATGCTGGTGATCTTGAATTCCTTTGCCATGATGATTCTGCCTTTCTTACGGTTTTCGTTTTGTCGCTATATTATACAGGGAGGAGCCATGTTTGTCAACGGGAAAATGCGTCTATGACGGTATAAACCGCATCCAAATCCCTCCGAAAATCGAGGAATCCGTATCCCCGTCCCTTGCTGCCTCTTCCGCACGGGAGAAAAGGGCCGATGAGGGCATCGGCCCCTACTATATTGTTTCAATTAAAACTTTACAATTCAATCGGATAGGT
>CAMVKI010000075.1 GCA_947168005.1 uncultured Clostridia bacterium
GATAGGTGAAGAGACCGCCGTTGATGTTGTCGGCGTTCTTGGCGCTCTTGTCCTTGAACTGGGTCATCCGGGAAAGCTCGCCGAACATGGCGTAGCAGTTCAGAATCCAGCCCAGCTCGGCGTGCTGGTGGACGTGGCTCTGGATGAAGAGGGTGTTCTGCTCCGGGTCCAGGCCGCAGGCGATATACTGGGCCAGCTGTTCCATGGTCCAGCGGCGGAGCTCGGCGGGGTTCTGGCGCACGGTGATGGCGTGCAGATCCGCCATAAAGTAGTAGCAGTCAAATTCCTCTGCCCGGGCCTTCCAGTTGCGGATCGCACCGAGATAGCTGCCCAGGGTCAGCGAGCCGCTGGGCTTGATGCCGGAGAGCATGACTTTTTTCTGTTCCATTTGTATCACCTCGGAAATATTTTTCTTTGAGATTTCCTAATATTATAGCACGCTTTATCCAAAATAGCAAGGATTTTCCAGCAAATCCTTCTCCGTCAGGGGGCGAATCACCCGGCAGGGGTTTCCGGCGGCCAGAACCCCGGCGGGGATGCTGCGGGTGACCACGCTGCCCGCGCCGATGACGCTGCCCCGGCCAATGGTCACGCCCCCCAGGATCTTCACGTCGGAGGCGATCCAGCAGTCGCTTTCCACGGTGATCGGCGCGCCGTATTCCAGATCGTAGAGACTGCCGTCGTCCCGCCGCCGCAGATTCCGCTGGGCAGGGAGCAGGGGATGGAGGGGCGTGAGCAGGGAGCAGTTGGGTCCGAACATCACGTCGTCGCCGATGGTGACGGGGCAGGTGTCCAGCACCGTGAAGTTGAAATTGGCGTAGCACCGGGCCCCAAAGCTGGTGAAGACCCCGTAGTCAATGTAGATCGGCCCGGCCAAAAAGACGTCCGGCCCCTTGTGGGGGATCAGCTCGTCCAAAATCTCGATCCGGCGGGGATCTGTCTCCGCCAGCAGATTGTATTCCTGCCAGAGCCGGTGGGCCTTCCGCCGCAGCTCCGCGAGGGTCTTGTCCGAGGGGTCGTAGAGCATCCCGCGCAGCATTTTTTCCTGTTCTGTCATAAAGTGTTCCTCCTTCTGTGGAGCTTTGGCATAGGATATTCAAATTATACCATGATTCCGCCTCCCGCGCAAGCGGAAATCTCGTGTTTGCACAGCATGAAACAGATGGGCTCCCGGGCCCTTGCGGACCCGGGAGCCGCTGTTATGATTGTGCTTAGTCCTGGAGCATTCTGCCGTCTTCGCCGAAGTAGTGATAGCCGACAGAGATGGGCTCGTCGCCAATGTACTGGGCGCTGAGGTAGATGCGCTTGTTGACGGCGTACTTGTGGCCGTCGTTGATGAAGTAGTAGCCGCCCTCCCAGTGGATGAGCTGGTAGCAGCTCTGGCGGGCGCCGTTGATGTAGAAGTAGCCGTCCTCCCAGGGACCGTTCTTGATGACCAGCTTGCCGCTGTCGTCAAAGTCGTAGTAGCCGGGAGCCAGCTCGGAGCCGGCCACAAACTGCTGGCCCAGGTAGAGCCGGATGTTTCTGGCGTACTTGTGGGCGTCGTTGATGAAGTAGTAGTCGCCGTTCCACTCGATGAGCCGGTAGGCCAGCTGCTTGATGCCGTCCAGGTAGAAGAAGCCGTCGTCCTGGGGACCGTTCTTCAGGACCATTCTGCCGTTCTCGTCGAACTCGTAGTAGCCCGCGGAGAAGGGCGTGTTCGCCAGGAGCTGCTGGTTCAGATAGCGGCGGGAGCTCACGGCGTACTTGTTGCCGTCGGTGATGAAGTACCAGCTGCCCTCGTATTCGAGAACCTGATAGGCCTTCTGCCGGATGCCGTTGAGGTAGAAGTAGCCGTTGGCCTGGGGACCGTTCTGGATCACCAGTCTGCCCATGGCGTCGAAGTAGTAGCAGCCGGGCTCAAAGGGGGTGCCCTCCACGTAGACCGGCTTGAAGTCCAGGTGGATGTCCCTGGCGTAGTAGTCGTCGTCGTTGATGAAGTACCAGTCGCCGTTCCACTCCACGAACTGATAGCAGGGGACGATCTCGCCGTTCAGATAGAAGTGGCCGTCGGCGTTGGGGCCTTCCACGGCGGAGAGAACCGTGTGCTCGCGGCTCAGCTCCTCGCCGCAGCGCTGGCAGTAGACCACGGTGTCATAGCCGCCTTCGGCGGAGCCGGTGGGCTCCACGTAGTTTTCGACGACGGGCTCGCCGGGCTGGTGGCCCAGGGCGTCCACGGGACGGGATTCTACGGCTTCGCAGCGGGAGCACTTGTAAATCTGATAGCCGGTCTCGGTGCAGGTGGCCGGATGGTCCTCGAGCAGGACGGAGAAGTCGTGGCCCAGAGCCTCCGTGGTGAAGGGCTCGGATTCGAGGATCTCGCCGCAGGTCTCGCAGCGGACCACCAGATCATAGGAGCCGGCCTCGGTGCAGGTGGCGGGGATCACGTTCTCTTCGGCGGGCTCGCCGGGGATGTGGTCCAGAGGATCAAGCGCCTCGGTCTGGGTTTCATCGCAGCGGGAGCACTGGAAGAGCCGGAAGCCGCCTGTGGTGCAGGTGGCCGGATGGTCCTCGAGCAGGACGGAGAAGTCATGGCCCAGGGCGGGGCTCCGCTCGATGGAATCCGTCGTGCCGGTCAGCAGGCCCTGGTACTCGTCGATTGCGGGCTGGGTGCAGTCCGCGTCGGTATGGGAGACGAGCTTCCAGACGTCGTCGCCCGCGCCGGCGCCCAGGCCGCTGTCGCTGTCATACAGATAGAAGACCGCAAAGCCGGCTTCCTTCTGCGCATCAGTAAGGGCACAGTTGCCGCTCTGGCCGTTCGTGCCCGTGAAGAGGAGGCCGTCGCCGAAGTCATCCACGTTCAGGGTGAACTTGTAGTAGGGGCGGGTATAGGGCTCGCCGTTGACGCCCTCCCGGTTGACCACGGCGTCGGAGTCCTGATACTCCATGGCGGGACGGCTGTCCCAATCGGAAGCAAGGTCGCCCGCGCTGCCCCAGGCCCAGATGCGGACGTCGGAGGGCTCCGGGTTGGTCTGGTCGATCAGGTAGACGTCTACGGTTTGCGGGTTGTCGATGTGAGGCTCGACGCTGAAGTTGTCAATGGCCGCGGGGGGCTGGTTTCCGACGCTGGGGTCGTTCGTCCAGAAGAATCCCACCCGGTAAACGCCCTCCGGGACGGCTGTTTTTGTGAGATTCATAGTCTGCCAGTCCCTCGATCCGCACAAGAAGCTGCCCTGATCCAGGGCGATCCAATCCTCGGGCAGAGAATTGTCAAAATCTGACGGAATAACACCGGGCGTCAGCACAGCGCTTTCCGGCACCAAAGCCACCCGGAGATAGTCATAGTCTTCCTCGCCGTTGCAGATCCAATCGTAGGCAAAGTCATATTCTCCGCCCGCGAAGGAGAAGGCCTTCTCGGCGAAGGTGAAGCTCGCGCCATTCGGGGAATACCTGTGGCTGCTGTCGTCGTTGGAGATGTAGAGGGACTTGCTGCCGCCGTTGCTGACGGCCTCGCCTACGATCCAGCGGTTCGTCTGGTCCTCGTTCCCCTGCTTCCAGGTGTTTTCTCCCTCAAAGTCCTCGGTATAGCCCTCGTCGGCGGAGACAGGGCCCTCGACGGGGGTGTAGTTGCCGGGAGCAATGCTGAAATTGTCGATGGCGCCGGCAGGCTGAGTTCCCGCGCTGGTGTCGTTCCCCCAAATGATCGCTGCCCGGTAGAGGCCCGCCGGGACCTGGACGTCTTCATAGATGTCGTGCTGCCACTCGCTCTGGAGGTTGAGCTTCGCTCCGCCGTCAATGGAGATCCATCCTTCGGGCAGATTGCTGGAGTCGAAGCCTACGGGGTAGGTGGAACCCGCCGTTACCTCAAAGTCCACGGGGATCAGGGCCATACGGATAAAGTCGTAAGTCGTTTCGCCGTCGCCGCGCCAATCGTAGGCGAAGTTATAATAGCCGCCTTCAAAGCTGAAGGTCTTTTCGACAAAGACAAAGGAACTTTTGTAGACGGTATAGGTGTTGCTTGCGCCGCCGTCGTTGGAAACGTAGAGGGCCTTGCTGCCGCCGTTGTTGACGGCTTCGCCCAGGTACCAGGCGTTGGTCTGGCCGCCGTTCTGGATCGTCCAGGTGAATTCGCCTTCAAAGTCATCAAAGAAGCCCTCGTCGGCGGAGGGGATCGCGGCGGGCGGCTGCTCCTCGATCACCTGGGCCCGCATATAGCGGCCCCGGGGCGCGCCGTCGCTGTAGACGCTCCAGCTGAGGTTGTCGTCAGAGCTTTCGAGGAGGATCCCCTCGCTGTTGAAGTTCAGCGTGCCGTCGCTGACGCCTTCGTAGCCGGCGCCGATGCCCACGGCGAACGGGCCGCCGATGGCGTTGACGGTGCCGCCGTAGATGCTCACGCTGCCGCCGTTGGCGCCATCGGCGCCGCCGATGGCCGCGCCGTTGCTGCCGCCGGTGGCGGTGACGCTGCCGCCATAGATGGTCACGGTGCAGCCGTTGCGGCCATAACCGCCGCCGATGCCCGCGGCGCCGTTGCCGCCGGTCGCTTCGATGACGCCGCCATGGATCTCAAGCTCCAGAGTTTCGTCACCGCCGATGCCGGGTTCACTGGGATACGAAGCGTTCGCATGCAGAGCGCCGCTGCCCTCGATGGTGGGGGCAGCCTTTGCGCCGCTGTCCATGACGCCGGGGTAGATGATCAGCTTGGAACCTTCCGCGGTAGCCCAAATACCCTCTGTCACGGTGAGGCTTGCGCCGTCGCAGAGGATCAGGCGGACCGTGCCGGAAAACTCCACGAGTTCGTTGATGGTAACGTCCCCGCTCACAACGTACCAGCCGCTGTTCCAATTCGAATTGCTGCTGGTGACAAGGGTGTAGTTCGTCGTGGACTCCACCACCGGCGTGATGGACCAGTCGGCGGTGTTCAGGGTGTAGTACTGATAGTACACCGCGGGGTTTGCGGGGGGATCGGGAGGCGTCACGGAGCCGCCGGGCTGCACGATGTACACGTTGAAGCCGTACTGTAAAAGCATTCCAATGGTATCCAGCGCCACGGACATCACTTCCGGCGTACCCTGCGCGTTATGGATGACCATGTATTCCCCGTCTGCTTCTCCGACGTTGTAGATGAGGACGATGCCTCCATTCGGCCCGGCTCCCGCCTGGAATTCCGCGCTGTTGTAGATCGCAAGGGCGGCGTCCTGGCTGTAAGTGATCATGTTCGCCAGCGTTTCCGCCGTCGGCGTGGACGTGATCTGGACGTAGGTGACGTCGTCCGCCGCTGCCCGCAGGGCTGCGCCGGGCAGCAGCGACAGCACCATCGCCAGCGCCAGCAGGATGCTCAAGAGCTTGTTGCCTGTTTTTTGCATATTGATTCCTCCTGTATGATAGTTTTCAGAGGAAAATCCTCCTGATTTTATTATAAATAATAATCCATCGGGATGCAATATCTGCTTTCAGAATGAAAGCGGCAGTTGAAATTTTCGTCAAAATGATGTAAAATCGAAAAAAATACAGCGGCGATACAGGCCTGCCGGAAGACGGACAGAGGGAATCCTATGATAGAGACAAAACGATTTGGAACGCGGCTCAAGGAGCTTCGCACCCGGAAGGGTCTGTCCCAGCGGCAGCTTGCGGAGCTGATGTCGGTGTCAAACGCCGCCATTGCCAACTGGGAGGTCGGAAAGCGCCTGCCGGACCTGAACATGCTCTCCCGGCTGGCCGACTGCCTGGAGGTGGAGCCCTGGGTTCTTCTGAGCGACCTGGGGGAGCCCGCCGAAGGCCTCGACATTTTAGTGGTGGAGGACGTGCCCGTCATCCTGCGGGGGCTGGTCCGCACCCTGCAGGAGGAGCTGCCCCAGGCCCGGGTCCAGGGCTTTCGGGCGGGCGGCGAGGCCCTGGACTACGCTGCCGCCCATCCCCTGGGGATCGCCTTTCTGGACATTGAACTGGCCGGGGAGAGCGGCATCGAGTTGGCTGAGAGACTGAAGCAGCGGAATCCCCGCCTGAATATCATCTATCTGACCAGCCATACAGAATACACCCGGCAGGCCCTGGACAGCCATTGCAGCGGCTATATTCTGAAGCCGCTGACGCCGGAGAAGCTGCGCCGGGAGCTGGCGAACCTGCGCTTTCCCGTTCGGGGGTTGGAGCTATGAGAATCCGCGTTTTTTTGCGCCGCCGCGCCGCCGAGCTGGCCGCGGGCCTGACGGCCCTGATTTGTCTGCTGCTTGTGCTGTTGATTCACCGCGACCCCGGCTTCAACCGGTACGCCAACGGAGTCACGCCCTTCACCATTTTGCAGCCGGAGTCCGTCACCGAGGAGGCCGTCGAGGGCTATGCGGGGCTGCGCCGCAGCTACACCTTCACCCTGCCGGAGTCCGAGAGCCTGACCACCGTGGGGGCGCGGGTGTCCTTCTTCCTGCGCCACACCGTGGCGGCCTATTCCATCGACGGCACCAGCCTCAGCAACGATCTCGCGGAGGAGGAGGGCTTCCACATCGGCAAAACGCCGGGCAGCTACTGGGTCAACATTCCCCTGCGGCCCGCCTACGCGGGCAAGACCCTCCGGGTCACCCTGACGCCGGTCTATCCCAGCGTCCGGGACGAGACGCCTACCTTCCTGGTCATCACCAGGGACGCCCTGCTGACCATGGTCGAGCTGCCCCAGAACGGGCTCTTGCTGGTGCTGAGCGGCCTCGCCATTGCGGCGGGCCTCTTCCTGGCCCTGCTGGCCCTGGCCCTGCCCCTGGATTCCGGCGACCGGAAGCGGGCCTTCTACCTGGGGGCGGTGACAGTCGCCGCCGGGCTCTGGAAGCTCTGCGGCCTGCCGATCCTGACCCTGGTTCTGGATTATCGCGGCCTGCAAAAGGAGCTGTGGTTTACCGGGGCTTCCGGCTATCTGCTGATGCTGGTGCTCTCCCTCCGGCTGCTGACCGCCGTTCGGGGGGACGGGGAGAACCGGATCGGGCAGCTCTGCTTCTATCTCTCCGCCGCCCTGGCCGCGGCCCTTCTGGGCTTGCAGATGCTCGGCGTCCTGGAGCTGCATGAGGCCCTGATTCCCTTCGGCGTGGGCATGGCGATTCTTCACGTGGTCTCCCTGCTGGGGAAGAAGCCCAGCCGCTCGGAGCTGTTCTGGCTGCTGCCCTTCTTCCTGGCTCTGATCGCGGACCTGTGTATTTATTATTTGAACGGCTCTATGCAGAAGGCCCCGGTTTTCCTGCTCTGGATGATTCTCAATCTCTGTGTCCGGGGCGTGGGCTTCGTCCGGGCCTCCATCCTCCGGGAGCGGCTGCTGCGCAGGCGGGAGGAGGAGCTGCGGGACGAGAAGCTCCGCGCCATGCTGAGCCAGATGCGCCCCCACTTCATCTACAACACCCTGGCCTCCGTCTACGAGCTGTGCCGGGAGGAGCCCGCCCAGGCCATGCGGGTCATTGACGACTTTACCGCCTACCTCCAGGCCAATTTCAACGCCATTACCGCCGCGGAGATGATCCCCTTTTCCGAGGAGCTGCGCCACACCAAGGCCTATCTGGCGGTGGAGACCGCCCTCCACGGGGACGACCTCTGCGTGGCCTACGACCTGGAGACCGTGGCCTTCCGGCTGCCGCCCCTGACCCTCCAGCCCATTGTGGAGAACGCGGTCAAGCACGGCGTGGCGCCGGGCTATTGCCCGGTCCATATCACGGTCCGTACCCGGATCGCAGCGGAGGGCATCCGGCTCCTTGTGGAGAACGACGGCGCCCCCTACGACCCGCCCGGGGACCGGGAGGAGAAGGGCGGCCTGGAGAACGTCCGGGAGCGGCTGGAGCTGATGTGCGGCGGCGAGCTTGTAATTCGCGCCGCAGACGGGCAGAACCCGAGACGCGGAACTCTGGTGACGGTCTGCCTGCGCGACAGGCCAAACAAACGCGCGGACCGCGCCAAAGCCTGATAAAAGGACCCGAAGGCGGCGAGCCCCCTCGCCGGCCTCCGGGTCCTTTTCCGCTTCACCCAAAGTCCGCCGCTCACATAGACTGAACGGAGGAGGGGATGCAATGTGATTGATAGCTGTTTCCTCGGGGCCAATACGCCCGAGGGCTTTCGTTCGGAGTACGCCACCCTGCAAAACGACCGGCGGATCAAGCGGCTGCTGATCCTCAAGGGCGGCTCCGGCTGCGGGAAATCCACCCTGATGAAGACCCTCGGCGCCCGGGCCGAGGAGTACGGCTGGGCCGCGGAGCGGGTGCTCTGCTCCTCGGACCCGGACTCGCTGGACGGCCTGGTGATCCCGGAGCTGGGCCTGGCCCTGGTGGACGGCACCGCGCCCCACGTGGTGGAGCCGGCTCTCTGCGGCTGCGGGGCCAACTACTTAAACCTGGGCCGCTGTTACCGGGAGGAGCTCCTGCGGCCCCTGATCCCGGCTATCCGGGCCGCCAAGGCGGCCAACGCCGCCTGTTACGGTCCCGCTTACGGCTGTCTGCGGGCCGCGGGGGCCCTGGCAAAGGCCCGGCGGCAGCTCCTGAGCCGGGATCGGCTCCAGGCCGTGACGAAGGAAGCCCTGGAGCAGCTTTCGGACGGAAAGCTGCCCCAGGGCAGGACGCCTGGGACCGTGCGGCGGGTCTATCTGAGCGGAATCACGCCCAAGGGCCTGCTGACGCTCCCGGCGGGGGAGGGACGGATCTGGGCGATTCTGGACGGCTGGGGGGCGGGGACCGCCCTGCTCCGGACCCTAGCGGAGCGGTGGCGGGAGGCGGGGGAGGACACGGTCCTCGCCATGGACCCCCTGGAGCCGGACGCGATCCAGGGGGTCCTTCTGCCAAACCGGGGCCTGGGCTGGCTCCGGGTTCACCCGGCCTTCCCGGGGCCGCGGCAGGCCATGCTCCGCCTGGACCTGGACGCGGCCCTGACCGACGGCCTGCCGGACAGCTTCGCCGCCGGAGCCCGGGAGTCGGAGGCCCTGGAGCGCCGCCTGCTCCGGGAGGCCGTGGGCTGGCTCGCCCGGGCCAAGACCCACCACGACCTGATCGAGGAGCTCTACCGCCCCGCCGTGGACTTCGCCGCCGTCACCCGGGAAACCGAGCTCCTGTGCCGGGAGCTGTTCACCGAGAGCTGAGCCGTCGCCGCAGGGCGGCCAGAGCTCTGGCCGCCGCGATAACTGCCGGCGTGTCGTCGGAGGAACGGCGGCCTGGGGTCAGGCCGCCCTACAATCTGCTTACCTGCGGTTCTCGTAGTCCGCCGCGATCTCCTCGGACCACCTGGCGGACATGGGGGCGTTGGCCCGGATGCTGCCCACGGCCCGGCTGACGCAGTCGTAGAGCACGTGGGTGCCCCGCTTGTCGGCCCGGTAGTTCACAGCCCGGTCCGCGTCGATGCCGAAGCGGCCCGCGGTCTGCACGGCGTCGATGTTGGCAGCGATGAAGAGGAACTCCCAGCCCCGCTCCTCCTTCATTTGCTCGATGCTCCGTCGGACCTCGGCGGCGCCGTGCCGCCGACTGGCGTTCTCCATGCCGTCGGTGGTGATGACGAAGACCGTGTGGGCGGGCACGTCCTCGGGCCGGGCGTACTTGTGGACGTTTTTGATGTGGTGGATGGCGTCGCCGATGGCGTCGATCAGGGCCGTGCAGCCCCCCACCACGTAGTCGTCGGCGGTCATGGGCCGCACGTCCTCCAGCCGGGCCCGGTCGTGGATCACCCTGGACTCGTTGGCGAAGAGGACCGTGGAGACGTAACAGAGCCCGTCCTGCTTCTTCTGCTTTTCGAGCATGGCGTTGAAGCCCCCGATGGTGTCGGCCTCCAGCCCCGCCATGGACCCGCTGCGGTCCAGGATGAAGACCAGCTCGGTGATGTTGTTTTGTACTTCGTTTTTCATGATTAAGCCCTCCGTATGATTTATTTTGGTTTACACCCAAATTAAACCACACGGAGGGCCTGTTTTAGTCGCCTGCGAAGCGACATTTTTGTCAGGGAATATGCCGCTTGATTCCGTAGATGTTTTTCAGATAGTAGGAGGAAGCAGTATTGGGCAGGGCCTCCACGCGAACGCCCTGCCCGTTTCTGGAATGGAAGACGTAGACGTTGGAGGCGTCGGAGCCCAGGTACATCATCACGTGATAGTTCGACTCGTCGAAGCCGCAGAAGATCAGATCTCCCGGCTGCAGGCCGCTCCGGACCCGATTGAGAAAGGCCCAGCCGGTTTCCGTAAATCCGCCTGCGCTGGCGTTTCTTGTGAAAACGCGGGTGAAGTGGTCGGACTGCCAGAGCTGCCAGCTTTCCAGATCAGGCGTCTGGTGGATTCCGGAATAACTGAAGGCCCACTCCAGAAGCCCCGAGCAGTCGATCCTTATGGGAATCCCGTCCGGTCCAAGGTCATAGGCGTAGTTGACCCAGGGGACGCCGTAGGCCAGCTCTCCGGTTTCGAGCAGGGTTCTCTGCCAGCCCCGGAGCCGCCCGCCGATCAGCGCCTCGCCCCGGAGCATGGCGGCCTGGGTCTCATAGCGGTACAGCATGGTCACGAATTCCGCCCGGGTCAGGCGCTTTTCCGGCGAAAGGGTGGTTTCGGAGGT
>CAMVKI010000076.1 GCA_947168005.1 uncultured Clostridia bacterium
AAGTGCCGGATGCTGGGCAAGCGGGTCATCACCGCCACAGAGATGCTGGAGAGCATGATCAACAATCCCCGGCCCACCCGGGCGGAGATCAGCGACGTGGCCAACGCGGTCTACGACGGCACCAGCGCCGTCATGCTCTCGGGCGAGTCCGCCGCGGGCAAATACCCGGTGGAGGCCGTCCGCGTCATGGGCGAGATCGCCGAGGAGACGGAGCAGCACATCGACTACATCGGGCACTTCCATTCCCGGAGCTTCACGATCCACAACCGGGTGGACGCCATCTCCCATGCGGCCTGCACCATGGCCATCGACCTGGCGGCCAAGGCCATCGTCGTGACCTCCCTGAGCGGCCTGACGGTCCGCATGGTCTCCCGCTTCCGGGCCCCCATTCAGATTCTGGGCCTCGCCACGGGCAAAAAGGCCTGGTACAAGCTGGCCCTGAGCTGGGGCGTCCTGCCCCTGCTGACGGAGCAGTTCCCCAGCATGGAGGTCCTGAACTACTACGCCATCCGGGCCGCCAAGGACGCCCTGAAGCTCCAGAAGGGCGACACCGTCGTCATGACCGGCGGCAACACCAGCGGCGAGAGCGGCAACACCAACGTCATCCGCATCGAGACGGTCTGCTGATCCACTCCGTAGCGGCGCACAGTGTGCGCCACCTCCCGCCCCGCCGTAGGGCGGCCTGACCCCAGGCCGCCGTCCCCGCTCCGACAAGGGATCAGGGATCAAGGATCAAGGTGGGAATAGGGGCAAGGAACAGGGCCCCGCGTAGGGGCGGTCATCGGCCGCCCTGTCCCCCGCGTAGGGGCGGTCACCGGCCGCCCTGTCTTCCCCGCCCGGACAAGCCAGCAGGCGTGCCTGTAGCGCCGGCAATCTGTCGGCCTGTCCCCCGCATTAGGGCGGCCTGCTCCCCGCGTAGGGCGGCCTGACCCCAGGCCGCCGTCCCCGCGCTGTAGCGGCGCACAGTGTGCGCCACCTCCCCCGCCCGGACAAGCCAGCAGCCGCGCCTGTAGCGCCGGCAATCTGCCGGCCCGCTTCCCTGTCTGGACCGAGGAACGAAAAACAAAAAAGGGAAAACGGAAAACTGAGGCATTTTCAAACTCCAGAAAAAACAAATAATAAGACAATATTCGGGCAGCTTGGTGTCTTTTCCAAGCTGCCCTTTTCTTTGTATTTATCATTCATCGTCGCGTCGCTAATATCGAAACGCAAGAAACAAGGGTCTCCGTTTCTTAGTTTATTCCATTGGTTTTTCCCTGATGCTTTTCAGTATAGCCGCTGCCGATGCTTTTCCTTGTTTTGTGTCAAAATAATCCATAAAGGCTATGCATGACTCTTTTAGATTCACCTGCCGTCCGTAAAATGCGCAAAAACAACTGCTTTCTGTCCGATCATTTGCATACATACAGGATTTGCAGCCCATTGCGCAAAATCGTTTACAGTTATCTACTCGATCCGTTACGCCTTCATGTGCCTCGCAGTAAATTTGTTCAGTATTGGAAAGTCCCAATTCTCTCGTCTTATTATGATTTGCATACTTACATGCAAGTCGATGAGATGCACAACCCGTTGCATACTCGCGGTCTTTCGAGGCTGAATTCGCCTTTTGCGGCATTTCAGTCACAGAATCTGTATTCTCTCTGCTCTTTCTTGCAATAAACAATATGAATCTAATCGCTAAATAGCCAATTACCAATGCTATGATGACCTTCACTTTTTTTCTCCCTTTTTGGTGAGGGGCAAAGAATTGCGCCCCTCACAAATTCGAAGCTAACTATTGCTCACAAAATGAAAGCAACCATTCCGATCGCTGGGGCGATAATAGCCGCTGTAATGGTCGCACCATACCCGACCATACTCGTCCTTGTCACGCCAGTTTGCGTATACGCAGTCTGAACAGTTTCCATGAAAGCTTCCCTGCGGAAGTACGATTTTCTGCATATTTACACCTCCCTTCTCATTAATCATGTTCTGGTTCATTTGACAACAAGAGCTTCCTCTTGAATGCGTCCGTTTTTGTCCGCACAATATACAACCAATGCTTTTTGAGGGATAACATAAACAGGAAAGTAAAGCTGTTCTATTGAATCCGGCATAGAGTCAACTATTTCTCTGATGTATTGTATGTCCATTTTAGATAAAGTGGGGGTGTTTTCTAAATGTGAATGGAATATGCCTAAGAACTGAATGGAATTATTTTGCCAATCTTCAATACATCCGTTTAAAAAATCAACGTTTGGTGAGTAACAGCATGGATGCTCATTTGACTGTCGAAATTGATCAAAGATAACACAGTTAACGGTTTTTTCCTTCTTTGCGCCAATTATTCCTCCCGTTTCACATGTTGTATTGGAAAAGCCGTCTATTATCGTAAATAATGCTTCTTTGGTTATATCCATGAAACTGCGTTCCTTTTTGTCTCAAAGTTCGTAACCACATCTATAAGAATTATACTCAGGGTTTGAGTATTTGTCAATACTCAAATTCTGAGTATGTTATATTGTATTAGACATCAATGAGAGGGAGCGGGGGAATGGATTATCGCCAGCGGCTGCGAGAAATACGAGAGGACCGGGACCTTACTCAAGCCGAAGTTGGGAAACTGATCCAAAAGTCCCAGCAAGGTTACAACCACATCGAAACCGGGCGGGCTGAGTTGAAGATTGACGATCTCATCACACTTTGCAAATTCTATAACCTTTCCGCGGATTATGTAATAGGGTTATCAAATCGCCCTTCACATTTGAAATAATCAAGACAAAACCGATTAAGAAATCACCACGCACGAGGGGATCCAATGGGAGAGCTGATGCCTCGGGCGGGCGGCCAATGGCCGCCCCTACACAGAAAAAACCGGGCGGATTGGTGCATGATGCCAACCCGACCGGATTTTTTCATTTTCAAATTCGGAGAATTTGAAAATTCCTCAGTTTTTCGTTTTTCGTTCTTCGTTATTCGTTCGCTATCGCCGTCCGGGAAGCTTTGCGGGCAGATTGCCCGCGCTACATCAGCATGGAAAGGAATTCTTCCTCGCTGAGAACCGGGATCCCCAGCTCGTTGGCCTTGCGCAGCTTGCTTCCGGCGTTTTCTCCGGCGACGACGAAGCTGGTCTTTTTCGAGACCGAGCCGCTGGCCTTGCCGCCGTAGTTCTCGATGCGCTCCGTGGCCTCCTCCCGGGTGAAGCGGGTCAGGGCCCCGGTGAGCACGAAGGTCTTGCCCTCGAAGCGGCGGTCCGTGATCTCGGTTCTGCTCTCGAAGTTGACCCCGGCGCCCCGCAGGCGCTCGATCATGTGGCGGCTCTGGGGGCTGCGGAACCAGGCGGCGATGCTCCGGGCGGTGACCGCGCCCACGTCCGGAACCTGGGTCAGCCGCTCCTCGTCGGCCTCCATCAGGGCGTCCAGGCTGCCGAAGCTCCGGGCCAGAACCTTGCCGGTCTTCTCCCCCACCTGGCGGATGCCCAGGGCGTAGATCAGCTTGGAGAGATCGTTCTCCTTGCTGGCCTCGATGGAGGCCAGGAGCTTCTTCGGGGCCTTGTCGCCCTTCTTCCAGAGGGAGGCCACCTGGTCCAGGCTCAGGTAGTAGAGGTCTGCCGGGGAATGGATATGGCCCGCGGCGATGAGCTGGTCCACGATGGCGCCGCCCAGGCCGTCGATGTCCATGGCGTCCCGGGAGACGAAATGCTCGATGTTGCGGCTGAGCTGGGCCGGGCACTCGGCGCCGGTGCAGCGCAGGGCGGCCCCGTCCTCGTCCCGCTCCACGGGGGCTCCGCAGACCGGGCAGACGGCGGGCAGGCGGTAGGGCTCAGTCCCGGCGGGCCGCTTTTCGGGGACGATCCCCAGAATCTCCGGGATGATCTCCCCGGCCTTGCGGATGCGCACCGTGTCGCCCACGCGGATGTCCTTTTCGGAGATGAAGTCCTGGTTGTGGAGGGTGGCGTTGGTGACGGTGGTGCCCGCCAGCCGGACCGGATCCACCACGGCCTTGGGCGTCAGGACCCCCGTGCGGCCCACCTGGACCACAATCTGGCGCAGGACGGTCTCCTTGATCTCCGGCGGATACTTGTAGGCCGCGGCCCAGCGGGGGAACTTGGCCGTGGAGCCCAGCAGGGCCCGGCCCGCCAGGTCGTTGAGCTTCACCACGGCTCCGTCGATGTCGTAGCTCAGCTCGCCCCGCTCCTCATTGATGGCGGCCACCCGGGCGTCGATCTGGCTCTGCTCGGTACAGAGGACGTAGGGGATGACCTTGAATTTCAGGCTCCGCAGGTAGTCCAGGGTCTCGGAATGGGTTGTGAACTCCCGGCCCTCGCAGAGCTGGAGGTTGAAGATCAGCACGTCCAGCCGCCGGGCGGCGGCGATCTTCGGGTCGAGCTGGCGCAGGGAGCCGGCGGCGGCGTTCCGGGGATTGGCGAAGAGGGCCTCCCCCGCCGCCTCCCGGGCCTCGTTGAGCTGCTCAAAGACGGCTTTGGGCATGAAAACCTCGCCCCGGACGATGAGCCGGGCCGGGGCGTTTTCCAGCTTCATGGGAATGGAGCGGACGGTGCGGAGGTTTTCCGTCACGTCCTCGCCGATCCGCCCGTCGCCCCGGGTTGCGCCCCGGACGAAGACCCCGTCCAGGTACTCCAGGGCCACGGAGAGGCCGTCCACCTTGGGCTCCACGGTGTAGGCCGGCGTGGGGATCGTCTGGCGGACCCGCTCGGTGAACTCCGCCAGCTCCTCCAGGGAGAAGACGTCCTGCAGGCTCTCCAGGGGGACCGGATGCTCCACCTTTTCAAACTGGCTGATGGCCTGGCCTCCCACCCGCTGGGTCGGGGAATCCGGGGCCTTCAGCTCCGGGTGCTCCTTTTCCAGGTCCTCCAGCCGCCGCAGCAGCCGGTCGTACGCAAAGTCCGGCATGGTGGGATCGTCCAGGACGTAGTAGCGATAATTGGCTTCGTTGAGGGTTTTGGTCAGCTGTAATACTTCTTCTTTCGGGTCCATAGTATTGTCTCCTTGTATGCAAGGTTCTTTTTTGCGCAAGCAGCGCCCCCTACGGCGTGTTGAACAGCGTGCTGGGTACGTCCCCCAGCAGGATGGTCTGGGCGATGGGGACGGTGCAGGCGACCTGACGGGTCATGAGGCCGGCGGGGGTGAAGAGGAGCAAATCCACCTCCACCCGGAGGCTCAGGCTGTGGAGGGTCTGGTTGATGCCCGCGGCGGTGAAATCGCTCTCCAGCTCCGCGTTGGTGGAGCGCAGGGAGACCAGCCGCACGGGCAGGCTGCCGCCCCGGCCCGAGAGCAGGGCAGGCAGCAGGACGTTCCCCAGGGGGACCTCCACCTTCTCCCGGACCCGGACCGAAACCCGCTCGTCCAGCTCCCGGAGCACTGTGGATTTCATCTGATTGACGGCGGCCAGGTCGATTCGGGCGGCGGAAACGCCGCCGTCGGCGCTGCGCTCCAGGCTCACCAGATCGTCGTAACGGAGCTGGCCCTGGGCGACGTAGGCGTCCACGGCCTCGTTAATCAGGTCCGAGGTCTCGTTGTCCACCTCCATGCTCACCAGCTCCCGGACCGCGGGCAGCCAGCCGAGGCGCAGATAGAGGACCAGCCCCAGGAGCAGGGCCAGCAGCAGAAGGCGCCTGCGAAGCCGCGGGGGCCGGCGAGGCCGGGGCCGCCGCGCAAGCAATCTTCGGAAGAACCGCATATTACCACCTCCGGACAGCTTATGCCGCCGGGGGCCGCTTTATGCGCCAAGGCTCCGCGTCTTCCCTCCCAGTATAGCACATCCCGGCGCAAAATTCCACAGCTTTTTCGGAGCTCCCCGCAAAGGACGGCTCCGGCTTCCCGTGTTTCCGGCAAGGGCTCGGAAAAAATTCTGTATTTCTGCGGATTTTGCAACACTTTTCCGCAGAAATGTGTTATGATAGGAGCAAACGAAGGAATTCCCCGCCAGAGGAGGATCTGCTATGGAAGCATATGAAATCGAGCACAATCGGCTCTTACGGGAATACGGCGCGGAATGCGTCGTGCTGTTGAAGTCCGACGGCAGCTTTCCGCTGGATGGCCCGTGCAGGCTGGCCCTCTACGGAAGCGGCGCGCGCCGCACCGTCAAGGGCGGCACGGGCTCCGGCGAGGTCAACTCCCGCTTTTTCGTCACGGCGGAGGAGGGTCTGGAGGCCGCGGGCTTTCGGATTGCCTCCAAGGCCTGGCTGGACCGCTATGACGCGCTCCGCGCTGCGGCGAAAAAGCGCTTTCTCCGCGCATTGAAGCGCGGCGCCCTGAAGCGGAGGACCCTGGCGGCCCTGGACTGCATGGGCGCGGTCATGCCCGAGCCCGACTACGCGCTTCCCCTGGACGCCGAGGCCGAGGCCGCGGTCTACGTCCTCGCCCGAAGCTCCGGCGAGGGCTCGGACCGGCAGCCCATTCCCGGCGACGTCCTGCTGACGGAGACGGAAAAGCGGGACGTCCTCGCCCTCAACCGGCGCTATCGGCACTTCATGCTGGTCCTCAACGTGGGCGGAGTCGTGGACCTCAGCCCCCTTCGGGAGGTCCGGAACGTCCTGCTGATCAGTCAGCTCGGCGTGGAGACCGGCAATATCCTGGCCGACGTCCTGCTGGGCAGGTCCAACCCCTCCGGGAAGCTGACGACCACCTGGGCCGCCTGGGGAGACTATCCCGCCCTGGGCAGCTTCGGCGGCAGAGACGAGACCCGCTATACCGAGGGCGTCTACCTGGGCTACCGCTATTTCGACAGCGTCGGCAAAAAGCCCCTCTTCCCCTTCGGCTTCGGCCTGAGCTACACCAAATTCACCCTCCGCCCCGGCCGGCTCTACCGGGACGCGGGGATGATCGCGGCGGAGCTAATCGTTCAAAACGTCGGCGGCCTCCCCGGCAAGGAGGTGGTCCAGCTCTACGTCTCCCCGCCCCGGGGAAAGCTGGACAAACCCTTCCAGAGCCTGGCGGCCTTTGCGAAGACCGAGACCCTGGCCCCCGGCGCGGAGCAAACCCTGACCCTGCGCTTCCGTCCCCGGGACCTGGCCTCCTACGACGAGGCCCGGGCCGGCTGGATCCTGGAGCCGGGAGACTACGTGCTCCGGGTCGGCAATTCCAGCGCCGACGCCCACCCCGCCGCCGTTCTCCGGCTGGACCGGGAGCTCCTCGTCCGGAAAGTCAAGTCCTGCCTGGGCAGGCCGGACTTCTCCGATTGGAAGCCGGAATCGCCCAAAACGGAGGCCGTAGACGCTCTGCCCGTCCTGTCCCTCCGGGCCGCGGATTTTGAAACGGAGACCGTGGACTACGCGCCGCGCCGGGAGATCGACCCGGCCCTCGCGGAGCTGGACGACGAGACCCTCTGCCTCATGACCATCGGCGCCTTCCGGCGGAAGGGCTCCCGGAGCGTCGTCGGCGCCGCCGCCGGCTCCGTGGCCGGGGCCGCGGGAGAGAGCTTCCGCCCGTCGGAAGCCGTTCCCGCCCTCGTCATGGCCGACGGTCCCGCGGGCCTGCGGCTGAGCCGCCGCTATACGCGGGACGAGACCGGAGTCCATCCCCTGGAGGGCGACCTGCCCGAGAGCGTCACGGAGCTGCTGCCCGCCCCTGCCGCCCTCTTTCTGAAGCTGCGGAAGCGGCTCAGGAAGCCCGCCGGACCCGTTCTGGAGCAGAACTGCACCGCCATTCCCATCGATACCGCCCTGGCCCAGAGCTGGAATCCGGAGCTTGCCCGGCTCTGCGGCGATCTCGTGGGCGACGAGATGGAGCGCTTCGGCGTCCGGCTCTGGCTGGCCCCGGCGCTGAACCTCCACCGGGATATCCGCTGCGGACGGAATTTTGAATACTTCTCCGAGGACCCGCTGATCTCCGGCCTCTTCGCCGCCGCCCTGACCCGGGGCGTCCAGGCCCATTCGGGCCGCGGCGTCACGCTCAAGCACTTCGCCGCCAACAACCAGGAGACCGACCGCTTCCATTCCAACAGCCTGGTCAGCGAGCGGGCTCTGCGGGAGCTCTATCTGCGGGGCTTCGAGCTCGCCGTTCGGGAGAGTCAGCCCCGCGCCCTGATGAGCTCCTACAATCTGATCAACGGCGTCCACAGCTCCGAGCGGCGGGACCTGATCGAGGACGTTCTGCGCGCCGAGTTCGGCTTCCGCGGCATGGTGATGACCGACTGGATCATTGCCGGCATGAAGCTCGGCACGCACAAGTATGCCGCGCCGGACCCGGCCAAAATCGCCGCGGCCGGAAACGATCTTCTCATGCCCGGGGGCCCCGGGGATCTGAAGGCCCTGCGAAAGGGTCTGGAAAGCGGCCTGGTGAGCCGGAAGCAGCTGGAAATCAACGCCACGCGCATCCTCCGCACGGCAAGACAGCTCGCAAACCCGCCGCAATGACAGGACAGACAGCCCCCGGCGGAGCTCGGATTGCTCCGCCGGGGGCTGTCTGCGCTGTGTTCTATGGAGTTTCCAGCATCTCCTTATCCAGCAGCTCCTTGGCGCTGGCGCCGGTGCTGGTGACGATCCTGCCCGTGGCGGTCAGGAGCTCCTTCTGCTTTTCCCTGGGCAGGGCCCGGAAGGCGGCCAGCCAGTTTTCGGCGGTCTTCCGCTTGTTCTCCGTCATGGCGTGGAAGGTCTCCTCCCCCGTGGCCTCGAAGACGGTAAAGAGGGAGTCCACCAGAGAACGGAGGGTGGCGTCGTCCTGGCGGGCGACCCAGTTTTCCACGGTCTTCTCGTAGAGCACCCCTTTTCGGCTGAGCTCCGCGGGCACGAAGGCCGTGGGGCCGCACTCCCAGGTAAAGCCGTCGTGCTGGATCAGGCCGGAGGCCGTGGAGCGGACGATGTGCCGCGCACAGTCGCTCTCCAGCAGCAGGCCGATGACGGAGGTGTCCGGGACGACGGAGACGCACTTGGGCTGGATCCGCCGGTAGCCCTCCCGGCTCCGGACTTCCTCCCGAAAGCCCGGGCCGTCGTGGGAGCGCACCGTCACCAGCCGGTCCTGGACGCCGGGCGGCACGAAGGACGCGGCGTAGACGGCAAGATTGCCGCCCTTGGAGTGGCCGCAGACCCGCAGAGGCCGGTCCGTCAGAACGGCAAGGCGGGTCAGATAGTCCACGGCCCGGAGCTGGCCCGGGGTGTCGCTGCGGTAGGAGAGGATCAGATCCTCCTTCCAGCCCACCACGGTGCCGTCGGTGCCCCGGAAGGCCGCGCAGGCGGTCCCATCGGGCAGGAGGAGGGTCACGGCGGCGAACTGGGCCGCCGCGTCCTTGTCGGTGACGGCCTCGTAGGCCCAGAGCCGGGTCTCGGCGAAGCGGGCCCCGTTCAGCATGGCGTCCATGAGCAGGGGGGCTCGGGCCGTGTAGGAGTAGGCCGTGCGGGCCTCGATCTCCGCCGGGCTGTGGAGGGCGAAGAAGCGGTCCCTGGCCTCCCGCAGGGAGATCGCGCTGCCGTCGTCGGGGACGACCCCGGCGAAGTCCGTGTAGACCAGCTCCGCCAGGATCAGATCATCCGCCTCGTTGAAGGGCGAGGCCGAAAGAGGCACGTCGGCGCGCCAGTGCAGGTAGTCGAAGATGTTGGGCATAGTAACCTCGTTGGAATTGAAACGGGGGGGACAGCGGACAAGCACGGCTTGTCCCTACAATCGTTTCGGTCGGCTTCAGCCCCCGTAGGGCGCCGGGATGAAGTGGAAGAGCTGGCCCTCGACGTTCCGGAGCTCAATGGCTTCCGCGGCGGCGGAGACCAGGGTATAGCTGTTGGTCTGGCCCTCCGGGAAGTCGATGGCAAGGCCGTTTTCCTCGCTGTATTCGTAGCCCATCCAGGAGCCGCGCAGGGTGTCGAGCCGGAGGTAGTCCACGTACACGTAGCCGTTTTCGTAGAAACGGACCCGGAAGGTCTCGGGGATCTTCCCCTCGCTGAGCAGATCGGCGATCAACAGCTTTTGGCCGTTTTCGTCCAGGAGGTAGTCGCACTCCCATTCGGTTTTGACGAAGGAAGCCGTCGGGGCGACCGCGGTGGTCGTCGCTGTCTGCGCCGGAGCTGGCTTTGTCTCAAGCTTTGACGGCTTTGAAGTCTCGGGGACAGTCGGCGTCATTCCGCCGCAGCCGGCCAGAAGCAATATGACCGCCAAAAGGGCGGCAAGAATTCGATGGTTCATCAGGATGCCTCGTTTCAAGGATTGTTAAACAAATGTTTCACGTGAAACATTCTGTATAAATGTATGCGCGAGCGTCAAGCATATAGCTTCCCAATGGCCCAGTTCGCCAGGCGGGAAGGAAGCAGCTTCAAAAGCACGCAGATCGCTTTATAGGAGAAGCCGATGGTGTAGACGGGCTTGGGGTGCTTTTTCAGGGCGATCTTCGCCACGTAGGCCCCGGCCTTGGCCGGGTCCATGCCGTTCTGCTCGTCGTGCTCCATCTTGGCGACGGACTTGGAGATCCGTCCGCCGTAGGCCTCGTCGCCGGCCACGGACTTTTCCCGGGCGGCGGTGAAGCCGGTTTTGATGTCCCCGGGCTGGACGGCGGTCACCGTGA
>CAMVKI010000077.1 GCA_947168005.1 uncultured Clostridia bacterium
GAACCACCACCACCAGCGTACACCCCGAAACAGCCGCCGGATCGGCGGTATAGCCCATGTCCTCCGGCAGCTTCACGCCGGGGAGGAAGGGGTTTTCGTGGGTTTCGGCAAGCTTGTCGCTCTCCTCCTTGGTCCAGGAGATCAGCGTGACCTCGTGCCGGTTTTCATGCAGCAGAATGGACAGGGCCGTGCCCCATCCGCCGCTGCCGACGACTGCGATTTGCATAGTATTACTCCTTTTTCTTATGGAAGCTGAACTTGCTCTCCGTGCCGGCGCGGAGGCGCTGGATGTTGCCGTGGTGCATGTAGATTGCCAGGGCGGCCAGGCAGAAGGCCAGGATGGTCATCATGACGGTGCCCTCGCTGACCTTCTGGTGGATGGGGTAGCGGATCCAGAAGAGGAAGGGATAGACCACCGCGGCCACGATAGAGCCCAGGGAGACGTAGCGGGTGATGAGCACCACGGCGATGAAGACCACCAACAGGGTCATGATGATGCGCCAGTCCACGAAGGCCGCCAGGGTGCCGCAGGTCAGGATGCCCTTGCCGCCCTTGAAGCCGAACCAGAGGGGGAAGATGTGGCCGATGACGGAGAAGCCGCCGCAGAGCATCTGGGCCTCGTCGGTCCAGTCCTGCAGGAAATTCTCGGAGGCAAAGCCCGCGGCCTTGATGATCCAGCCGCCCACGAAGCAGGCCAGCACCGTCTTGCCCACGTCGATGAGCAGGACCAGCAGGGTGTCCAGGCCGCCGTAGTTGCGGTAGAAGTTGGTCAGGCCCGCGTTGCCGCTGCCCTTGCTGCGGATGTCCTCGCCGCGGAACCACCGGGAGATCAGGATGGCGCCGTTGAAGCTGCCCAGCAGGTAGCCCGCCGCGGCGCAGACTGCAAACCAAAGAACGATCATTCCTCGTCGTCTCCTCTCTGCCGGATGGTGATCTTGACCGGCGTGCCCTCCAGACCGAAGACGGCCCGAATCTGGTTTTCGAGATAGCGCTGATAGGAGAAATGGAAGAGCTTCGCGTCGTTGCAGAAGAACACGAAGTGGGGAGGCTTGACGCCGGCCTGGGTCACGTAGAAGATCTTCAGGCGGCGGCCCTTGTCCGTGGGGGGCTGGACCCGGGCCTGGGCGTCGGCCAGGACGCTGTTGAGCATACCCGTGGTGATCCGCATGGCGGCCTGCTCGTTGACGTAGTTGATGAGCTCGTAGAGCCGGTCCACCCGCTGGCCGGTTTTGGCCGAGATGAAGAGGATCGGGGCGTAGGGCATGTAGCTCAGGCCGTTCCGGATCTCCGCGGTCATTTTGTCCATGGTGTGGGTGTCCTTTTCCACGGTGTCCCACTTGTTGATGACCAGGATGGAGGCCTTGCCCGCCTCGTGGGCCAGACCGGCGATCTTGGTGTCCTGCTCCGTGACGCCCTCGTTGGCGTCGATGAGGAGCAGCACCACGTCGGCCCGGTCGATGGCGGAGACGGAGCGCATGTTGGAGTACTTCTCGATGGCGTCGTCCACCTTGGACTTCCGACGCATGCCGGCGGTGTCGATGAAGAGGTACTTGCCGTGCTCGTTCTCGAAGTAGCTGTCGATGGCGTCCCGGGTGGTGCCGGCCACGTCGGAGACGATGACCCGCTCCATGCCCAGGATGCAGTTGAGCAGGCTGGACTTGCCCACGTTGGGCTTGCCCACGATGGCGACCTTGACGATCTCGTCCTCGTCGTCCTCGTCCTCGTCGGCGGGGAGGTGAGCGGTGACGAAGTCCAGAATGTCGCCGGTGCCGTGGCCGTGGATGGCGGAGGTCTCGATGGGGTCGCCCAGACCCAGATCGTAGAACTCATAGACGTCGGGGTTCACGGGGCCCACGGCGTCGCACTTGTTGACCGCCAGGACCACGGGCTTCTTGCTCCGCTTCAGCAGGTTTGCCACCTCCATATCGGCGGCGGTGACGCCCACTTTCACGTCCACGACCATGATGATGACGTCGGCACTCTCGATGGCGATCTCGGCCTGGCGGCGCATGAACTGGAGCATCTCCGAATTGGTGGAGGGCTCGATGCCGCCGGTGTCGATGAGCTCAAAGGTTCTGCCGTTCCACTCGCACTTGCCGTAAATCCGGTCCCGGGTGACGCCGGGGCTGTCCTCCACAATGGCCGTGCGGCGGCCGGTCAGCTTATTGAATAACATGGACTTGCCCACGTTGGGCCTGCCCACGATGGCAGCGTAATGTTTAGACATAGTTTGCCTCCTTTCCGGGGGGTGCCTCTATTATGCCATATCCGGCGGGGCTTTTCAATCAATATTTGGAAATAAATTGTAAATTTCGGCTTGAAAAACGGGCGTTATTTGCTATAATATCTGGGAAATCAAGTTCCGGCGCGGAAACGCGGAGAAAGAGAGAAGCGAAATGACAGAACAAAGCACCCAAAGACCCACCCAGCGGAGGATGAGCGAGGAGGAGCGGAAGAGGCGGATGCGGCAGCGCTGGTTCCGGCAGAACGGACCCACGCTGATCCTGTTTCTCCTCTTCGGCCTCTGCTGCTTTATCATCGGCCTGATGCTCGGCGGAAGGTCCGGCGGGACGAAGACCCCCGAGACACAGGAGAGCGGCCAGCGCAGCGTGATCCCCCAGGACACGGCGGATACTACCGCCGCCTCCGAGAGCCTGACGGCGACCACCACGGTCCCCGTGACCACGGAGCCGCCCACCACCGCGGCGCCCGAGACCACCGACTGGCAGGATACCGTTGACGACGCCACCACCCGGACGATCTACCTGACCTTCGACGACGGCCCCGGAAAGTACACCTTCGACGTCCTGGACATCCTGGACAAGTACAACGTCAAGGCCACCTTCTTCACCGTGGGCTACTACGTGGACCACTATCCCGAGAACGCCAAGGCCATCGTGGACCGGGGCCACCTGATCGCCTGCCACTCCTACACCCACGAGTTCAAGGAGTGCTACGCCTCGGTGGACGCCTTTATGAACGAGATCGAGCGCTGGAAGGAGGCGGTCAAAAACGCCACCGGCACCGTGCCGAAGCGGCTCTGCGTCCGCTTCCCGGGCCGCTCCACCACGCCCTATGCCAAGGACGTGGCCGCGGGAATCAAGTCCCAGATCATCCTCAACGGCGGCCGCTGGTTCGACTGGAACGCGGCCAACAACGACAAGTACCCCAAGGGCAACACCAAGGGCCTGTCCCAGAAGGACTACTTCATCGAATCCTACAAGGAGAGCATGGGCTGGTACGCCAACGACCCCAACGCCACGGTGATCTTCCTCACCCATGAGACGGAAAAGACCACGGTGGACACCCTGGAGTACATGCTCAAGGACGCCCTGGAGCGGGGCTATACCTTCAAGACTCTGGACCACCATCCCGAGTGGAACAACTGATGCTGTTTGTCCGCGGAAGGCTTCCGTGGAAGAACGGCAGGAAGACAAAAAGATCCTCCGCAGCCGACTTCAAGGCGGCTGCGGAGGATCTTTTTGCTCCAATTAATCCTCGGCAACTTCGACGACCTGACGACCGTTGTAGTAGCCGCAAGCCTTGCAGGCTCTGTGGGGCAGACGGGGCTCGCCGCAGTGGGGGCAAGCGACCACGCCGGGAACGGACAGCTTCCAGTGGGAGCTGCGTCTCTTGTCGCGCCTTGCTTTGGAAACCTTTCTCTTAGGAACAGCCATGGTGACACCTCCTCGGTCTTACTGCCTGTCGGCATTCAAAAATTACTTTGTGAGCAGCTGCTTCAGCACCGCCAGGCGGGGGTCCGCCTCGGGCTGGCAGCCGCAGGGACCGTCGTTAAGATCCTTGCCGCATCGGCAGCAGAGGCCCTTGCAGTCGTCTTTGCAGAGGAACTTGCTGTCCATGCTCAGGACGAAGGTCGTGGTGACAATATCGTCCAGGTCGGCGCAGCCGTCCTCCAGCAGGAAGAGCCAGGGGTCCTCCTCGCCGTCGCCGCTCGTCAGCTCCTCGGCCAGAATGGCATGGAGCGGGAACGACACGGGCTTGTCCACGTCCTTGGCGCAGCGGTCGCAGGGCCCGTGCAGGGTGGTCCGGACCGTGCCGCTCAGAACATAGACGCCGGCTGTGTTGCGGACCTCGCCGCTGGCCGTGACGGGCTCCGTCGCGGGGCGGCATCCGCCGAACACAAGCTCATGCAGATCTAAAACGACCTCAAAAGGGATCGTGCCGCCGGGATTATCTTTGAGAGAAGACAGGTTCAGCAGCATCGAATTCTCCTAATCTCGTAGTCATGCTGGAATATTATAGCGGCGAAAAGCCGGTTTGTCAAACACTTTTTTGCTTTTTTTGAAAAAAGTTCGCTAAAAGTCCATCGCCATCCGGGCGGAGCTCTCCGGGTCCAGCTCGGTGACGGTCCTGTCCATGACGCGGTAGACGCGCCTGCACAGGCCCAGCACCGTGGGCCGGTGGGTGGTGACGATGCAGGTGCGGCGGGGATTGTCCTCCATGAGCTTTTTCAGGACCCGGCGCTCGGTGCCCACGTCCAGGGCGGAGGTGGCCTCGTCCAGCAGGAGGACCGGAGCCCCGCGGAGCACGGCCCGGGCGATGGCGATGCGCTGGGCCTGGCCCTCGGAGAGGCCCTTGCCCCGGCGTCCCAGCTTGGTCTCGATGCCTGCGGGCAGCTCCTTCACGAACTCCCAGGCGCAGGCGGTTTCCAGGGCGGCGATCATCTCCGCCTCGCTGGCGTCGGCCTTGCCCATGCGCAGGTTTTCCGCGATGGTGCCCGAGAGGATGGTGTTGCCCTGGGGCACGTAGGAGAAGAACTGCCGGGTCTCGGCGTTCAGGGGGAACTCGGTGCCGTCGGCGGCCCGGATCAGGGCCTCGCCCTTTCCGGGCCGGACCAGGGCCAGGATCAGCCGGACCAGGGTGGTCTTGCCCTCGCCGGAGGCGCCGATCAGGGCCACGATCTCTCCCGGCTCGGCAATGAAGCGGGAGTCCTCCACGATCTGCTTATCCTCCACATAGGCGAAGCTGATGTCCCGCAGCTCCACGGTGAAGCCCTCCTCGGCCTTGCTCTGCAGGCCGCGGCTGGCCTCCAGGTGGAGCTCCTTGGGCAGCTCCACCAGCTCCCGGATCCGGTGGGCCGAGACCGAGGCGTTGAGGAAGTTCGGGATGATGCCCAGAACGTTCTGGAAGGCCCCGGAGAGCTTGGAGGTCTGGGAGAGGAAGAGGGTCATGGTGCCGTAGGTGATGGTGTGGGACCAGAGCTGCCAGAGGCAGTAGCCGAAGGCCCCCATGGAGACCAGGGAGCCCAGGACGGTCATAAACACGTTGGTCTGGATCTGGAAGAGGTTGTAGTCCAGGTTGACCTTCTTGAACTTCTCCTGCCAGTCCCGGAGCCGGACGCTGTACTGGTCCGTGACGCCGAAGGACTTGATGGTGTCCATATTGTAGAAGGTCTCCAGCTCGAAGCTCATGACCTCGCTGGCCATTTTGCGGACCTTCTTGCCGTGCTCCCGCTGCTGACGCAGGATGAAGCGGGAGGCGAAGAGCAGGGCCGGGGCCGTGGCAAAGGCGAAGACCGCCATGATCCAGTCATAGTGGAGGATGACGAAGAAGGTGGCGGCAAAGCGGTAGACCGAGACGATGATCGTCGGCAGCCAGCTCACGGCGTTGGTGCCCACGGTGCCCACGTCGTTGGAGAAGCGGTTGAGGATGTCGCCGCTCTCATAGCGGTTCAGGGCGGCCCAGTCGCCGTCGATGATCTTGTCGAAGATGTCCCGCTGGACGTCGTTGCCGATCCGAATGCCCAGCTTCAGCACGATCCGGCCCAGGAGGCTGTTCAGCACCAGGCTGAAGAGGGTGCTGCCCACGAAGACGACGATCAGCACGACCAGCTTGGAGGTTTGGTAGCCGGTGATGATGTCGATGACGTACTTGCTCGCCACGGCGCCCACCAGCCCCAGGGTGGTGGAGAGGATGCCCAGGAAGATATAGAAGGCGATGGCCCCCTTGTAGCGCCTGGAGTAGGTGAAGATCCAGCTCCAGTCCTCCAGGATCTCCCGGAAGGTCCCGTCCTTCCACCGCTTCCGCAGCTCCCGCAGCGACTCGGAGCCGTGCTCGCTATTCGCTTGTTCCCTGTTTTCGTTCATGAACCCTAATCCCTAATCCTTAATCCTTAATCCCTAATCCCTGCTACGCATAGCTGTGGATGCCCGGCAAAAACGTGTTGACGCCCACGTAGGTGAATATGACGCAGACGAAGCCCACCACGGCGAAGATGGCGGCGGCCTTGCCCTTCCAGCCCCGGAAAATGCGGAAGTGGAGATAGGCGGCATAGACCAGCCAGGTCACCAGGGACCAGGTCTCCTTGGGGTCCCAGGACCAGTAGGAGCCCCAGGCCTGCTCGGCCCAGATGGCCCCCGTGACGATGGTGAAGGTCAAAAAGAGCAGGCCCAGGCAGACGGAGCGGTAGGCGATCAGGTCCAGCTTCTCCTTGGCCGGAACGTGCCGGTCCCAGAAGCCCCGGTCCTTCAACCTGTCCCGCAGGAGGAAGATGACGCCCAGGACGAAGCTGACGCCGAAGGAGCCGTAGGCGATGATGGCCGTGGAGACGTGGAAGCCCAGCCAGCTCGAGCGCAGGGCGGGCATCAGCTCCTTGACCTCCCGGCTCTGCATGGCGGCGTAGCCGATGAGCAGAAGGATCACCGGAGCGGCGAAGGCCCCGATGACCGGGAACTTGTACTTGGCGATAAAGATCAGGCTCACCAGGCTCAGGCCCCAGGCAAAGCTGGTGGCGAACTCGTACTGGTTCGTCATGGGCAGCCGCCCGGCCCCGATCCCGCGGCAGATCAGCGCCGCCGTGTGCAGAACCAGACCGACGGTCTGGACGATGGCCGCGGCCTTCGCCACCCCGTCCTTTTTGATTGCGATAAAGAGGAAATAGCCGATCATTGCGAGGAAATAGAGACAGATCACGACGTAGAACAGGACGCTTTCGACGTTCAGGAGGTTGACCATTTCTCGCACCAACTTTCAATTGTTATTTTTCTTGTTTCAACTGTTCTGCTTCTTCTCTGACGCGGTCTGCGAAGAGGGCGCCGGCCTTGGGGGAGCTGCCGTGGACGGTCCAGGTCCCGTCCTCATTTTGGATCGCCCAGAGCTTTTTCGTTTGCAGGTAGAAGGCCAGGAGCAGGCCCAGCATGGTGACGATGCCGCCCAGGAAGGCCAGGGGGGTGAAGCGGTCCCGCTTCACCTGGAGCAGGGTGTAGCTCTGCGCCTCGGACAGCTGCACCTCGTAGGGCTGGAAGTCCGGAATGGTCTCCCCCTCGCCCTGGACGTTCATGGTGTAGAGCTCCTCGCCCACGTAGATCATATAGGCGTAGCCCGTCGGGAGCCGCTCCCCCTCCGCCTCCTCCCAGAGGACGGACTGGAGCCGCAGTGACAGGGGCGTTTCCAGGATGGGAACGCTGTCTCCGGCGCAAACCCAGCTCTCCTGGACGATTTCGCCGTCCCGCCGGAGGCTCAGCTTCGCCGCGTCACCCAGGGAGTTCTGGTAGAGCTTGAAGCCGAAGGCGGAGCCGGGGTGGTTGACGCTGGCAACGGCGTCCTCGGCCAGAGGGTCGTTCTCGTCGGCGTTGTCGATCACCGTCAGGCCGGCGGTGTACTGCTCGGCGAAGCCGTCCTCGTTCCGGTCCACCCGGAAGTCGTGGATCTGCACGAAATAGTCCGTCTCGCCGATCTGCTTGATCTGGCCGGGGACCCCGTAGACCGTGTACTCCTCCTTGGTCATCTGGCCCAGGGCGAAGCCCAGAATCAGCAGGAGGATGCCCAGGTGGCAGACCCAGGCTCCCCAGAGGCCGATCCGGTTCCGCACGGAGAAACGCAGAGGGCGGCCCTCGGCGTCCCTCGTCTCCGCGGGCTTCGGCATCCGCAGCCTCGCAAAGAGGGCGTCGGGGTCCCGGACGCCCTCCACGCTGACGGCGGGAGCGCCGCGCTTTGCCGGATCGGCGGCGGCCTTCGTCCGCTTCACAAGCTGGGGCAGACGGACCAGGTTGCAGAGCAGCAGATTCCCGCAGAGGAAGGCCGTCAGCAGCAGGAACCACCAGGCGTGGAACACGTCGTCCAGCCCCAGGCCCAGGATCAGCCCCGCGCCCCGCTCGGAGTATTGGGCTGCGTACTGCTCCAGGCTGAGGCCCTGGGGAATAAAGCTCCCCCCGGCGCAGGCCGCGGCCAGAATCACCAGCAGGATCAGGGCAAACTGCATGGAGCTGAGGAATTTCCAAATCTTTCTCATTTTGAGCGTCCTCTCGATGAAGCATCGCCTGTCGGCGATATGAAGTATCCCCTTCGGGAATATGAAGTATCCGCTTCGCGGATATGAAGTATGGCCTGCGGCCATATGGGCAAAAGCTGTCAGGTTTTATCAAATATTGCGAAGCAATACTTCATGTGCGAAGCACACTTCATATGCAGAGCATACTTCATATTTGCGGCAGCAAATACTTCATGCCGATACAATAACGGCAGAGCCTTCAGGTTCTGCCGTTATTGTATCGGGTTTTTCAGGAATTGTCAATTCTTAATTCTCAACGCCCAGCAGGGCCATGCCCTCGGCGATCTTTTCGGCGGCGGTGTCCAGGCAGCGGTTGGCAAGCTGGGAGTTGTGGGCGCCCTCGGAGTTCTCCACGTAGCAGAAGTCAAAGAACCACTGGGCCTCCCGGTAGAGCTTGCGGATGGCGTTCAGCTCCTCCTCGGTCTTCGCGCCGGGGGCTCCCTCCTGGAAGCCCTTGTTGGCGTCGGCCAGGGCGTCCTTGAAGGCGGAGAGCTTGTTGCCGATCTCGGTCTCCCGGGTGGTGACCTGATCCTGGATCCGATGGACCAGCTGCGTCATGTTCGTGTCGCCGTGGCACTTGGCGCAGCTCTCCAGCAGGGCCTCGCTGGCCAGGGGGCTCACCAGCTCATGGCTGTGGTAGACCGTGCCGTCCTCGTTCATCTTGATCTCCATGTGGCAGTCGGCGCAGTTCAGACCCATGGGGGCGTGGACGCCCTGGAGGTAGGTCTCCATCTCGGGGTGCTGGGCCTTGAGCAGCTTCGCGCCGGTGCTCTCCTGGGTCCAGTCGGCAAAGCCCACGCTGCCGTCGGGCAGGACCATCTCGTCGTAGTAGGCCAGGATGGCCTCGGGGGTCATGGCCTCCACGCTGTCGTAGGGCATCATGGTCTCCTTGTCCGTCGGGGTGAAGTAGTACTCGATGTGGCACTGGCCGCAGCTCACGGTGGCGGGGTCAATGGCGCTCAGGTTGGCGCCCAGGGCCTTGTTGACGTAGGTATGGGTGACCCGGAGCTCGCCCTTGTCGCCGGCGCTGTTGCCGTGGCAGGTGTAGCAGCTGACGGCCTCGCCCTCGGCATTGATCTTCTCCCAGACCTCGTCGAAGGGCAGGGTGTAGGCGCTGACGCCCTCGTCCTGGACCAGCTTGGCGAAGTTGGGGGTCTTGCAGGTCAGGCAGTTGGCGGCGGCGTGGGGCCGGGCCGTGTGGTGGACGTCCTCCAGGGTGTAGCTGTGGCCCCGGGCGGAGCCGTACTCCTTGGCGAAGCCGTAGCCCTCGTAGAGGTTCACCAGATAGGGGTCCTTGGCCAGGTAGTCCACGATCTCGTCGTTGTTCTTGTTGGCGTCCATGGAGTCGGCGATGTAGGGGAAGACCGCCTTCCAGGCGTCGGCCTTGACGGTGCCGTCGTAGGCCGTCTCCGCGGGGGCTTCGGCCTTGAGCTCGGTCAGCTGATCCCGGGTCAGGGCCTCGGCGTGATAGCGGACGTCGCTCTTGTTCAGCACGCCGCTGAGCAGGAGCACCGCGACGGCGATGATCACGAGCCCGCAGATCACTTTCCAGATGATGGTTTTCTTGTCCATTGTGTTCTCCTTTTCTCAGTTGCTTGCTGGCGGCGTAATAACCTTGGCGGGGCACTTCTCCACGCACTTGCCGCACTGGGTACAGGCTTCATAGTCGATGTGGGCCAGGTTGTTGGTGACGGTGATGGCCCCGGTCTCGCACTGGCGGGTGCAGAGCATGCAGCCGATGCAGCCGGCGGAGCAGACCGCCTTGACCTGGGGGCCCCGGTCCTTGTTGGAGCACTGGACCGCCACCAGGTTTGTCTCGGGGATCAGCTCGATCAGGCCCTTGGGACAGGCCTTGGCGCAGAGCCCGCAGCCCACGCAGCGTCTGCGGTTCACGACGGCCACCCCGTCCTTGAGGTAGATGGCGTCGTTGGGGCAGGCCCGCATGCAGGTGCCGAGCCCCAGGCAGCCGTAGTCGCAGCTCGTGACGGCCAGACCGGCCCGGACCGCGGAGGCGCAGTCCTGCACGCCGACGTAGTTGCCCTGGTTCTGGGTGTATTCGCAGGAGCCCTTGCAGCGGACGAAGGCGATCTTGCGGACGACGGCCTCGGCCTCGACGCCCATGACGGCGGCGATCTTCTCGGCCACGGGGCTGCCGCCCACGGGACAGC
>CAMVKI010000078.1 GCA_947168005.1 uncultured Clostridia bacterium
GGTCCATGCGGTTGAAGACCACCATCTCCGCGCCGGAGAGCTTGTCCACCACCAGGGAGCGCAGGTTTGTGTTGAAGCTCAAAATCGTGTTCGCGTCGGCGAACATGACCTCCTGGGCCAGCTCCCAGTCCTCGGGCATCTTGCGGTAGAAAGGCTCGATCATCTGCATGCCGTTGAGCTCCAGAATCACCCGCTTGGCGTGGTACTTCTGCTCCAGCGCCTTCAGTTCCTCAGTGCTGACGCTCTCCTGGTCGATGACCTCCAGGTACACGGCCTTGTGGGGATAGGTGGAGAGGTCGAATTCCTCCTCGCCCTCCTCGCAGATCAGCACCAGGGTCCGCTCGCCGCTGTTGAAGCGCTCGTCCTCCAGGGTCTCCTGGATGAATTTCGTTTTGCCGGCCTCCAAAAAGCCGGTGAAGGAATAGACGGGAATGGGCATATGGATTCTCCTTACACGCCGAAGAGCTCCGCCACGGCCTGCTCGTCGAGCTTGGAGCCGATGACGCAGAGCTTGCCGATCACGTCGGCGGGGCCGAAGCGCACGTCGATCTCGCCGGGCACGTGGTCAAAGTGGATCCAGCGGCCGTCAGCAGAGGGGACGATGCCCTTCGCCCGGAGCACGATGCCGTATTCCAGCGCGTTGTCCAGCGCCGCCAGGGCGTCCCGGATCTCCTGCTCGGTGAACTGCTTCGCGGTCTCGCGGCCCCAGCTGGTGAAGACCTCGTCGGCGTGGTGATGATGGTGGTGATGATGAGAATGATCATGACCGTCATGATGATGCTCGTGCTCCTCATCACTATCATGATGATGCTCATGCTCACAGTAACCGTGCTCGTGGTCACAATGGGAGTGATCGTGCTCGTCCTCCTCCTCATCATCGTCATCATGATGGTGATGATGATGGTGTTCTTCCTCATCATGATGGTCATGATGTTCATCGTGGTGATGATGATGCTCCGCCTCGTGCTCGGCCTCTTCCTCCTCGTGGGCGCGGATCAGCTCCTGCATCATGTCGTCCAGGGTGGGGTTGGCCTCCATGGCCTGCTTGAGCTGTTCGCCGCTGAGCTGGTCCCAGGGGGTGGTGACCAGGGTGGCGTGGTCGTTGTGCTGGCGGATCAGCTCCACGGCGGCCTTCAGCTTGGCCTCGGGGAGGTTCTGGGTCCGGCTCAGAACGATGCAGCCGGCGGTCTCGATCTGGTTGTTGTAGAACTCGCCGAAGTTCTTCATATAGAGCTTCACCTTGGAGGCGTCGGCCACGGCCACGGTGGCGCCCAGGACGGCCTCGTGCTCGGCGGCCTTCTGCACAGCCACCATGACGTCGGAGAGCTTGCCCACGCCGGAGGGCTCGATGAGGATGCGGTCCGGGTGATAGTCGTGGATGACCTGCTTCAGAGCGGTGCCGAAATCGCCCACCAGGGAGCAGCAGATGCAGCCGGAGTTCATCTCGGTGATCTGGATGCCGGCCTCCTTCAGGAAGCCGCCGTCGATGCCGATCTCACCGAATTCGTTTTCGATCAGCACCAGCTTCTGGCCCTGATAGGCCTCGGAGATCATCTTCTTGATGAGCGTGGTCTTGCCCGCGCCGAGAAAACCGGAATAAATGTCAATGATCGTCATAAAGAGATACCTTCTTTTCATAGAATTTCCATGCAATATTATATCACACCGTGTCAATTCCCCAGGCCAAAAAATATGGCATTTTTGTAAATTTTCTTGACCGCAGGAACTTTTTTCGGTATCATACGTCTGTAGAAACGAAAAATCCAAATCGGAAAAGGAGTGGTAAGCATGAAACGCAGATTTTTCCTGATCCTTCTCGCCGCCTGCCTGGGCCTGAGCGCCTGCCAGGGCCTGAACCAGCCGGGGGATACCCCCAATCCTGAGAAACCCACGGACAAGCCCCTTCCGGCTCCTACCGACGAGCCCGTTCCCACGGATAAGACCACCACGGAGGAGCCTGCCCCCACGGAGCCCCTTCCCGCGGCGCCCGAGCTTCCCGCGGGCGAGGCCCTGGGCTTCGATTCGCTCGACAGCCGGCTGATTGCCTATCTCAAGGCAAACGGTCTCGAAAAAGAGAGCTTCACCGTCTCGCCCCTGTCCTTCAAGGCGGCCCTGGCCCTGACAGCCCTGGGCGCGGAAGGGGAGACCCAGCGTCAGATCCTGGACGCCCTGGGCTTTGAGACCGTGGAGGAGATGAGCGCCTGGTACGCCTCCGTCCTGGCGGGCACCGCGGACTTCGACGGGCGCATTTTCGGCAGCGACAAAAAGGACAGCGCCTACCGCATCGTCAACGCCATCTTCCAGAACGCCGACTGTGACGGCGAATTCCGGGACAGCTACAAGGAGCTGGTCTCCAAGACCATGGGCGCCCGGGCGGATTCCTGGCCCGCCGCCGAGCTCACCAAGGCCATCAACGACTGGGTCAGCGACCAGACCAACGGCATGATTCCGAATTTGATTCAGGACGCCTCCCAGGCCGCCTCCGTCCTGGTCAACGCCCTCTATCTGAAGGCCAAGTGGACCGAGGCTTTTGTCCCGAGCGAGCTGACGGAGTTCACCGACGCCGACGGGCAGACGGTTGAAAAGGAATTCATCCAGAAGACCGAAAAATATGACTACTACGAGGACGAAAGCTGCCAGCTCGTGTCGATCCCGCTGCAGGGCGGCATCAAAATGGCCCTGATCCTGGGCGACGGCGCGAAGCTCGGCGAAAAGCTGGGCCAGACCGACTACCGCAAGGTCCACGTGGTCCTGCCCAAGTTCGAGGTGGAGTCCAGCTTTGACCAAAAGGAGCTGGTGAACTGCCTGAAGGCCATCGGCTGCACGCGGATGTTCCTTGACGGCGGGGCCGAATTCGATCCCATGTTCACCCAGGAGCTCTACGTGGACGACATCATCCAGAAGGCCAAGGTCAAGGTGGATGAGAACGGCCTGGAGGCCGCCGCGGCTACCGCCGTCGTGATGGTTCGGGCCACCGCCAGACCCAACCCGGAGGAGCCCGTGGAGTTCACCGCCGACCGTCCCTTCCAGTTCGTCATCTACCGGGAGGACGCCGCCCCCGAGCTGCTCTTCTGGGGCCAGATCATGGACTGATTACCAGGCAGGGGCAGCCGTTGGCCGCCCGCCCGAGTCAGCGACTTGCAGAAAAGGAATAAGGAATAAGTAAGAAGTAAGAACTAAGAAGCTGCGGCGCACAGTGTTCGCCACGGCATCAGTGTTTATGTTGCACAACCGCCCGGAATCCCCTTGCGGATTTCGGGCGGTTATGTTATACTGTTTTTATAATCAATCGAGAGGGGAGCGGAGGATATGGGGACCTGGAGCGCGAGCATCACAGGCAACGACACGGCGCAGGACCTGATGCAGGAATACACCGTCGCATTTTTCAAATATCCCTTGGACCAGGCCCTGGAAAAACTGGACGCCTATGTTCGGACCAATATCTGCGACGAATCGGACCCGGAGGAATGGGTAAACTATTACTATTCTCTGGCTGATTTCATGTGGAAGAAGGGTATTCTTCCGGATCATGTCCGGGAAAAAGCTGTCCACATGATCGACAGCCGCTTCGCTATGGAGCTCTGGGAGGAGGCAGGGAAGTCCGAGCTGCGCCAACGGGAAAAGGCTCTGTCACAGTTCCGGGAAAAGCTGCTGTCTCCCCAGCCGCCGAAAAAGAAGATCAAGCCCAAGGTCCACATGAATCCGATTTTTCACCCCGGCGACCTCATCGCGCTGCGGCTCCGGACCGCAGGAAAACCATATATAAAGAAAAACAAGCGGGTTGCTCCGGAATTTGACTTCTCGGATTCGGAGTTCCATGCCCTGGATGGAAAATACGTTCTGATTCAGTTGATCGAGTGTTATGCAAGCTGGAGCTCCGCCCTTGCCCCGGAGATTAAGGATTGGTGGGCGGAATTTCGGCTCTTTGATGGTGTCTATGAGAAACCGCCCCTTGGAATCGACGGAAGCAGTCTGCGGCCTGTCCTGTTTGGGGACGGATATGAATCCCGATTCTGTGGGACATTTCAATGTGAAAGCAGCATGTATTGGTTCAAAAAACGGGGATACGAGCTGATCGGAAACGCAGCCATCAATCCGGAACAATTTCAGTTTACGCCACAGTATTTCGTGTTTTTTGGTATTGACAAGCCCTGGGAAAACGCAGATTCGGAGCTCCTTTCCGCTATGGGGAAGCAGATCGCTGTACGTCAGAACGAAGGAGACCTGGGCTCGCTGGACGCCCTCTGCAGGCGGGCTGTCGGACAGCAGCTCAACAACGCGGGAATCCGAGGTCTGAACAACTGGGACAAGCTCCTGGAAGCGAAGAACAAGGCCTCCGAAGCGCTTCGTTTGGCCTCGGAGCAGGGGAGGGTCTACCGGATCGACCACGACGGAGCGCCCATGGGCGTACTCGGCGTCCTTCAAAACCGCATCTCTGTCTTCTGTATGGCCCCCACCGTCTGGGGCCTCGGCTATGACGAGGCGCTGCTTCGCTATGTTCTGAGTCAGACGAAGGCCGCTCTGACCATAGAAATCTCAGCGGAGGACCACGCCCACCTGGAGCTGCTGGAACGGTGCGGGTTCCGGGAAACCAAGCGGACAGAAAGCACTGTCGAAATGCGGCATGACCCGGAACACTTCCCGGAATAGATGTTGTTACAGTCCTCGCCCTCCGCCAGCCGCGCCCGGATATGAGCTCGGACGGCCTACAGATATCTTCTGTCGGAAGAAGCAAAGAGGGGAGAAGCTACAGCTCGATTTTTGAAATCGGATTTGCCTCCGATGCGATCTTCAGCTCGGTGTTTTCAATGTGGGTATAGATTTGCGTGGTGTTCAGGTTTTCGTGGCCCAGGACCTCCTGGACGGTTTTGACGTCCACGCCGTTCTGGAGCATCAGGGTGGCCGCCGTGTGGCGGAGCTTGTGGGCCGAGAGCTTGGAGGCGTCCAGGCCGGCCTCCAGGACGTGCTTTTTCACCAGCCGATGGACCGCCGAGACGGAGATCCGGTTTTTGTCCCGGGAGCCGAAGAGCGCCCGGTTGTCGGATAAAACAATTTGATTGCGCTCAATTAAATAGGCGTCGATTGCCTGACGGCAGCTGGTGCCGATGTAGACGATCCGCTCCTTGTTGCCCTTGCCGACGACTCGGATCCGGTCCTCGTAGACGTCGCTGAGATTGAGATTGACCAGCTCCGAGCGGCGGATGCCGCAGTTCAGGAAGATCATCAGGATCGCGAAATCCCGGGTCTTGTTGGGCCCGTCGATGGAGCGCAGCAGGGCCGCGGATTGCTCCAGGGTCAGATAGCGCGGCAGGGATTTCCGCAGCTTGGGATATTCCAGGTCCTGCACGGGATTTTCCTCCAGCTGTTTCGTCCGGACGGTGAGATACTTGTAAAAGGACTTGATAGCCGAGAGCTTTCTGGCCCGGCTGGCGGAGGAGATTCCGGTGGTCTCGGAATAAGAATCCTCGTGGACCACGCGATCGTTTGCCAGATAGGAAAGAAAGTCATAGATGTCCGTCATGGAGATCGAGCGGATGAACGCGATATCGACGTCCTTGATCGGAATGGAGTCCAGGGGCGTATCGTAGGGCATTTCGTTTTTGACGAGCTTCATAAAGCGGAGGAACATCCGCAGATCCAGATAATACTCCGAAACCGTCCGGGGCGATTGGCCCTTGATGGTCTCGTGATAGGAAAGAAACTCCCGCAGCACCAGCGGGCAGTCCGTATAGCGTTCCATAAACACCTCCAAGGCCTCAGAAGAGACTGAAAACATTATAACACGAAAAACCCTGTTTTTCAAGGTCTGAACGCAACAAAATTTTTATTTTGTTGCGTTCGTTCTATGCGGCAGTCCGGAAACGCTTTCCGACAAAAACAGACGGGACTGCGGCCTTCCCTGCTTCGGAGGCCCTTTCCCGCCTAAATCATCGGAAAACAGAATATAAAAACCGCCCCCAGCACCAGCCGAAAGCGGTAAGAACGCAATCGTTCCTGAAAACGATTACGCCGATATTTTACACTTTTTTTTCAAAAAAGCAACACTTTGACCGAAAATTCGGAGACAGTTCCAAAAATCGAGGCTCTGCCTCCGCCGCGCTTGTGGAATATTCACATAGGATTTGCCGATCCCGCCGCCTTTTCCGTGAAAACAATTTCATTCGTTCGTCCGGGCGGACGCGATCAGCGTCTCAATTCCCTTGACGCTCCGCAGCAGATTCCGGTCGATCCGGGTCGGCTGCAGTTCAATCCCCTCGTCCTCCAGAGCGGTAAAAAGCTCGATCATGGCAAAGGAATCCATCAGACCGCTCTCGATCAGATCAATCTCCGGGTCGAAGACGCGCTCGTCCTCACAGAGCTCGTACAGCAGTTTTTTGACGTCTATCACAGGTTTTCCAGCTTTCTTCTGTCAATTTTTCCGTTTTTCGTGACCGGCAGCTCCCGAATAAACTGAATGCTCTTCGGGATCATGTACGCCGGGAGCCGTTCTTTCAAGCGCTCGCGCAGCGCGTCGGCGCTGAGCTCCGTCTCCGGGACGACGAAGGCCTTCACAAAACGCACAATCCCCGCGCCGTTTTGTTTGGCAATGACGGCGCAGTTCGCGATTCCGTCCAGGGATTGGAGTGCGTGCTCGATCTCGTCCAGCTCGATCCGGTAGCCCTTCCACTTGATCTGCCGGTCTCCCCTGCCGTGGCAGTACAGCAGACCGTTTTTGATCGTGCCGAGGTCTCCCGTACGGAAGCACGGGGTCCCCGTTTCTGTAAAGTATCCTCCGGCACTGCCGTCCAGGTATCCGGAAAAGACGCTTTCCCCCTTCAGGACGATCTCGCCCTGATCGATGCGGATCTCACAGGCCGCGTCCTTTGGGACGCCCACCGGAAGAGGCTCCGGCGAGGCGGCCAGCTCCGGCGTGATCTCCACGGCGCAGACCGCGGAGGTGGCCTCCGTGGGACCGTAGGCGTTGATGAGCCGCAGACCGGGAAAGCGGAGCAGCAGCTTTTCCGCTGCGGCGTTTTCCAGCACCTCGCCGCAGGAATACACAACCTTCAGGGCGGGCAGTCTTTCCCGGGAAAAGCTCCGGTCCGTCAGGCAGAGCTTCAAAAAGGTCGGGGTGCAGACCATGAGCTGAATCCCCTGAGCACCCAGGAAGGCCAGCAGGGCCTCCGGGTCCTCGGGCAGACGCGGGTCCATGGCGCAGAGCGTATGCCCCCCGCAGAGGGAATAATACAGGTCCGCCGTGCTGAGATCGAAGCTGAAGCTGGCCTGGTTGAGCACCCGGGCCGGGGCGGGCAGCAACATGGCCCGGTTCGCGCAGATCCAGTCCGCGAAATGATCCAGATTGCGCCGGGAGATCGGCACGCCCTTTGGAACGCCGGTGCTGCCGGAGGTGAAGATGATATAGGCCGTTCCGCTCTCCGGCTCCGCAGGAAGACTGTCCGGGGGCGACACCGAAAGCATTTCCGCTATAGACAGGCTGCCGGGGATCGGGCAGGCTGCGCCGGCGGAGAGCGCGGCGGAAGGGCCCAGGGCCCGCAGCAGTTGTCCGAGCCGTTCCGGCGGAGTCTGGGCGGAGATGGGAACGTAGGCCTTCCCCGCCAGCAGACAGCCGATCATGCCGACAAGCATCTCCGGCTCCTTTTCTCCCCAGAGCAGCACCGAGGGCGCTTCCAGCCGTTCCAAAGCCGCGTCCAGCCGCGCAGCCTTCTCCCAGAGCGCCCCGTAGCGCAGGCAGCGGCCGGCGCCGAGATAGGCCGGTCTGTCCGGGACGGTCTCGGCCCAGCCGCGGAGCTTACTGAGAATCCGCATCGCGTATCTGCTCCTTTGGAATCAGGGCCGGGTCGTACATGACCTTGGAATGGTTGTCCAGAATCAGCTCCTTGGCGATCTCCTCGCCGGTCTCCCGGTCGATGACGATGCGGTAGACCTTGGAGTTGCGATACCAGACGTCCCCTTCCCTGCTGAAATGGTGATCCTCCTCCACCAGCCGGTAGCGATTGGGGAAGGGCTTTTCGCTCCGCAGCTCCCCGCAGAGGGAGTCGCCGTCGATCCAGGTCAGGAGCTGGACGGTCTGATCGCTGTCGTTGCGGAAGCGGTAGTCGATGTGGTTGTAGCAGACCGAGGTTCCGGTCCCGAAGGGCACCCGTCTGCGCTCGTCCGGGAAGAGCGCGTCGGAGTGGTGATGCAGCTCCGTGACCGTGAGGGGGCTGTTCAGGACCAGCCAGTGGATCATATTGCCCATCTGGCAGAGGCCGCCGCCGATGCCGGAGCCGACCTTGCCGCTGCTGATAACCAGGCCCTCCTTGTAGCCCTTCCGCGCCGTGGTGCTGCCAACGGTCTTCCACAGGGAGAAGGTCTCTCCGGGCCGGATAAGCAGGCCGTTGATCTTCTCGCAGGCCAGACGTATATTGGTGACCTTGTTCTCCTGGAGCCGGAGGTCCACCCCGTGGAGCCTGCGGACCAGGATGGAGCTGTGGCCCTTCACGGTGTTCGGGAGGGGCTCCGCCTGATGTTCTCGGGCAAAGCGATCCCTGGAGCACAGGTCCTTCAGATGCCGTTTGAGATGCTCCTTTTTCATGGAGATCTGATAGAAGAACGGATTGATTTCACAAAACAGTTTTCTTGCCATTGCGATTTTCCTCTCTTCGGAAGGCGGATAAATCCAACAAGCGTATTTTACCATATCCGAAAAATGAAATCAATGATATTTCGCGGAAAAGCGCAATTACTCCTTTACTTTTGCCGAAAGATAGTATAAAATACAAGCGAGGTGATTATTTATGGCTACCAAAATCAAACGAATCGGCGTCCTGACCTCCGGCGGCGACGCGCCCGGCATGAACGCGGCTGTCCGCGCGGTCTACCGTGCCTGCGTCAATTTCGGCATTGAATGTCTCGGCATCTATCGCGGCTGGAACGGCCTGATTAATAACGAAATCAAGCGCCTCGACGCCCACGATATCGCCCACATCATCAACCGCGGCGGCACCATTCTCTATTCCGCCCGCAGCAAGGAGTTCATGACCGAAGAGGGCCAGAAGAAGGCGGTTGCCGCCTGCAAGCTCTTCGGCATCGAAGGCATCGTCGCCATCGGCGGCGACGGCACCTTCCGCGGCGCTCTGGCGCTGTCCAAGTACGGCATTCCCGTCATCGGCATCCCCGGCACCATCGACAACGACATCTCCTCCACCGGCTACACCATCGGCTTCGACACCGCGGCGAACACCGCCGTGGAGTGCATCGACAAGCTCCGCGACACCATGGCCTCCCATGAGCGCTGCTCCGTCGTGGAGGTCATGGGCCGTCACGCGGGCTACCTCGCCATGTACGTCGGCATGGCCGTTGGCGCCACCGCCGTTCTCGTGCCCGAGGTGGAGATCGACTTCGAGCAGGACGTGATCGAGAAGATCCGCCACGCCAGACTCTCCGGCTTCACCCACTTCATGATCGTCGTGGCCGAGGGTGCCGCCAACGGCGCCTACGAGGTCGCGGAGAAGATCCGCGACGGTCTGGGCCTCGATCCCAGAGTGACCATCCTCGGCCATATCCAGCGCGGCGGCTCCCCCACCGCCCGGGACCGCGTGACCGCCACCCGGATGGGCTACTACGCCGTCAAGGCCCTGACGGAAGGCAAGGCCAACCGCGTGGTCTGCGTCCGCAGCGGCGACATGCTGGACATCGACATCGAGGAAGCCCTCAGCATGACCAAGACCCTCTACACCCTCGACGCCGAGACCCTCCAGGCCATGACCGCCAGGCGCTGATTCCGGAACATAGCGAAAACGCTCCCGATCCGGCCGATCGGGAGCGTTTTGCAAACAGGGATTATTCTTCGATCTTGACGATCTCTGCCTCGGGAGCATTGCGCTTGACGCTTTCAATGCCGTTGAGGCAGCTGGGCTTCTTGACGTAGCCCTCACTGACGGCAATGATCTCGCCGTTCCGGGCCTTCAGGCGGAAACGGAACTCCCCTGCCTTGTCCGTGTAGACCTCATACTTGGGGTGCTTCTGCACCTCGATGGGCTCCACGGTCTGATCTTCGACAGCGGACAGCGCATTTCTGCGGACGCTCTCGATGCCCTTGCGGCAGGCGGCCTCGGTGGTGTAGACCTCGCTGGTGGCGATGACTTCGCCGTTGGTGGCCTTCAGATCGAATTTAACGCCGGTCTTCGTGGTCTTGATAACAAACTTGCCCATGGTCAAACCTCCTGAATGAATAATATGTTGGAATTGATGGTGTATTTATGGATTCCTATTGGTAGTTTATCACAAACGGATACAGATTTCAACAAAAAAACGGCTTTTCCGCAAAGAAAAAATTAAACGGATAAAATGAAAATAATCCTTGACAAACGCTGTGTGCTGTGCTATATTATATCAGCAAACGAAAGCAAAATATCGCGGGATAGAGCAGTTCGGTAGCTCGTCGGGCTCATAACCCGGAGGTCG
>CAMVKI010000079.1 GCA_947168005.1 uncultured Clostridia bacterium
CACATCGTGCGCCACCCGTAGCGCCACCCGTAGCGGCGCACATCGTGCGCCACCCGTAGCGCCACCCGTAGCGGCGCACATCGTGCGCCACCCACGCCCCCACCGAAAGGAGCCCACCCCCATGCCTCAACAAAACTACCCCATCCGCCGGATGCTCCTGCAACGGGCGGCTCTGACCAAGGACCCCGTCAGCGGTATCCTCGAGCTGACCCCCCGCTGCAACCTGCGCTGCCGCATGTGCTACATCCGCATGACTCCGGAGGAAATGGCCCCCCGGGGCCGGGAGCGCACGACGGCGGAATGGCTGGCCCTCGCGGAGGAGCTGCGGGAGGCCGGCACGGTCTTCCTGCTCCTGACCGGCGGCGAGCCCCTGCTCCGCCCGGACTTCCCCGATCTCTACCGGGCCCTGAGCGGCATGGGCTTCTCCCTCTCCCTCAACACCAACGGCACCCTGCTGAACGGCGAGATCGCCGCCCTCTTCCGGGAGCTGCCCCCCGCGGCGGTCAACCTGACCCTCTACGGGGCGAGCGAGGCGGCCTACCGTCAGCTCTGCGGCGAGGGCGAGGCCTTTCACCGGGCGGTGGAGGCCGTCGAGCTGCTCCGGGCCAACGGCACGGCCCTGCGGCTGAACACCACCCTGACGGCCTGCAACCGGGAGGAGCTCCCGGGGATCGCCGCCTTTGCCAAGGCGCGCGCCCTGTCCCTCCGGGTCGTGACCTATCTCTTCCCGCCCCTGCGGCGGGACGGGCCCGGCGTCGAGCGCCTGCGCCCCGAGGAGGCGGGGGCCCTCTCCGCCGAGAGTCGGCGCTGGACCGACGCGCCGGAGACCCTGGCGGCCCGAATCGCGGCGGTGAAGGCCCGGGTCCCGGAGCCCTGCGTTCCCGGCGAGGACTGTCTCGGCGGAAGCCGGGAGGGCCTGCGCTGCGCCGCGGGCAACTGCCAGTTCTGGGTGGCCTGGAACGGGGAGATGTACCCCTGCGGCATGATGCCGGAGCCCGTGGTTCATCCCTTCCGGGAGGGCTTCCTTCCCGCCTGGCGGGCCCTGACGGAGGCCAGCGCCAGAATTCCGGTGGCCGCGGCCTGCGAAGGCTGCGAGCTCAAGTCCTACTGCCTGGCCTGCGCCGCCCTCTCCAGGGCCGAGACCGGCCGCACCGACGGCGTCCCGGACTACGCCTGCCGCCTGACCGCCGCCTACTGCCGCCGCCTGGCCGAGATGGGTTGAGCAAAAGCAAAGCCCCCTGCTCCAACGGAACAGGGGGCTTTGCTTTATTCATTCAGAATTCCATAGCTTCGCAGGAGCTCCACGCGCTGCTTTCCCAGCCTGACGGTCTCTGTCGGCCGATCCGTCGGAGAGGCAGCGGCCTGTTTGAGATAGCGCGCCAGGCGCTTTTGCCAGACCAGGGGCAGCCGGGCCGGATGCTCCTTCAGCTCCGGGTAGTCCCTCTCCAGGGATTTCGCCGGGGGAAAGACCGCGGCGAGCAGACCGGAGCGTTTTTCCAGGCCCTGCCCTGCCACGGCCTCCCGGGTGATCCGGGCCGTATGCCGGCGGGCCATGGTCGAGGAGCCGTAGATGCCGCCGTCCAGGCTGTCCCGCAGCAGGGGCTCCGGGTCCTGGGCGCCCCGCCTCCAGCGGGGCGGCAGCTCCAGGTCGATCTCCAGGTCCTCCTCCGCGATCCGGAGCAGGGCAGCGCAGAACTGCGCCCCGCGCACCTGCTCCGCCTGCCTCCAGAGCAGCTCCCAGTCGATCTCCGCCTTCCATCGCTCCGCCCAGAGCCCCGCGTCGCAGATCTGGCGCAGACCGACGCCGCTCTGGATGAAGTGCTTCATGGCGTGGAGCAGGAGATAGAGCAGATGGTCCTGGGGCGAGAGGGACAGCACCGAAAGGCCGCCCTCCAGCGGATAGGCCCTCGCCGCGGAAAACACCTCGGGAAACACGCGCTGCATGGAGCCGAAGGGCCCGGCGTCCTGGGAAAAGAGCTGCTTGTGCAGCTCGAGGAAGACCAGTCCGTCGGGGCTCCTCCACTCGAGCTCCGCCTCCCCCTCCGGGTCCTCCCCGGGCCGCAGACACAGCCCGGCCTCGGAGAGCACCCGGCAGGCCTCCGCGAAGCGCTCCTCCTCCACCAGCAGGTCCTCGTCGGAGCTGATGCGCAGGACCCCGTTGGGATAGACGGAGCGGCAGACGCTGCCCTTGACCACCAGCGCCGGGATTCCGGCCCGCTCCAGCCCCTCGTAAACGGAGAAGAAGGCCATATCCTTCCGGGTCTGCGCGGCCACCTGATACATCGCCGCCTTTTGAAAGGGCGAAAACAGCGCCTCCCTGCTCCGGTCCTCGCATTCGCACACGGCGTCCATCAGAATCGGAAGCAGCTTTTGGGACTCCGCCAGCCGGAACAGGGCCAGCCACTGCTCCGTCGGCAGGGTCGTCCACAGGACCCGCTGTCCGTGGATTCCGGCGGAAACCGCTTCGAGGAACAGCGCCTCCACAGATCTGCTTTTCCCTTTGGTCGGCCTCATCATCCCTTGACCGCGCCGGCGGCGACGCCCTTGATGATGTGCTTCTGGCAGGAGAGGTAGAAGACGATTACCGGGATGATGGACAGCAGGATCAGGGCCATGGTGGCGCCCAGATCCACGGTGCCGTAGCTGCCCTTCAGATACTGGATGTGGATGGGGATGGTCCGGTACTCGTTGATGTCCAGAACCAGGTAGGGAAGCAGGTAGTCGTTCCAGACCCACATGATCTCCAGGATGCCCACGGAGATCAGGGTCGGCTTCAGCATGGGCAGAACGATCCGGAAGAAGGTCCGGACCGGGCCGCAGCCGTCGATGGCGGCGGATTCCTCGATCTCAAGGGGGATCGATTTGACGAAGCCCACGAACATGAAAATCGCAAGCCCCGCGCCAAAGCCCAAATAGACCACCGGAATGGTCCAGGGCGTGTTGAGATGGAGCCCGTCCGCGGTCTTCGACAGGGTGTACATGACCATCTGGAAGGGCACCACCATGGAGAAGACGCAGAGGAAGTAGATGATCTTGCAGAACACGGAGTTGACCCGGGCAATATACCAGGCGGCCATGGAGGTGAAGAGCAGGATCAGGAAGGTCGAGGCGACGGTGATGACCACGCTGTAGAGCACGCTCTTCCAGAAGGGATAGTTGCCGAAGGTCATGCCCTTGACAAAGTTCTGCAGGCCGTTCCAGCTCTTCCCGTTGGGCAGGGCGAAGGTCTCGGACTTGACAAAGGTGTTCAGCTTGAAGGAGTTGAGCACCACCGTCAGCACCGGCAGGACGTAGATGATGCAGATCACGGTCAGCACCACGGTCAGGATCGTCTTGCGGGTGCGATCGGCGGAAAGCGTATTCTTTTTCATTACTGCTGCACCTCCCGTTTTCTGGTATAGCTGAGCTGGAGCAGGCCCAGTCCGGCCACAAGGACAAAGAAGAGCACGGCCTTGGCCTGGGCGACGCCGGGAGAGGTATTGCTGGAGCTGTAGAAGGTGTTGTAGATGTTCAGCGCCAGCATCTCCGTGGTCTTGATCGCGGAGCCGTCGGACTGGATGAGGAAGGGCTGGCCGGCGGTCAGGGCCATATTCTGGTCGAAGAGCTTGAAGCCGTTGGTCAGGCTCAGGAAGGTGCAGATGGTGATGGAGGGCATGACGTTGGGGATGGTGACCCGGAAGAGAATCTGCCTGCGGTTGGCCCCGTCGATGCGGGCCGCCTCCAGCATATCCTCGGGCACCGCCTGGAGTCCGGCGATGTAGATAATCATCATATAGCCGATCTGCTGCCAGAGCATCAGAATGATGAGGCCCCAGAAGCCGTAGCGGGTCTCCATCAGAATGGAGGTCCCGTAGCGGGAGAGGATGCCGTCAAAGATCATGGACCAGATATAGCCCAGGACGATGCCGCCGATCAGGTTCGGCATGAAGAAGACCGTGCGGAAGAGGTTGCTCCCCTTGATGCCCTGGGTCAGGACGTAGGCCACGGCGAAGGCCAGCACGTTGATGAGCACCAGGCTCACCACGGCGAAGAGGGCCGTGTACCAGAAGGCGTGGCGGAAGCTGGGGTCCTCCAGGGCCGCGGCGAAGTTGCCGAAGCCGATGAACTTCGCGTCGGAGATCAGGCGGAACTTGCAGAGGGACAGCCAGATGCCCTGGATGAAGGGCCAGACGAAGCCGATGGCGAAGGCCGCCACGACAGGCCCGAGGAAGAGCAGCGCCCAGCGCCGGGTCGGGTTCTTCCAGTATTTTTTGAGCGGATTCGAATGCAAGGCGGTTCGCTCCTTTTCTGTGAATTAAAGCGGGGCGGACGATGTCGCCCGCCCCGCGCTTGGAGTTGGAGTATGAATTACTTGTTGGCGGCGGCGTACTGCACGGCCCAGCCGTCCACAAAGGCGGTCTTGACGGCTTCCCAGTTGGCGTCGGACTGATCGGCGTTGTACTGGTTCAGCGCGGCCACCAGGGTGGCGCGGTAGTCGTCCACGTTGGGCTGGTAGTTGGTGGCCCAGTCCATGACGTAGCAGCCGTTGTCGGTGTACTTGGCGGCGTCGTTCAGGAAGCCGTTGGAGGAGGCAGCAGCCTTCTTGTAGGGCATGATGCCCAGCTGCTCCACCATCTTGGCGGAGGCGTCGGGATCGGTGACCAGCCAGACCATGAAGTCGATGGTGGCCTGCTGATCGGCCTCGGAGGCCTTGGCGTTGACGGCCCAGCAGTTCTCGGTGCCGCAGTTCAGGCCGGCCTTCTCTTCGCCCTCTACACCGCAGTAGTAGGGGATCATGGTGGCGTTGGGAACCGCCTCGGAGACAGCGGCGTACTCCCAGGAGCCGTTGACAAAGAACGCGGCCTTGCCGGTCTTGAACTCGTTCTCGGCGTCATGGCCGCCGGTGGCGAGGTCGGTGGGAGCGGTCAGGGAGTTGTTGATGCACAGGTCGTAGAGGTTCTTGAAGTTCTCCATGTACTTGCCGCTCAGGGAGGCGGGGCACTCGGTCCAGCCGCCGGCGTCGCGCTCTTCATAGAAGTACTCCAGGTTGGCCATGTGGCCGGTGAAGCGCCAGGAGGAGGAGCCGTCCATGTCGGAGGAGGAGAAGGCGTCGAAGCCCAGCTCCGCGGCGCGGGCGTGGATGTCCTCGGCGACGGCCTTCAGGCCCTCAAAGTTCTTGATCTCGTCCATGCTGTGGCCGGCCTGCTCGATGAGGGTGGGGTTCACGATGATGCCGTAGCACTCGTAGCAGTAGCCGATGGAGCAGAGCTTGCCGCTCTCGTCATAGAGGTTGTAGGCGTCGGTGCTCAGCTCCTGCTCAATGGCGGTGCCCTTGAGATCCTTGGCGTAGTCCTTCCACTGCTTGACGCCGGCCTGGTTGCCGATGACGAAGAGGGTGGGGGCGCCGGACTTGTCCATCTCGGAGGTCAGGGTCTGGCTGTAGGTGCCGGAGGCGGCGGTGACGATCTTGACGTTCACGCCGGTCTTCTCGGTGTAGGTCTTGCCGAGGGCCTGAATGGTCTCGTCCAGCTCGGGCTTGAAGTTCAGCCAGTAGACGGAGCCCTTTTCGCCGTCGGCGGGCTTGTCGGTCTGGGCGCAGCCGGCGAAGAGGCCAAGAACCAGGACGACGGCCAGCAGGATTGCGAATGTTTTCTTCATGTTGCATTCTCCTTTTTCTTTTTTCATTTTTTATTAGTTACGTCTCTTCGACGCAAATAACCGATTGGAGGGCCGGAATCAGAGCTGTCGGACGCTCTGCCCCCGCCGGGGCGCCGCGTCCAGGACGATCTGGCGGTTGCCGCCCCGTCCCTCGATGAGATCCACAAGAGTCCGGACGGCGGTGCAGACCAGCTCCTTCTGGGGCTGGACAAAGGTGGTCAGGGAGGGAATGGTGTACCGGGTCAGGGCGATGCCGTCCACGCCGACGACGGAGCAGTCCGCCGGAACGCTTCGTCCCGCCTCGTGCAGGGCCCGGATTGCGGCGATGGCCATGGTATCCGAGACGGCGAAGAGGGCCGTGAAGGCCGTTCCCGCCGCCAGCAGCTCCTTCGTCCTGCGGTAGGCGCCGTCCATATCGAAGGAGACGCTCTCCGCCAGCAGGGCCGGGTCGAAGGGAACCCCCGCTTCCTCCAGAGCCTGGCGGAAGCCCATCCAGCGCAGCTCGCTGACAGAGCGGTCCCGGACGGAGTCCAGCAGAATGGCGATCCGTCGGTGCCCATGCTCGAGCAGCAGCCGCGCCGCGTCATAGCCGGTCTTCCGGTCGTCGATGGTCACGGAGGAATACTGATTCGGCGCGAGATTGCCGAAGCTGTTCGTGTAGGTGCAGAGCACAAAGGGCACCTTCAGGGCGGCGGTCTGCTCCCGGCTGTAGTCGTTGCTCCCGCCCAGGAGGATCAGCCCCTTCAGCCGCTTCGCCCGGGCCAGCCTGGCCGCCGCCTCCAGCTCGTCGGTGCCGGAGTGAATCTGATGGAGGATTGGCGTGTAGCCCGCGTCAAGGAGGAGCTGCTCCATGGGCGGAAGGAGCTCCGCGAAGAAGCTGTTGGCAATGCCCCGAAGCACCAGCCCCACCGAGTCGGATTCCAGCTTCACCAGATCCCTGGCGCTGCTGTTCGGCACAAAATGGTGCTCCTGAATGGCGCGCAGCACCTTTTCCCTTGCTTTTTCGCTGACATTCGGATGGTTGTTGAGCACCCGCGAAACCGTGCTGACAGACACGCCGCAGCACAGCGCTATATCCTTGATCGTCATGGGCCTGCCTCGGATTTTGTAAAGTATCTGTTCCGCCGCCGTAGGGGCCGATGCCCACATCGGCCCTGCACAGCCGCCGAACCGTTACCTTGTATATTGGAAACGTTTCCAATCTATATTTTCACTATAGCAGAAAATTCCGGAAAAGTCAATTTTTATTTCCCTTTTTTCTCGTTTTCGGGTTCGTCTTTTTGACAAACAGAGGGCTTTGTGCTATAGTATTCTCAAAGTTGTCCACGGGCAGGAACCGCGCCTGCCGGAAAGGAGCGCATATGAAAGGGAAATTTGTGCTGGCGCAGACCGCCTCCGCGGGCGATCCCGCCGTGAATTCAGAGAAGGCGAGGGCGCTGGCCCGCCGGGCCTGGGAGGCCTTTCAGCCCGACGTGCTGGTCTTCCCCGAGATGTTTATGAGCTATTTCCCCTTCGGCACGGAGCGGGAGACGGTCCTGGCCGCAGCCCAGCCCCTGGACGGGCCCTTTGTGACCCAAATGCGGGCCCTGGCGAGGCAGTACGGCATGTGGCTGGTCTTCGGCATGACCGAGGCGCCGGAGGACCCGGCGGAGCGCCGCAGCCGCAATACCGTCGTGGTGCTCGACGCGCAGGGCGCCCTGGCCGCGGCCTACCGCAAGACCCACCTCTACGACGCCTTCGGATACCGGGAGTCCGAGGCGGTGAAGCCCGGCGAGCGGCTCTTCGACCCCATCGAGACCCCCTTTGGGAAGCTCGGCCTCCTGACCTGCTACGAGCTCCGCTTCCCGGAGGTGGCCCGGGACCAGCGGGGCAAGGGCGCGGACGTCCTGCTGCTGCCCACGGCCTGGGCCGCGGGCAAGCTAAAGGCCGCGCAGCTCCACACCCTGGTCGCCGCCCGGGCCCTGGAAAACGGGGTCTACGTCCTGGCCTGCAATCAGTGCGGCCCGGATACCAGCGGCGAAAGCCTGGCGGCGGACCCCATGGGCGTCCCCCTCGCCGCCGCCGGAGAGGGCGAAGCCCTCCTTCTCGTCTGTACCGACACGGAGCGGGTGCAGGAGGTCCGCGCCCTGGTCCCCTCCTACGACCAGCGCCGCCCGGAGCTGTACTGATTTATGACATCGGGGACGCTTCTCATTGTCATCTTTGTTGCTCACGCAGATGACAGCGAGAAGCGTCCCCGATGTCATATTCATTTGTGCTTTTCAAGCTGTTCCAGCACCCTTTGCGTATGCTGTGCCGCGATGTCGTGCCAGTAGGGCAGGTTGTATTCGTCGATCCGGTTGCTCTTGTTCCGATTGCAGTGGGGATGGGCCGGGAAATAGTTCTCGATGTAGTCCGGCTTTTCCAAGTCGAAGCCCCCGGAGGCCAGATAACGGAGGTACTCCTGCAGCGCCGGCACTTCCCTGTATTTCGCGGCGAGAATATGATCCACCTGCATATCGGAATAGTCCAGCGGATTTCCGCAGTACGGGCAGATCCCGTTGTAGGCCTCGTAGAGCGCCCGGCGCAGCGCCGGATCGCTCTTGGGGTGCCTGTGGTACTCCCGCTGCCGGATGGGGATGACGATGGCGCCGTTCTCGATCCGCATGGTCTGGGTGAAGCTCTTCTCGTAGAACTCGCCCAGCAGCTTTCTGGCGTTGTGGGGCTCTCCGTTCTCGTCATACACCTCCGTATTGCCCCGCGCCGCGCCGAGGACGGCCCCCAGAGGAAACTGGTTGGTCCCGTCCAGAATAAACTCCTTCGGGCTGAGATTGAGCTTCCTGTTGACCTCCTCAATGAGCCTGCGCAGGGTCCAGAAGAGGGCGTGGGCCTTGTGCTCTCCGGTGGACCAGACGTCGATCCGCAGGGTCTCGTCGTCCGTCATCCGCACGAAGACCTTGTGCAGCTTCCAGACGTAGAGGATCATGCCCCGCAGCCAGCACTTCTCCACGGACAGGCGGTTTCGCATACAGCGGATCATGAGCTGGTGGAGCACGCTGTCCGGGAGGTAGGCATAGCGGAGCAGATAGCTGACGTGCTGGCCGTAGCCCTCCGGCGCGTCAAGGGCTTCCTGCGGCGAATCCGTATCGCAGAGGGCGGGAAAGAACAGGGTCCTGTCGTCCACGGGGTAGCAGAGATCGTGGGCGATGGCGACGTCGAGAATGAAGGGACACTCCTCCGGCTGGTAGATCAGCTCTGGCACCGTGCGGCGGTAGGGCTTGCCGTCCACGGTCTCCCGGGCGGGATTGCAGAGCATTTCCCGGATCTCGTCCCGGCTGATCCGGCCCTCCTTCGCGTGGACTCTCCCCTCCACAATGACGGCATAGATGGCGTTGGTCAGCCAGACCGGGCGCAGGAGCTTGTATGCCGCCAGCTCCTTTTTCTCCGCGTCCCGGTGGTAGCTGAAGCAGACGCCCAGCTCGTTGAAGAAGCTCAGCAGCTCCGGGGCCTGTTCGTTTTCGATTTTGTTTTTTGCGCAGAGCTCATGATAGCGCTGCTTGTCTAAATAGTTGTTTTTCTTGCTCTCCGCCTCGATGGCCCGGCGGACCCGGACCCACTGGCCGGGGACCTTTTTGCGGACCCCTCCGGAGGCGGCGGCCAGGCCGATCACCGGGTCCATGACGTTCTTGCGGAAGTCCCCGTCCTCCGCCCGCTTGGCGGAGCAGTAGACCACGTTTTGGATCATGGGGAATTCCTTCCGCAGCCCCGGCTCGTCGATGGAGCGCCGCCCGTCGTCGTCCTCCCAGCAGTTGACGAAGAGGAGGATGGGGGAATGGGGCGCGAAGGCTCGCACGTTCCGGAGCCAGAACCGGGCCCGGTCATTGGCCTTGGTCTCCCGGGTCTTCACGGTCACCACGTAGCAGGCGTTCTCCGTCAGGAAGCAGCGGTGCATGGAGTGCAAAAGCTGCTGGCCCCCGAAGTCCCAGAAGTGGATGGTAAAGCGCTCTTTTCCCTCCCCCGCCGGGTAGTCCAATATTTCCACCCCCGGGGTCTCGGAGGTCTGATAGGTTTTTTCGTCGGCCTCCTTTTTCCCCTCGCTGCGGAATCGCTTAATGGTATAGCTCTTCCCCGATTCGCCGTTCCCTAAGAATATCACCCGGCACTCCCGGACGGGAACCAGGTCCTTCTTCTGATACAGCGTCGGAATCAGCTCCGGGTGCTCCAAAAAGATGGACTTGTCCTGCTCCGTCAGTATGACGTCCTTCAGAACGACGCCGGGCTTGGTTCCGCTTTCTTCGTCGATAAACGGCAATCCCCGCAGGGCCAGGGATTCCGGGATCGCCGGGAGCTTCAGGCCTCTCAGATTCAAATATTGCAGCGCCGGCAGCTCGCCGATCCACTCCGGCAGGAGGGTGATCCCTGTGTCCCAGAGGTACAGCTTTTCCAGCTTGGAACACCCTCGAAGGGATTCCGGCAACTCGGAGATTTTCGTGCCGCCGAGACCTATCTCACGAAGATTGACAAGCCGCCCCACGGACTCCGGCAGGGCGGTGATTTTGGTGTCGCGGAGGTACAGCCATTGCAGATTGGCAAGTTGCCCGAGGGTCTCCGGCAGGGCGGTGATTCGGGTGCGGTTGAGGTACAGCTCTTGCAGATTGGCAAGCTGCCCGACGGACGCCGGCAGGGCGGTGATTTGGGTTCCGCCGAGGTACAGCGTTTGCAGATTGGCAAGCTGCCCGAGTATTCAGATGTGAAAACTTTTGATCTGATAGGGAAAGTAAAAAAGTGCAACAAATC
>CAMVKI010000080.1 GCA_947168005.1 uncultured Clostridia bacterium
GGCAATATCATCCTGGTCATCGACGAGGTCCACCCCCTGGTGGGAGCCGGCGACGCCGAGGGCTCCATGAACGCGGCCAACATCCTCAAGCCCGCCCTCTCCCGGGGCGAGGTCCAGGTGGTGGGCGCCACGACCTTCAAGGAGTACCGGAAGTATATCGAGAAGGACTCCGCTCTGGAGCGCCGCTTCCAGCCCGTGACGGTCAACGAGCCCACCATCGACCAGTCCATCGCCATTATCAAGGGCATCGCGCCCTACTACGAGCAATACCACGGGGTGGAGATCAGCCCGGAGATCGCCCGGCAGACGGTTCTGCTCTCCGAGCGCTATATCACCGACCGCTACCTCCCGGACAAGGCCATCGACCTGCTGGACGAGGCCTGCTCCGACGAGAACCTGCGCAACCCCGTGATCAACGAGCTTGCCACGGCCTCCAAGGACCTGTCGGACGTGGAGTTTGAGCTGAAAATGCTCACGGACAAGACCGAGGAGAAGACCCAGGCCGACTATGAGCGGATTGCCACCCTGAAAACCAAGTCCCTCCAGCTGGGGGAGAAGATCGCGGACCTGGAGGCCAGGCCCAAGCCCCGGCTGGGCATGGAGAATCTGGCCCGGGTCATCGAGCTCTGGACCAAGATCCCCGCGGCCAAGATCCAGGCCCAGGAGTACGAGCAGCTTCGGCATCTGGAGGACAACCTGAAAAAGCACGTGGTGGGCCAGGACGAGGCCATCTCCGCCATCTGCACCGCCATCCGCCGCTCCCGGGCCGGCATCAGCCCCAAGCGCCGCCCCGTGTCCTTCATCTTTGTGGGCGCCACCGGCGTGGGCAAGACCGAGCTGGTCAAGCGCCTGGCCGACGAGCTCTTTGAGTCCGTGGAGTCCCTGGTCCGGCTGGATATGTCCGAGTATATGGAGAAGCACTCCGTCTCCAAGATCATCGGCTCGCCCCCGGGCTACGTGGGCTACGACGAGGCCGGCCAGCTGACGGAGAAGATCCGCCGCAAGCCCTACTCCGTCATTCTCTTCGACGAGATCGAGAAGGCCCATCCCGACGTGATGAATATCCTGCTCCAGATTCTGGACGACGGCCGCATCACCGACGCCCAGGGCAGGCTGGTGAACTTCGAGAACACCATTATCGTCATGACTTCCAACGCCGGCTCCGACCGGAAGGAGGGCTCCGTGGGCTTCGGCAAGAGCCTGACCGAGCAGACCCGGGACAAGGCGCTCAAGGCCCTGGGCGAGTTCCTGCGGCCCGAGTTCATCAACCGGGTGGACGAGATCGTCTGCTTCAATAAGCTCTCCGAGGCCAACTTCCGGGACATCGCGGTCATTATGCTGAACGAGCTGAAGACCGGCCTGTCCGACCGGGGCATCGCCCTGGGCTGGGACGACTCGGTGCTGGATTACCTGACGAAGAAGTCCTACTCCGTCCAGTACGGCGCGCGGAATCTTCGCCGGACCATCGAGAAGGAGATCGAGAACCCCATCGCGGAGAAGATTATCGACAGCTACAAGGACCCGATCCGGATTATCCACCTGTCCGCCTCCGACGACAGCATCACGGTAGAAGCCCGATAACGCCGTAGGGGCGCTCATTGAGCGCCCGCAAAACCGCCCCCGATTTCATCGAAGTTTAGGCAATTGGTATGATACCGTTTTGTGCCTTGTATTGCAGTGGAAAGGAATGATCACAAAATGAATGATAATTCTGGATTAGGACATGGTCAGTTAAGTAAAGTCGCAATAAAGGGATATAAATCTATAAAAGAATGCAATTTATCACTTAACAGCATTAATGTTCTTATAGGCAGCAATGGCGCCGGAAAGTCTAATTTCATTTCTGCATTCACTCTGCTCCAAAGTGTATTAAAGAAGGAAATGCAGCTCTATACGCAACAGTGCGGTGTCAATTCGCTCTTTTATAATGGTCGCTCAACAACCGAACAAATTTATTTTGAAATATTCTTTGAAAATAATTCTTATGGCTTCTATCTTATTCCAACGGATGATAACAGAATTATTTTCAAAAAAGAATTCTATGGTTGGGATGTAGTCGAGAGCACAGTTGCATCTGCTCACGAAGAATCACAATGGGAAAAAGGCGTTCCGAACAGAATCAATAACTATGTAAGACCGATTCTTCAGAAGAAAATGTGGCGTGTTTACCATTTTCATGACACAAGCCGAACTGCTAAAGTTAAACAGGAGCATAATCTTTCAAATAATCAGTCTCTGATGTTTGATGCATCGAATCTTGCGGCTTTTTTATACAGGATTAAGCATAATTATGAGAAAAGCTATAATGAAATAGTTGAGACAATTAGATTAATTGCTCCGTATTTTGATGATTTCATGCTTGAACCCAAGGAGAGCAATAATGAGTTGATCGTACTAAGATGGCATCAGAAGGGTTGTGAAGATATATTTAATGCATCACAGTTCTCTGACGGTACACTGCGTTTTATTTGTCTTACAACCCTTTTGTTACAGCCATCAGAACTTCAACCGGCTACGATTATCGTAGATGAACCAGAGCTTGGTCTTCATCCTTACGCAATTACCATGTTTGCTGAAATGGTAAAACAGATTTCTTCCAAAAAACAAATTATTATCTCAACGCAGTCTGTTGAATTACTGAACGAATTTGACCCAGAAGATGTTGTTGTGGTGAATAAGGGTAAAGATGGTTCCTCAAAGTTCAGCAGGTTGAATGAAGATGAACTGAAAGATTGGCTTGATGATTATTCATTGGGTGATTTGTGGCAAAAAAATATTTTGGGAGGCAGGCTCTCAAAATGAAAGAAGAAGTAATCATTTATTGTGAAGGTCAAACTGAGGAAAGTTTTGTTAATGAGGTATTATCTCCGTATTTTTCTAACATGAACATAAACGTTAAGCCAATGATTCATAAAACCAAGAATACCGGAATAAAGGCATATAAAGGCGGCGTGGGCAAATACGAACAAATAAAAACTGAATTAATACGATTTTGTCAGAACCCGAATTTTGTTGTAACAACCATGTTTGATTATTATGGAATGCCCCATAATACTCCCTCTATAGGATGTAATGAACCAGATATATATAAGCGTGTAGAAATCATTGAATCAGCAATAGCTGACGACATTGGATACGATAATTTCATTCCAAATTTGATATTGCATGAGTTTGAAGGACTATTATTCTCAGATCCTCAAGCGTTTTCAGTGATTGCCAATAATAGCGAAGTAGCTCAGCTTCAGAAAATACGGAACAAAGCCCAGTCACCTGAGCATATCAACAACTCTGCTGAGACAGCACCATCCAAAAGAATATTGAATATTATTGATGATTATGGAAAAGTGAGACAGGGTATAATTGTGGCTAAGAAAATTGGTATAGAAAAAATGCTCTCTGAATGTAAGCATTTTGCAGACTGGATCGACAAAATCAAGAAGCTATAACAAGGAATCTTTGATCATGTTTGAATTTCTGAAGCAGCTTGTGAAATTCCACCTGTTCGATTTTTGATGACCGTATTTGATGAATCAAACGAAACAAAGCAAAACAAAACAGATCGCCTTGGGCGGCGTCCTGGCTGCCCTGGCTGTGGTGATCCTGCTGCTGGGCGGAGTCATCCCCATCGGCACCTACCTGGCCCCCATGCTGGCCTCCCTGCCGCTGATCGTCCTCTTGACGGAGCTGCCCAGGGGCCTCTGCCTGGGCTGGTACGCCGTGGTGGCGATCCTGGGGGCCACGCTCTGTCCGGACAAGGAGACGGCCTTCGTCTTTGTCTTCCTGGGCTGGTATCCCGTCGCCAGGCCCGCCCTGGACCGCCTTCCAAGGCTGCTCCGGATTGCGGCGAAGCTGCTGGTTTTCAACCTGGCCGTCGCCGCCCTCTATGCCTTGTTGATCCTGGTCTTCCGGCTGGAGGCCCTGGTCAACGAGGCCAAAGAGACCGGCCTGGCCCTGCTGCTCGGCCTCCTGGCGATGGGGAACGGGACCTTTCTGCTCTATGACCTGCTACTGAAGCGATTGACCTTTGTATATGAAAAGAAACGGAAGAAGTGAGCCGCCGGGCTCGCTTCTTCCGTTTTTCTTTCAACTCGTTACGGCTCCGACGAGAGGTCCGTAATGACCACGTCGTCGATGGGATGATGCTCGCTGTCTTCGACAATGAGGCGGGGGGCGCCTTCCCCGGTTCTTTCAAAGCGGAGCCAGAAATCTGTTGGCAGGCCTGTAATCCGGACGTCGATAAGCCGCAGCTCCCGCAGACTGTCCAGAACGAGGCGGAGCCCGTCGTCGATTCCGCTGATATGGAGCCGATCCGCTTCATCCAGGGAGACGATGATCTCTCCGCTGCCGGTCCCGCTCAGCTCCGAATATAATTGATCGATCTGGTTGACCTGATTGCTGCGGTAAAGAGGCAGGTCCAGCCGGAAGCACATCTGTCCGCCGTTCAGAGTGATCTGCCGATCCCGCTGAACGGTCATGGACTCCACGCCGCTTTGCTCATACAGAGCGGCAAAGAAGTCCCGTCGATGCACGGATACCCATTTGGCGCTTTGGAGCTCCGCCCGGAGCCAGCCGTCGTCCCGGATGTTGAGATAGTTTTCCCCGTCGGGAACGACGCCCCAGTCCCAGTAGGGCATGGGCTCCAGCCCCAGCTCCTCCGCGTGAAACAGAGCCTGACCGGAGCCGTTGAAGAGGTTGATCTCACCGCCGTACCAGGAGAAGCACACACAGCCGGGTAGGGGGGTTATGCCCGGAGGCAGCATGAAATACAGCTTTTCCAGCAGGACGGCGGCCTCGGCCCGCGTCATCGTGGCTTTCGGACGAAAGCTGCCGTCCGGATAGCCCTGCATCAACTCCATCTGATAAGCCACCCAGACGCCCCATACAGCCCACGCGGAAACGCTGTCCGCGTCGGTATAGAACTCACCCAGGCATTCCTCACACTCCGGAAGCGGAAGACCCGTCGTTTCCAGAAACCGCTGGACCATAACCGCGGCTTCCTGCCGGGTAATGGGCTGCTTCGGTGAGAAGAGCTCCTCAGAGGTGCCCGCGGTGATCCCCTTACAAAAGGCCCAAAGGGCAGGCTCGGTATAGTAGGCGCCTTCCGGCGTATCGAGGAAGACCCGCTCAGCAGCATCAAAGTCGGCGTGGAAGTCTTGATCGTCGGCAATCTTATAGAGCACCGTAACAAACATCCCGCGGGTCATTGGCGCCTGGGGGCTGAAGCTTCTCGGGGCTGTCCCGGTCATGATGCCATTTGCATACAGGCGTAAAACGGCCTGCGCATACCAGGACTCCGGTGAAACGTCGTCGTAAATCTCGGAAACGCTTTTGGCAAGGCAGCTCCCAGCCAGGGAGGCGGTCAGCAGCAGCGCCAGCAGAAAGGCGGTCAGTCGTTTGATGATGTGTTTCATGGGGTTCTCCTTTCAAATAATGGGGACGGGCTTCCGTTTTTGGTCATTCCACAGAATGCAGATAAAAGATCCAGGACCCCTCCGGGGAAGGCTGCAGCACGATGTTCCAGACCCTCCCGAAAATGGTGCAGGTACCGAACACAGTATCATCGTAGTCGTGAAAGAAGCCGGACAAATCGATCTCGCAGACCTCCCCGGTTGCTGTTTCCGTGATGATAAGCAATTCGCTGTTCTCGGAGGAGAGCACCTCGTAGGTCCAGCCAAAATCAGATGGCGTATATGCTCCCCCCCAGGATGGCATGGGTACTGTTTCAGGGATCGGCGGTTCAGTGTCCTGTTCAGGCGACTCGGTGACTGGCTCGGGCGGTTCGGTGACAGGTTCATACGGCTCGGTGACCGGCACAGGCGGCTCCGTAATGGGATTGGACGGCTCTGTGACGGGCTGGGAGGGAAGGACCGGATCGGCGGGGCGGGGCGGAAGGGGCGGATTCGTCGGCGCGGGGGGAGCGGTCGGTTCAGGAGCACCGCCTGGCTCGGAGGGAAGCGGGGGAGCGGCAGTGGAGCTTGGTTCGGCGGGGTCCGTGAACTGCGGACCCGTTGTGGCAGGGACCGTGGGGGGAACCGACGCGGCGTGTTCTGTGCCGGTTGTGATCGGCTGCGTAACGACGGCCGCCGTGGATGCGGCAGTCTGCGTCTCTGTCGGGCTGAGCGGCACGGCCGGTTTCTGTTCCCGCAGGAGCGGAATCCCGGCGAGGCTGACAAGAACCAGAACGGCGGCGACGGCCAGGGGCTTCCAGCTCCGCATTTGAGGGCAGGCCTTGGGGGAGGCGTTCTCCCTGCGGGGCAGAGCCAGGAGCCGCTGCCTGAATTCCTCCGTCATCTCCACGGAGTCAAAATATTCCCGAATTTTGCCGCGTTCCTTATTCATGTGTCTCTCCTCCCAGCAGAGCTTTCAGCTGCTTTCTGGCTCGGACCAGCCGGGTCCGGACGGCGGTCTCTGTCAGACCGAGATCCCGGGCGATTTGCCGGACGCTGCGGTCCTCATAGTAGAACAGATAGACCACACCGCGATATTTCGGTTCCAGCCGCCCCAGGGCCAGCCGGACGTCCAGCCGGGCGTCGGCGTCGTCCTGGGGCCCCGAAAGCTGTTCCGCCTCATCCAGGCTGCGTCTGTGCCGATGGGCGGCGCTTTTGAGCAGATCCCGGCACCGATTGGCCGTAGCCGTCATCAGATACCGCCGCAGCGCGTCCGGGTCCGCGAAGGCTTTTCCGCAGCGCAGGTAGTTCAAAAAAACCTCCTGGACTGCGTCCTCCGCGTCCTCGCGGTTTCCGCAGAAGCTCACGGCCAGCCGGAACAAGGCGGGACCGAGCTCGGTCACCACCTGTTCAAAATCAAATTCCATTGCCAATTCTCCCCCAAGGTGCTTCCTGTCTGTATAACGAGCCGGAACATGGAAATGTGACAAAAAAATAAAAAAACGGAGCGAAAACCGCCCCGTTTTGAATGGATTAGGGAAGGGATCAGATCGCGTGGTTCCGGATGAAGAGCACGCCGAGGGTGTTGCGGCCGCAGTGGGAGGAGACGGTGCAGCCGGCGCGGGTGATGTGGACGTTGGGGTAGTCGCCCAGGGACTTCAGCCTGGCGACGCAGGCGTTCACCACCGCCTCGTCGCAGCCCGCATGGGTGATGAAGACGTGGCTCTTGTCGATGTCGCTGCCGTCGCCCACCCGGTCCTCAATGTACTTCAGCAGGACCTGGTCGAATTTGCCCCGGTACTTCTTGCCCACGGACATCTTGCCATCCTTGACGAGGATGCAGGGCTTGAAGTTCATCAGATTCGCGCCCAGCAGGGCCACGGCAGAGCAGCGGCCGCCCTTGTGCAGGAATTCCAGACTGTCGATGACGAAGGAGGCGTCCACGTTGGGGGCCAGACGGCGGCACTCCTCGGCGATCATCCCGGCGCGGATGCCCCGGGCCGCCAGCTCCGCCGCCCGCAGGACCAGCAGGCCGCCGCCGGTGGAGAGGTTCCGGCTGTCCACCACGTAGACGTTCTCGAACTCCTCCGCCGCAATGACGCTGTTCTGATAGGTGGAGGACATCTCCGAGCTGATGGTGAAGTGGACGATGCTGTAGCCCTGCTCCACGTACTTGCGGAAGAACTCCTCGCAGTCCGCGGGATTCACCGCCGCGGTCTTGGGAAGGGTCTTGTTCTGCTCATAGTTCCGGTATATATCCTCGGGCGTGATGTCCACGCCGTCCAAATGATTCGTGTCGTTGAGACTCACCACCAGGGGCATAATGACGATGCCGTACTGCTCCCGCAGCTCCGGGCTCAGGTCGGTGGTGCTGTCGCTTGTGATCAAAACCTTTTCAGCCATTTCGGTCACTCCTTTAATTGAACTATCATCGATTAATATACAATAAGAGTCGGGAAAAATCAAGTGTTGTTTTTTCCTTTGGAAGTACGTTCGTGCAGAACGCCGGACGGCAGAGTGCCGTCCCTACACGAGGGGGTGAACTGTTACCTGCTTACGTCTCCGGGGCGGGCTCGATGCTGTGAACGGTCAGGGTGGTTTCGTCCACGGTGAAGCGGACGTTATAGGCCGCGAAGCGCATACCATAGACCCGTTCCGGGTCGTTCTGATAGGAGGGCCTTGGGTCGAGAGCCAGAACGCCCCGCAGGGCCTCCAGCCTTTCGGCGGGCATTGCGGCTTTGACAGACTCGGGGATGAGGACCTTTAGCCTCGCCTCCGGCGCGGCGGCGGCAAAGCCGCCGACGGCCTCCGGGTGGGCGTCGGCATAGGGGAGATAGGGCTTTATGTCATAGATCGGAGTCCCGTCCAGCAGATCGGCGCCGGAGACCACCAGCACCGTGCCCAGGCTCGGGTCCTGGCGCAGACCCTCGAGGCGGACGCAGGACAGGCCGATGGGATTGGGCCGGAAGGGGGAGCGGGTGGCGAAGACCCCCAGCCGGGTGTTGCCGCCCAGCCGGGGCGGGCGGACCGTGGGGGACCAGTCCGCCCGGACCGCCTGGGAGAACTGCCAGATCAGCCAGATATGGGAGAAGCCCTCCAGACCCCGCAGGGCGTCGGCGTTTCGGAACTCCGGCTCAAAGACCAGCTCGGCCCGCAGGGCCTCCACCAGCCCGCTCTGCCGGGGGATGCCGAATTTTTCCCGGAACTCGGATTTAATCCGCGCCACGACCTTCATTTCATGCAGCTCCGCCATAGAAGCGCCTCCTTTGCCCGCCGGTCTGCGGTGGACGGTTTGTGTAATATATTGTAGTTGCCGGAAATGCAAAATGCAAGATGCAAAATGCAAAACCGTTCGGAAAGCTCCGAAAACTGCGGCGAAAAAAGACTGTACATTTCCCGGAAGCTGTGGTATAATACTCCAGTTAAATCCAAACAGAAAGGAAGATCCAAATGTCTATCAAGCTGACCCCCGCGGAAATGGCAAAGTATATCGACCACACTTACCTGAAGCCCCAGGCGAGCAAGGCTGACATCAAGAAGATCTGCGACGAGGCCAAGGCCATGAACACCGCCTCCGTCTGCGTCAACCCCAGCTATATCAAGTTCGTCGCCCAGGAGCTGAGCGGCAGCGACGTGACTCCCTGCTGCGTCATCGGCTTCCCTCTGGGCGCCACGACCCCCAACGCCAAGGCCTTTGAGGCCGCCGAGGCTGTTGCCAACGGCGCCGGCGAGGTGGATATGGTCATCAACGTCGGCGCGGTCAAGTCCGGCGACTGGGCTCTGGTGGAGCGGGACATCGCCGCCGTCGTCACCGCCGTGGACGGCGAGGCCAAGGTCAAGGTTATCATCGAGACCTGCCTGCTGACCGACGAGGAGAAGGTCCTGGCCTGCCAGGCCGCCAAGCGGGTCGGCGCGGACTTCGTGAAGACCTCCACCGGCTTCTCCACCGGCGGCGCCACCGTGCACGACGTGAAGCTCATGCGCGAGACCGTGGGCCCCGAGATGGGCGTCAAGGCCTCCGGCGGCGTGCGGACCTACGAGGACGCCGTCGCCATGATCGAGGCCGGCGCGTCCCGCCTGGGCGCCTCCTCCGGCAAGGCCATCATCGACGGCTGCAAATAATTGCAAACGAAAACCCTGCAGCGGCGCATTCTGTGCGCCATATCAAATTTCAATATAAGGAGAATAAAAGTATGAGAAAACCCATGATTGCCGGCAACTGGAAAATGAACAAGACCCCTTCGGAGACCAAGGCTCTGATCGAGGACCTGAAGAAGATCGAGAACCGCTCCGGCGCGGAGGTCGTGGTCTGCCCCATGACCGTCTGCCTGGCCGCGGCCGCCGAGGCTCTGAAGGACAGCCCCATCCATCTGGGCGCGCAGAACGTCCACTTTGCCGATAAGGGCGCCTACACCGGCGAGGCCAACGCCGCCTCCCTGAAGGAGCTGGGCGTGGAGTACGTCATCATCGGCCACTCCGAGCGCCGCCAGTACTTCGGAGAGACCGACGTCACCGTCAACCAGCGTACCCTGAAGGCCCTGGAGGCCGGCCTGAAGCCCATCGTCTGCGTCGGCGAGAGCCTGGAGCAGAAGCAGCAGGGCATCACCAACGAGATCGTCTGCCTCCAGACCAAGGTCGCCCTGCTGAACGTGGGCGAGAAGATCGACGACGTGGTGATCGCCTATGAGCCCGTCTGGGCCATCGGCACCGGCCTGACCGCCACCCCCGAGGACGCCAACGCCACCATCGCCGCCATCCGCGGCGCGGTTCGCGAGGTCTTCGGCGAGGCCGCGGACCGGGTCCGCATCCTCTACGGCGGGTCCATGAACGACAAGAACGCCCACGACCTCATGGCCCAGCCCGAGATCGACGGCGGCCTGATCGGCGGCGCCTCCCTGGTGGCCGAGAAGTTCTCCGGCGTCATCAATTTCAACT
>CAMVKI010000081.1 GCA_947168005.1 uncultured Clostridia bacterium
GCGCGAACACCCTGAACGTGGAGGTCCTCCGGGTGGAGGACAACGTCCGCAAGGACGACGCCGCGGGCATGTACCGGGAGATCTGAACCGGGCAACAGGGGACGGGGGACGCGGATTGCCGCGGCTCGCAGCTTCCCGCATGAAATAAGCAAACGATATAGAAACAGGAGGAATCAGCAATGGATGTCTTCAAGCGTATTCTGAAAATCCTCGGCATTGTCCTCGCGGTGCTCGTCGTGGCCGCCCTCGGTATCTTCATCTGGCTCTGGGTGACGGCCTACAATCCCGCGGCGGAGGAGCCCATCACCGTGGAAGCGCCCGTTACGCAGACCCTGGATCAAACAAGCTTCTCCGTTCTGACCTGGAACGTGGGCTACTGCGGTCTGGGCGAGGAGAGCGACTTCTTCATGGACGGCGGCAAGATGGTCCGGCCCAGCTCCGAGCTGATCACCAAGAACTTTGCCGGGCTCCAGGGCTTCCTCGGCGGGGTCAAGGCGGACTTCACCCTGCTTCAGGAGGTTGATTCCAACTCCAAGCGCAGCCGCAGCGTCGATGAGGTCGCGGGACTCCGGGCAAAGCTCGGACAGAGCTCCGCCTATGCCATGAACTTCTCCGCGAACTACGTGCCCTATCCCTGGCCGCCTATCGGCAAGGTTCACTCCGGACTTGTTACCTTCTCCCAGTACAAGATGGCGGAGGCCACCCGGATCAGCCTGCCCTGCCCCTTCTCCTGGCCCATGTCCCTGGTGAACCTGAAGCGCTGTCTGCTGGTCAGCCGGGTGCCGATCGAGGGCTCCGACAAGGAACTGGTCCTGGTCAACCTCCATCTGGAGGCCTATGACGATGGCGAGGGCAAGCTGGCCCAATCCAAGCAGCTCCGGGAATTCGTGGAGCAGGAGTACGCCAAGGGCAACTACGTGATCGCCGGCGGCGATTGGAATCAGCTCTTCCCGGACACGGAGACGGTCTACCCCAACACCCACCCGGAGCTTTGGACTCCCGGCTATCTGGACGAGGCCGAGCTCAGCGCCGGCTGGCAGTACGTGTGGGACGACTCCGTGCCCACCTGCCGCCTGCTGAACCAGCCCTACGATAAGACCGATACGGAGAACACCCAGTACTACGTGATCGACGGTTTCCTCGTCTCTCCGAATTTGAAGGTGGAGTCCGTCGAGACCATGGACGAGGGCTTCGCCTTTTCCGACCACAACCCCGTCCTGCTGAGCGTTTCTCTGGGGGAATGAGCTATGAGACGGCTGCTTCCGCTGTGTCTGATCCTTCTGCTCCTTGTCGGCTGTGATCTGCGTAATCGGCAGAATTCCGAGGATTTTTTCCCCACGGGAACCTATGAAGACAACGATCGAAGCGACAAGATCGGAATGGGGGAGGAACCGCTGATTCCCCAGGAGAGAAACGCGGTAAAGACGGTTCAGTCCTATGCCGGCGAGGTTCCCATGACCCAGCCGGTACGCAGCTACAGCTACCAGCTTCCCATGATTGATTTGGCGGGGGCTCATGCCGCGGGCTGCAACCGGGATATTGAGGATTTCTTTGGCTCGATGATCCGCAGCTCCTTGGAGTCGATGGAGCGCTATGAGGAACCGCTTTTGGAGCGGCTTAGCTATTCGAGCTTTACAATTTCCGGGATTCTGACTCTCCGGATAGACCGTCTGGATTTCGACGGCAGCGAGAGTCAGGCCTGGTACACGGTGGACGCCGCGACAGGCGAGGAGGTCTCCGTGAACCGGCTGTTTGCGGCGGCAGGGATTTCCGGTGAACCGCAGACTGTCGTTGACGCCGCCGTGAAGAAGCTGTTTGTGAGCCGCTACGGAAGCGCCGGCGGTTCTGACGCAGACACGCCCTATTCTACCGCCCTGTTCCGGACCACCGAAGCGCTTCTGCCCCTGAGCGTGAACCGGATGCACTTGAACGAAAACGGGAGTCTGACCGTTGCGATTGAGCTCTTCGCGCCCAAGGGCGGGAGCACGGTGGAAGAGCTCATCCTTCCATGAGGGTTGAATGATGACGATTGAACTTGCTGCTCTTTGCCTTCTCGGTATCAATACACTGACCTTTTTGATTTACGGTCTGGATAAGCTCCTCGCGATCAAGCATCGCCGCCGGATTCCGGAGGCGACGCTTCTGACGCTTGCTTTTCTGACTGGAAACATCGGGGCCATGCTTGGCATGGCCCTTTTTCGCCATAAAACCGACGCCCGGGCCCATCCCGGCTTTGTATGGGGAGTTCCCGGGATGTTTCTCGCGGAGCTGGGACTTGCGGTCTGTCTGATCCTGAGGGTGCTGTCATGAAAAACGAAAACGGCAAAATCCAAGACAAGAAGAATCGGAAGAGAAGTCCGGCCCAGACGAAGCGCTTGCTGCTGATCCTCGCGGGCATTGCCCTGGCGCTGATCCTGCTGACCGTCGGTCTGATCTGGTATTTGGTGAAGAGCCTGAGCGCTGCGTCGGAAAAGCTTCCGAAAGCGGAGTTTGAAAGCTATCTGGCGGAGAAATGGACGGTGTTTCAGCTGCGTTCCTGGGACCCGGAGGCGGGAAGCCTGGAGCTGGACTATCCGCTCCGGTTCAACTATGCCCAGATGGAGAAGTACGGCGGAAGCCTCGATGAGCTGCGGGAGCTGCCGGCAGGGAACATCTCTACAGTAGCCGCGCTGAAATCCGCCGCCTATGAGGACTGCGGCGTTTCCCTGCGGGACGTTTTCGTCTATGGAATCACCACGGACGGCGAGACCGCCTATACGGTCCTGCCGGACGGAAGCGTCAGAGCCTGCTGGGACGGTCCGTGATTGCCAAATGCAAGACGCAAAAGCAAAAAGAAATAAAAACTTCCGCAGGGACAGGTGCCGCCTGTGCGCCGATTCCATCGAATACAATACAAGATAGGAGAATGCGAGATGAAGAACGCGAAACGCCTTATGGCCCTGTTGCTGGCGGCGCTGCTCTGCCTGAGCTGTCTTGCCGGAACGGCTGTGGCCCATCCGAACCGGGAAACCGGCGCCTCCGACGACGAGCGCGTCCGGGTAATCGTACAGCTGGAAGGCGAGCCCGCCGCGGCGAGCTCCGAGCTCCGGAGCCTGTCGGAAATCCGCCTGACGATCCAGCACAGGGCTCTGCGCGGCGCACTGGAGGCCTCCGGCATCCGCTGGGAGGAGGCCTTCGAGTACCAAACGCTCTTTAACGGCTTTGCCCTGACGGCGCCTCGCTCCGAGCTCGATCGGCTGGCCGCCCTGCCGGGGGTGCAGAGCGTCCAAATCGCAAAGCGCTATTCTGCGCCCGCCTCCGCTGCGGCGAGCGCCATCAACGAGATGACCGGCGCTCCCTGGCGGCAAGAGAGTGATTATTTGGGCTCCGGCACGGTCATTGCCATTCTGGACAGCGGGGTCACCCCGAACCACGAGGCCTTCGGCGTCTATGACGGGATGCTGCAGCGGACGAAGCTCTCCGAAGCGGAGGCGAGAAGCAGAATCAGGACCCTCGGCTACGGAGCCTATCTGTCTCAAAAGATTCCCTTCGCCTACGACTACAGCGGGCAAAGCTCCGTCGTCACGGATACGGCCTCGGGCCACGGCACCCTGGTCGCCGGCCTCGCCGCGGGCTTCGCCAGGGAGGAAGAAGGGGAGCTCCGTTTCTGCGGCACGGCGCCGGACGCTCAGCTTTTGATTATGAAGCTCTGGGGTGACGATGCTGAGACTGCGGATTCGGCGCTTCTTGTCAAGGCTCTGGAGGACGCCTATCTGCTGGGCGCCGACGTGATCAACCTCTCCCTCGGCGCTCCGAACGAAGGGAGCGGGGATGCCGGCATGGAGACCGCGCTCTTCGACGGAATCTATGCGCTTCTCAGGGAGAAGGGCGTGACGGTCAACACGGCGGCCGGAGACGAGGGCTCCATGGCCGAGAACGCCTCCAACCGGGCGGGCTCGGGCTATCTCACCGCGGACGATCCCGACTACGGCAGACTTTCCGCTTTGGCGTCCTACAGCGGAAATCTCGTCTCCGCCTCGGCGGAAAACGCGGTCCGCCCGATGCACATCCTGCGGGCAGATGAACGGGAGATTCGATTCTCTGATGAGGAAGATCAGTTTTTTGATGCCTTTTATCAGGAGAATGAGCCGCCGGTAGAGTATACCGTCGTGCCGGGGTACGGCGCTTTGGACGACTATGAAGGACTGATGATCGAGGGACGGATTGCCCTGGTATCCGGCGGAGAGATTGGCATTCAGGAGAAGCTGGACGCCGCTGCGGAAGCGGGCGCCCTTGGTCTGCTGGTCTACAACAATACGCCGGGCGAGTTCTCCCTGTCAATCGACCGTTATCCCATCCCGGCCGCGGCGATCAGCCGGGAGGACGGCGAATATCTGATTTCCCTCGCGGAGATCGTCACGCCGCCCTCCGAGCCGGGCCCCGCCGACGATTCCAAGGAGGACCTCGGCACAGTTTATTATCGGATCAACAGCCAGGAGTCCTTCATGAACGGCGCCGGCTATCTGATCGTCAGCGAGAAGGCCGGCTTGGCCTTCAATTCCGACGCGTCCAATGTCAACGCCGCCGGGAACGGTCTCCCCGTGACCATTCGGGCCGGACGCTTTCCGACGAATGACAGGCTGCTTGCCGCCGAGCTGCGGCTCGAAGCCGGCTGTCTTGCCAACGACCGTGGGTATCTGGGCTGCGGCGGGACCGTGAACGAGGTCCGGCTCTACGACTCACCCGAGGACCTTGACTTTGAAATCACCGGGGAGGGGACGGCGGAGATTGTCTGCAAGAGCGCTTCCTTCCGATACGATCAGGTTGAAAACGTCTTCCGCTTCTATCTGCCAAACAGCGATCTGATCGGCAGTGAAAACGCGGCTGTGTCCCTCTATCGACGCGGCAAGTCCCCGACCTACGTTCCCACCCGGATCGGCATAATCTTCTTTCCGCAGGAGCTCATTGCAGGGGAAAACCCGAAGGGCTGGCTGCCCTCGACGTTCTCCTCCATGGGCGTCACACCCGACCTGAACCTGAAGCCCTCTGTAAGCGGGATCGGAGGGAACGTCTGTTCCGCCCAATCTCATACGGGGGACGGTTATACATGGCGGTCCGGGACCTCCCTTGCTGCGGCAAACGTGTCCGGCGGCCTGGCCTGCCTGCTGCAATATGTGCGGGAAAAGCATCCCGAGCTGGAGCCCGCGGAACAGAGGGAGCTGACGGAAGCCCTGCTTTTGGGGACGGCGCGGGTTTTGACCGACGCGGAGGGCAGATTTGTCTCGCCGCGGAAGCAGGGCGGCGGCCTGATCGATTTGAAAGCCGCTGCGTCGGCCCGGGCATATATTAAGGAACCGGTTTTGTCCCTGAAGGACAGCGAAACCGGCGAGTTTGCGCTGCGCTTTGAGATTCAAAGCCTGTGCGAGGAGGCCCTGCGCTACAATCTGGATCTGACCGCGCTGCGGGATCTGTGTGAAACCGTGGAAGGCGGCGAAACGCTGTACAATACCTTGAAGAGCCGGAACGTGAGCCGGGACGTGACTCTGGTCGGCGACAGCACGGTGGTGGTACCGGCGGGGGACTGCGTTTCGGTGGAGCTGACGCTGCAGCTCAGCGAGGAGCTGCTGCAGGAGCTGCGCTCCGATTTCCCCAAGGGCGGCTGGCTGGACGGCTTCCTTGCCCTTTCCGCGCCGGAGGATGCCTGTACCGGCGGAGAGAGCTGCCCCGGCAGTCCCTTCGAGGATATGCCGAGCCCCCGAAACTGGGCCCATCCCGGCATTGATTTCGTGCTGACCCACGAGCTTTTCAGCGGAACCTCGCCAACCACCTTCAGTCCCGGCGTGACCATGAGCCGCGGCATGATGGTCACGGTCCTCTATTCCCTGGCCGGGAAGCCGGAGCCGGAGGGGGAGAACATCTTCACCGACGTCAAGCCGGGCAGATTCTACGAGAAGCCTGTGATCTGGGCTTCGGAGAATGGCATCGTTTCCGGCATCGGGGAGGGACTCTTTGACCCGAACGGTGACATTACCCGGGAGCAGATGGCGCTGATTATGTACCGCTTCGCCGAGTTTGCGGGGCTGGACACTGACGTCTCCGCCGATATCGACGGTTATCCGGACGTGGGAAGAGTCCATAGCTACGCTCTGACCGCGATGCGCTGGGCCGTGGGCGTGGGAATCCTCTCGGGCAATAAGATCTACGACGAGATCCTGCTGGACCCCAGAAGCAACGCCACCCGGGCGCAGGTCGCCAGATTGTTTATGAGCTTCGTGCTCAAATGCATGGAGCCGCCGGTCAAGACCGCGGAGCTCCATCTGAGCTTTACCGGCTTTGTGGGCGACTGGTCCGCCGCTCCCATCCTGGAACAGCACGACTGGCGTGAGCTCGCGAACTTGGACGCGGCGGAGCTTGAGGTCAACACCGGTGTCAACATGGCCTGGGCTGTGGGAAGCGCGGAGCTGGCAGGGGAGACGGAAGCGTCGGTCTATCTTGGCGAAAACCCGCTATCCGATGCGGAATTCCGGGAAGAGCACGCGGCGATCTCCCCCGAGGGGAGGCTGAACGCTGTTCTGATCGAGCCCATGACGTTGCGAAACGCGAGACACCTGATCATGACGGCAAGCGATGCGGAGACCGGGGAGCTTTACGCGGCGGACGATCAGGAATACGCGGCGAAGGCGGTCTGGCAGGCTGACAAGGGCCTTTGGCGCTGCGCGAGGCCGTACCTGTTTGACGGTACAGACCTGGATCAAAACCCGCTTCCCGGCGGCACAAAGGTTGACGTTCGCTTCTATGCGAATCTCCAGGGTGACGAGGACGCGCTGGGGGCCATCGACTATGAGGCCCTTTCCGCGCAGGGGGAGGACTGGCTTGTCTGGAGCTTCTCCGTGACCGTGGACGACGAAGCGCCTCTGGTGCAAAATCTGCGCTGGACGCCCGCCGCAAAGAGCCTGAGCTTTGACCTGCGGGACGATCAGTACCTTGCTTACGGGGAGCTGACACAGCTGCCCGAAATCAGCGAGGATGAAGAATTGTATTATGAACCGATCTGGTCCGAGTCCTTCTCCGACGAGGAAGCGGGGAGCGGTCACAGCGTTGCGGTATCCAACGCGGCCTTTGGCGAATACACGCTTTCGGTCTGGGACTACGCCGGAAACGAGACGAAGATCAGGCTCTCTCTTGGAAGATCCGGGAGTCTGAACCAAATTCATTTCGTCTGCCCGGAGGGTTGTACGGCGGAGGGCGTGGATCTTTGGTATGCCTCCAACGAGGCAGGCGTCACGATGCCGGGTATGGACGGCGTGCCGGAATCCGGCGTCTTCTACGGCTGGGTCCCCGAAGCCCTGGAGGGCGTGTGGAGCTTGCAGGAGCTCGAAGACGCGGCGGTGGACGTTTTCCGGCCCGGAGATCAGGTTGAAATGTGGGGCAACATGAGCTTCTACGCCCTGCTGGCTGTTCCGGGAGGATATATTTCGGCGCAGGATTGAGCGCTGAGCGGGAGCTTCGCCCCTTCCTTTGAACAGTTTGTAAATCTTGCAAATACCTCTTGCATTTTTGAAAAAGCTTGCTATAATAGGGTTAGCACTCAGAGAGATTGAGTGCTAACCCTATCAATATTCTATGAAAAAGAGTGATTACTATGGCGAAAAAGCAATTCAAGGCGGAATCCAAGCGGCTGCTGGATCTGATGATCAATTCCATCTATACCCACAAGGAGATCTTCCTGCGGGAGCTGATTTCCAACGCCAGCGACGCCATCGACAAGCTGGCCTATCTGGCTCTGACGGATCAGAACGTCGGTGTGAACCGGGAAGACTTTGCCATCGACCTCCGGGCTGACAAGAAGCTGGGTTTGCTGACAGTCTCCGACAACGGCATCGGCATGAACAAGGAGGAGCTGGAGCAGAACCTGGGCACCATCGCCCGCAGCGGCTCTCTGCAGTTCAAGCAGGAGCATGGCGGCGAGGAGGCTGACGTGGACATCATCGGCCAGTTCGGCGTGGGCTTCTACTCCGCCTTTATGGCCGCGGACACCGTGACCGTTCTGACGAAGAAGTACGGCGAGGAGGAAGCCTGGATGTGGCAGTCCTCCGGGGCCGACGGCTATACGATCTCTCCCTGCGAGAAGACCACAGTGGGTACCGAGGTCATCCTGAAGCTCAAGGCGGACACCGACGACGAGCAGTATTCCCGCTTCCTGGAGCAGTACGAGCTGCAAAATCTTGTGAAGAAATACTCCGACTACATCCGCTGGCCCATCCGCATGGAAATGGAGAAGAGCCGTCAGAAGGAAATCCCCGAAGGGGAGAAGGAAGAGGACAAGGAGCCCGAGTGGGAGACCTACACCGAGCTGACCACCCTGAATTCCAGAATTCCCGTCTGGCTGAAGTCCAAGAAGGACGTGACGGACGAGGAGTACGACGGCTTCTATAAGGACAAGTTCTTCGACTACGAGAAGCCCCTGGCCCACATTCCCGTCAGCGTCGAAGGCGCTGTGACCTACAAGGCCCTGCTCTATATCCCGGCCAAGGCCCCCTATGACTTCTATACCAAGGACTACAAGAAGGGCTTACAGCTCTATTCCGCCGGCGTGATGATTATGGAGCACTGCGAGGACTTGATCCCCGATCACTTCCGCTTCGTCCGGGGCGTGGTGGATACCTCCGATCTGAGCCTGAACATCAGCCGCGAAATGCTCCAGCATGACCGCCAGCTCAAGATTATCTCCGGCAACCTGGAGAAGAAGATCAAGCAGGAGCTTCTGAACATGCAGAAGGATCGCCGGGAGGACTACGAGAAGTTCTTCGCCGCCTTCGGCCGCCAGCTCAAATACGGCGTCGTGGCGGACTACGGCATGCACAAGGACGTGCTCCAGGACCTGCTGCTTTTCTGGTCCGCCAAGGAGCAGAAGCTGGTCACCCTGAAGGAATACGTGGAGGCCATGCCCGAGGAGCAGAAGCATATCTACTTCGCCGCCGGCGAGAGCAATGCCCGCCTGGCCCAGCTGCCCCAGTATCAGCGCCTCCAGGAGAAGGGCTTCGACGTGCTCTTCATGACCGAGGACGTGGACGAATTCGTCCCTCGCACCCTCATGACCTATATGGAGAAGGACTTCCGCAATCTGGCGACGGACGATCTGGATCTGAGCTCCGAGGAGGAGAAGAAGGCCGCAGAGGCCGCCGCCGCGGACTGGAAGGAGGCCCTGGACTTTGTGAAGACCGCCCTGGAGGACAAGATCGTCCGGGCGGAGGTCAGCCCCGACCTGGGCAGCCACCCCGTCTGCCTGGTCCCCGAGGGCGGCATGAGCTTTGAGATGGAGAAGTACTTCAAGCGCATGAACCCGGAGATGGCTATGCCCGTGGAGAAGGTCCTGCGTCTGAACCCGGAGCACCCCGCCGTCCGGAAGCTCAAGGCCCTCAGCACCGAGGACCCCGAGAAGGCCAAGACCTACGCCCAGGTCCTCTACGCCCAGGGTCTCATCCTGGCCGACCTCCCCATCGAGGACCCCCAGGCCTACACCGACCTGATCTGCGGCCTGCTGTAAGGTTTCCTCAGAAACAAAGAAAAGCGCTCTTCCGAGGAAGAGCGCTTTTTCTTTGTTTTTGGAAGCCGATCAGAACTTCTGATGCACCACGCGCTTGACGTAGCTGGTGTGCAGGAGCTCGTGGGCCTTGTGGGAGCCGGGCTTGCCGAGGTACTTGTCGTAGAGCTCGATGATGTCCGGGTTCTCGTGGGACTTGCGGATGGTGTTGGCCTCGTCGATGGAGTACAGCACCTTGGCGCGCTCGGCGCGGATGTCCACGAAGTTGCGGACGGAGGCATGGACCTGGGGCTGACCGCCGCCGTTGACGCAGCCGCCGGGGCAGGCCATGAACTCGATGAAGTGGTAGTTCTTCTCGCCGCTCTTGACCATATCCAGGACCTTCCGGACGTTGGCCAGGCCGGAGGCGACGCAGATGTTCACGTCCATGCCGGCCACGTGGTAGGTGGCTTCCTTGATGCCCTCGACGCCGCGGACCTCGGTGAAGTCGGGACGGGGCAGGGTCTCGCCGGTGAGCCATTCCACAGCGGAGCGGAGGGCAGCTTCCATAACGCCGCCGGTGGCGCCGAAGATGACGGCAGCGCCGGTGCCGGAGCCCAGAGGATGATCGTACTCTTCCTCAGGCAGGTCGTCCCAGCGGATACCGGCACGCTTGATCATGCGGGCCAGCTCACGGGTGGTCATGGTGTAGTCCATATCGGGCAGACCGGCGCCGGACTGGTCGTCGC
>CAMVKI010000082.1 GCA_947168005.1 uncultured Clostridia bacterium
TCCACGATCTCGGGATGGGCCTCCAGATGCCGCAGGGCGGCCAGGGCCGTGGCGCAGTTGGCCGGGGTCATGGAGGCGGAGAAGATGAAGGGCCGGGAGGCGTGCTTGATATAGAAGCCGATGCGCTCCGATGTGGCGCAGTAGCCGCCCAGGGAGGCCAGCGACTTGGAGAAGGTGCCCATGTAGATGTCCACCTCGTCCTCCAGGCCGAAGTAGCTGGCGGTGCCGCGGCCGCCCTCGCCGATGACGCCCAGGCCGTGGGCGTCGTCCACCATGACGCCGGCGCCGTACTGCTTGGCCAGCTTCACGATCTCGGGGAGCTTGGCGATGTCGCCGCCCATGGAGAACACGCCGTCGGTGACGATGAGGCAGCCCCGGTTTTCGGGGACCTTCTGGAGCTGGCGCTCCAGATCCTCCATATCCGCGTGGCGGTAGCGGAGCATCTTGCCGTAGCTCAGCTTGCAGCCGTCGTAAATGGAGGCGTGGTTCTCCCGGTCGCAGATCACGTAGTCGTGGGGACCCACGATGGCGGAGAGGATGCCCAGGTTGGACTGGAAGCCCGTGGAGAAGGTGATGACCATCTCCTTGCGGAGGAACTTCGCCAGCTCCGCCTCCAGCTCCAGGTGCATCTCCAGGGTGCCGTTGAGGAAGCGGGAGCCGGAGCAGCCGGAGCCGTAGCGCTCAAAGGCCTTGATGCCGGCCTCGATGATCTCGGGATGGATGGTCAGACCCAGGTAATTGTTGGAGCCCAGCATGATCCGGCGCTTGCCCTCCATGATGACCTCCACGTCCTGCCGGGACTCCAGCGCGTGGAAATAGGGGTAAATCCCCTGCTCGATGAGCTCCCTTGCGGGAGACGGCTTATCACATTTTGCGAAAATATCCATTCGATTGTCCACCTTTATGTTTCTTCTCGACTCTTTTTTCAGAAATCTAATTTATTATACATGACTCCGACGCCGATTGCAAGATTTTTTTCCGCAATCCGGCCGTAGGGACAAGCCTTGCTTGTCCCTACGGCCAAATTGCGCGTTCTATCTGGTTCTGACCGGGATGTGGGCCTTTTTGCGCAGCTCGCTCACCAGGGGCATGGCGACGGCGGTGACGATCAGGGCGGTGGCAAGGCCGATGCAGATCCGGATCAGGGCCACGCCGAAGACCATGTGGTACTCGTAGTAGCCGAAGATCTTGCTGTCGAAGTAGAGGGCGACGGTGTTGCAGAGGGAGTTGACCGCGGCGCAGCCCAGGCAGGCGGCGAAGCAGAGGCCGGTCTTCTCCTCCAGGGGGCGGTCACGGCCCAGGAAGCGGGCGCAGAGACCCAGGAGCAGGGCGTGAATCACCGGCGGGATCATCCAGATCGGGGTGGTGGCAGTGACGCCGAATTTGATGGTCTGATAGAGGAATTCACCGACGAAGGCCACGGCGCAGGCGTCCGCCGTGCCGAAGAGCAGGGCCGCGACGACGACCGCCATGGACGTAAAGGTGAATTTGAAGGTGCCGGTATCCACCACCAGCAGAGACAGGGCGAAATAGACGGCGGCGAGCAGGCCGTCAATGGCGATGCGTTTGGTTTTGGACATAAAAAATCCTCCGATCAGGGAGGAGGTTCGTGGCCCGGAGTATTTCGGAGCGGCTGCAGGCGCGCATCGCAAGCCGGAAACGGCTTTTCGTCCATTGGCAACCTCCCATCCAATGGCACTACCGGGAAACCCCGACGCGCGCGCCCTACTCTCCGAGGGGCCGATTGTATCATAGCGTATTGGACAACAAAAATCAATACAAAAATGCAAAATGCAAGATGCAAAATGAAAGGCCGATTTTTCAGAAAACAGGAAAAGGGGCCGAAGAACCCGGTCCCCACAGATGGAGGATTGCAGGCAGATTGCTCGCGCTGCAGTCCCATCTGATGTCCAATCCGTGCGAGGATCGGCAGCTTTCCGGCATTATGGTTTATTGTGCCGCGAAGCCGGCGGCATCGGGCATCTCACGAAAGCCCGATGCCGCCTACAGCGGTGTTTCAACCGTTGCAAAGTTGTCACAAACCGGCAGTTTTCAACGATTCCACTCTGTTCAGATATCAAAAGGTACTTTCATTCATTGAATGGACTGGTACACTCTCCGAGAAATTGTGCAAAATCCATCATGAGCTCCGAAAGATACTCGGCAACATATGGTAGCGACATCACAACAACGCCGATTCCCAAAAAGATCCATCGTTGAGATCCGGTAATCATTTCTCTTGCAAACATCAGTGATCCGATTACGACGAACAGGCACAATATGCCGATAATCGTTGTAACAATAGACCCCATAGCCCTTACGCCTTTTAATAAAATAGAAAGGACAAACAAAACACCGCGCACTGGAAGCAATACCAACCATATCAGAAATTTCAGGATTTTTAACATAGGCATCCTCTCTTTGAACAATTGTATAATAGCTCCATATGAAGAGTTATATTTCAAGTATGCGAACAGCCACGGAACACGTGTATGTTTGAAAAAGATCACTGGGGCTACGGTGCCATCAGGGACGCTCCTTGATGAAAACTATTTTGTCACTAAGAACCGTCCTCGATAGCAACCCGCAGTCGTAGCGGGGCAGAAGGTGATGAGTTATGCAAACTCTCGCAGTTGTGTCATTGCGAAGCCAGTGCGCACATTGGCCGCGGCAATCTACATCCCCCGTCCCCCGTTGCCTCTTGCCTTGTCCGAGCGGGAAACGGCAAGCGGGTAGATTGAGAGCGCTACAGGCAGAGTCTGCTGCGTCCGGACGGGGAAAACCGGAGGGCGGCCGATGACCGCCCCTACCGACGGGAATCCCTGCCCCCTTTGCCCTTTTCCCACCCTAATCCTTAATCCTTAATCCCTGATCCCTTGTCCGTGCGGGAAATACGGGCCGGCAGATTGCCGGCACTACAGGCGGGAGCGTTTGTTGTACGCCTCAATGCCCAGAGCCAGGAGGTCCAGGGCGCGGTCCAGGTCCTTTTCCTTCAGGACGTAGGCGATGCGAATCTCGTTTTTGCCGCGGCCGGGGGTAGCGTAGAAGCCGCCGGCGGGGGAGCACATGACGGTCTCGCCGTGGTCCTCGAAGTCGGTGAGCATCCACTTCATGAACTCGTCGGCGTCGTCGATGGGCAGCTTCGCCATGACGTAGAAGGCGCCCATGGGCTTGGCGCAGACGACCCCGGGGATGGCGGTCAGCTTGCGGTAGCAGAGATCCCGGCGGCGCCTGTACTCCTCCCGGACCTTTTCAAAGTACTCGGGGCCCACGGAGTAGAGGGCGGCGGCGCCCACCTGCTCCAGGGTGGTGGTGCAGAGGCGGCCCTGGCAGAACTTCAGCGCCTCGGCCATGAGCGCCTTGTTGCGAGAGATCAGCATGCCGATGCGGGCACCGCAGGCGGAGAAGCGCTTAGAAACCGAGTCCACGACCACCACGTTCTCGTCCATATCCCGCATGGAGCCGGCGCAGAGGGTCTTGTCGGTGTCGTAGACGAACTCCCGGTAGACCTCGTCGCAGACCAGATAGAGATCGTGCTTCTTCGCCACCTCGGCGATGGCGCGGAGCTCCTCCTCGGTCAGGACGTTGCCCGTGGGATTGTGGGGGTTGATGATGGCGATGGCCCGGGTCTTGTCGTTGATCAGGGCCTCCAGGGCCTCGGGCTTGGCGTAGCTGTAGTCCTCCTCGGGGATCGTGGGCATGGGCCGGATGACGCCGCCCGCGGCCTTGATGAAGGTGTTGTAGTTGGAGTAGAAGGGCTCGGGGACAATGACCTCGCTGCCCTCGTCAAGAATACAGAGGAAGAGGATTTGCAGGGCCTCGCTGCCGCCGGTGGTGATGAGAATATCCTTTTTGTCGTATTCCACGCCGATGCGTCTGTAGTAATTCAGCACGGCGTCGAGCATGATCTCGCTGCCCTGGGAGTTAGCGTAGGCCAGGACCTTCTGGGAGAAGCCCCGGACCGCCTCGAAGAACTCCGGCGGCGTCTCAATGTCGGGCTGACCGATGTTCAGCTTGTAGATCTTCTTTCCGGCCGCCTCGGCGGCCATGGCGTAGGGGGTAAACTTGCGCATGGGAGAAAGGGCGCACTGCTGAGATTTTTGTGACAGTTTCATGAGAGCCTCCTGTTTCCTGATCGTTTTTCACTACTTTGTATACGGTTCGGATTCTTCCTGAGTCCGATCGGTTTTTCCGTGTTTTTTGCCGTAGCCGTAGCCCTTGCCGTAGCCGTAGGCATAGCCGTAGCCGGAGCCCCGGCGGTTGGAGTAGCCGTAGCCGCTGGCGCTGGTGGTGCGAATGGTCTGATTGAGGACGCAGCCGAGGAAGCGGACCTCCAGGCCGTTGAGGGCGCTGACGCTGTTGAGCACCGCCGCCTGGCCCACGTAGTCCTGCCGGACCACGTAGATCACCCCGTCCACCCACTGGGAGAGGCTGGCCGCGTCGGAGAGCAGGCCGCTGGGGGGCGTATCCACGATGACGAAGTCGGAGTACTTCCGCAGGGCGTTCATCACTTGCTTCAGCCGGGGGGAGGAGAGGAAATTCTGGGGCTGCTCGGCGATCTTGTCGCCGCTGAGGAGCCGGAGCTGCGTGCCCTCCACCTCGGTCAGCGCCGCCTCCAGGTCCCTGTCATGCTCGGCGATGAGCTCCACCAGGCCCCGGGTGGAGCCCTTGACCCGGAAGAGGTCCTTCAGGGTCTGCTTGCGCAGGTCGCAGTCCACCAGAGTTACCCGGTTCCCCTGCTCCGCCAGGGACAGGGCCAGGTTGGCCGACAGGGTGGATTTGCCCTCGCCGGGGATGGTGGAGGTGATCATGATGATCTTGGCCCGCTGATGCTCCAGCTCCTTGCGCAGCTGAAAGCGCACGGCGCGGACCGCCTCGATATAGCCCTCGTCCAGCTTCGGGTTCGTCAGCAGCACGGAGCGGTTCGCTCCGGTCCTGGCCTTGAAGCGGACCTGGGGCAGCAGGCCCAGGCAGGGAACGTTCAGCAGGTCGTGCAGGTCCTCGGAGTTGTGGACGGTCTTGCGGAAGCCCGCAAAGATTCCGATGAGGACAAGCCCGATGGCAAGCCCCGCCAAGCCCCATTTGACCGTCGGCCGAATGAAATCCGGCGGGGTGACGGGCGAATCCGGGACCTGTGCCTCGTCAAAGACCTCCAGGGTAAAGTTGCCCAGGATGCTGTAGCTCGCCTCGGGGAAGATCTCCGCGGCCATGTGCAGGCCGTCCACAGCCCGCTGCGGCGTGGAGGCGCGGGAGGTCAGGATGAGCATCGTCGCCTCCACGCGGCAGCTTACGCTGGCCGGCAGCGCGCTGACGCCGTACTTCTCCTGCAGCAGCTTTTTGGCCTGGTCGGACTCCATGGCATAGCGATAGGTTGTCGCGATCTTGTTCGCCGCGTTGGCATCGAGATAGTAGCGATAGCTGTTGAGGTCAATGCTGCCCGCCCGGTTTGCGCTCACCCGATAGACGGCAAAGGTCTCATAGGCCGGGCTATAGCTCCGGCGGGCATTGTAGAAACGATACCCGGCGGCCAGAACGCACAGCAGCAGCGGAATCCAGATCAGGTGGGGCAGGGTATACAGGAAATTGTGCAGGAATACGGTGAAATGAAAATCGTTATTCTTTTTCTGTGTTTCCACGTCGGGCCTCCTTCCTGGAAGTGTTCAGCTCCACGTCGGAGGGCGCGTAGCCATAACCCTGGGTTGCCTTGTTGCTTCCGTAGGCATAGCCATAGCTGCGGCCATAGCCATAGCCGTAGCCGTAACGCCGCCCGCCCACGAGTCCTGCGGCAAAGTTGAAGGTGTGAACATCGTTGAAGACGAAGCCAAGGAAGTGGGCCTTGCAGCGGCTCAGGCTGTCGATGGCGTCGTTGACGGTCTTGTCGGATACCACATCCTGGCGGACCACAAGGATCGAGGCGTCGGCCGCATCGGAGAGAACCTCGCTGTCCGTAAAGAAGCCCATGGGGGAGGAATCCAGGATCACATAGTCGAAATTCTCCCGCAGGACGCCGAGAAGCTGCTTCATCTGCTCGGAGCCCAGGAGCTCCGCGGAGTGGCGCTTGACGTTGGAGGCAAAGAGGAAAAACAGATTCTCCGCCTTGCGGTATTGCAGCGCCTTGACCAGGCGCTCGGGCTCCAGGCTGTTCTTCAGCAGGTCGTTGATGGTGGTCGATTTCTCCGAGGCCTCAAAAATCAGATGCTGGGCGGACTTGCGCAGGTCGCAGTCCACCAGCAGGACTTTTTTGTACCTGCGGGCCAGGCTCAGGGCCAGGTTGGCGGCCACGGTGGACTTGCCCTCGTTCTCGCTGACGGAGGTCACGAGGAAGGTCTTGCAGCCGTGGGCCCGGGTGGCGTGCTCCACGCGGGCCCGGAGCTGGTGGATTGTCTCCATATAGAGGAAGGAGGTCGTCGGGTTGGAGATCAGCAGGGCCTTCTTTTTTCTGTGCAGCAGGCTTTTCATGGTCCGCCGCTTATGCTGGTGGTTGAGGGTCGCCAGCAGGCTCGCGTCCACCTGATCCCGGGCGCCCTGGGTGGTCTGGACCGTGCCGGAGGTTATGCACAGCAGGGCCAGAATCGCGATCATCACAAGGGCGCCCAGCGGCGCGGCAATGAGCATGGCCTTTCGCTGGGCCGTCCGAAGGGCCCCCTTGCCGGGGACGGTAGGCGCGGTGACGGTATCGAGCATCACGGAATCAAAGACATATTGGGCATAATCCTCGTAATGCTCTAAAATGCCGATACACATATAGTAGGCGGAGCGGGGGCTGTCCCCGGTGGTATGGAGCTGGATCAGGTTCGTGCCGGCAACGACGGAGGCGCTGACCGTGGCCCCTTCCACATCCTCGCCGCCCAGCCGCTTGACGCGGGTGACCAGGGTCTGGCCGGACAGCAGATTGGCAAACTGCTCGGCGGTGGAGGTCGTGACGGCGGAGGCGCTGCTCTGATAGATATAGGAGCTGCTGCGGGGCGTCACCACAAAGGTCGCCGTACAGCTGTAGCTGGGATGAACCAGCAGGGTGGCGCCGATGTAGGCCAGCAGAACGAAGAGCCCCGCGCTCATCAGAACCATCCAGAAGTTCCGCCAGATCCGGTGCAGCACGCAGTAGGGCTCAACCTCTCTCCACAGGGATTCGGCTTGACGTATTTGACTCATGACTGGGACCTCACTCTACAATCACCGGGAGAATCACCGTGGTGATTTCCCCGGAAATACCGGTATAGTAATAATAAGCTTCATAGACGCCGGGCACAGAGCTGTCCACGCCGGAGGAATTGATCGTAACCCTGTAAATGGAAATCGTTTTTTCCGGGTCCTCGGAAAGGGGATCCTTCACCTCGTCCAGATAGTCCCGGAAGTTGAGCTTTTCACCGACCTTGGCGTAAATCAGATACTGCTTCAGCGTAATCTGCGGTCTGGAGAAGGAGTTGTCGATGATCTGCACGCTCAGGGGAAGCCATATTTCAGAACCCATTCGGTTGGTGGCGCTGAGCTTGACGGAGTAGGTGCCGGGGACACCGGTGACGACCGTGGATTCCTCCAGCTTGAGGCGGCCGGAGATGTCGCCGTCCCGCTGGTCCGTCACCGTCACCGTGCCGCCGAAGTTGACCTGCTCGCCCACGTTGAAGATCATGGGACCAACCAGACCGAATTTGGGCGGGGCATAATCGACGTAGCGGACGGTGCGGGAATAGGTGGCGTAGTTGGAGGCCTCGTCAAAGACGATGTAGGTCACGTTGACGTCCGTCTCGTTGATCAGGGTGGAGATGTTTTTGACACGAATCCGGCTGCTCAGGTCCCCGTCCACGTTGTCGTAGGCCCAGAGCTGATCGAGAAGGCTGCTGTCCGGATCCCGGACGCTGATTTCCAGCAAATCGGTCCCCGAACGGAAGGCGGGAGGGCTGGTGTCCTCGTGGGTGTAGCGGTAAAAGTACAGCCCCACTGCCCCGGCCAGCGCCAGGCAGAACAGGAGCACCAGAACGATTCGGACGTATCTAAGCATAGCAAATCTCCTTACAGAGCTTCATCTCGTGCGATTTTAAGCGGCGTCTCATAGAGCAGCAGGCCGGGGTCCGCCTCGGGGAAGCGGCGCTCCAGAATCTCCAGCAGGCCGCCCATGTGCGGGGTGCGCCAGCGAAAATCGTGGGCGTCGGAGGCGATCACGGAGACCGCGCCCCGCCGCAGCAGGAGGGCCGCGGTGTCAAAGGCCCGATCTCCCAGGCCGCCCAGCAGGCTCTCCTTGTTGAGCTGGAGCACCCAGCCCCGCTCGGCCCAGCGCTGGGCCAGCTCCGGCGCGTTCTGCACGCAGAAATAGCGCTCCGGATGAGCCACCACCGGCACCAGTCCCGCGGCCGCGGCCTCCGAAAGGGCCTGCTCCATCGACAGCGGGTCCTCGTCGAAGTAGAACTCCACCAGCAGATACCGGGAGCCGTTGAGGGTCATAAAATCCCCGGCGGCCAGGTGCTCGGCAAATCGCCCCCGGGCCAGAACCTCGGCGCCGGAGAGGATTTTGACGGGAATCTCCGCCTCGTCCAGCGCCGCCTGGAGGGAGCGATAGGCGGCAATCAGCTCGTCGGAGCGGTAATTCTTCTGCGCGTTGCGGGTGTTGCAGTGGGGCGTGGCGAAGATGTGGGTCACACCGGAATCCGCTGCCATGGCAGCCATTTCGAGGGCAATCTCCAAGCTCCCCGCCCCGTCGTCCAGACCGGGGAGGATGTGACAGTGAAGATCCAACATCGCCTACACCCCCTATTTTACCCATTATATTAAATGATAGCACAAATCCGCGCCATTTGCAACCGTTCCGGGCCGATTTTTCGGAAAGAAGATTTTTTTCTCTAATTAGAATAAAATCTCTGGACATTCGGGAAAAATCGGTGTATAATGGTGCAAACGATTTCACAGGATCGTTTCTATCACTATCTCAATCAAAAAATTGCGCCAAGGCGCATGAAATGGAGGAAACTTATTATGCCTGTCAAAGTAGCAATCAACGGCTTCGGACGCATCGGCCGCCTGGCCTTCCGCCAGATGTTCGGCGACCCCGACTACGAGATCGTAGCCATCAACGACCTGACCTCTTCCAAGATGCTGGCCCACCTGCTCAAGTACGACTCCACCCAGGGCAACTACGCTCTGAACCACAAGGTCGAGTTCAACGAGGGCGAGGGCGAGGACAACTACATTGTTGTCGATGGCAAGAAGATCGTCATCTACAAGATGCCCAACGCCGCCGATCTGCCCTGGGGCAAGCTCGGCGTGGATGTCGTGCTCGAGTGCACCGGCTTCTACACCAGCAAGGCCAAGGCTCAGGCTCACATTGACGCCGGCGCCAAGAAGGTCGTCATCTCCGCTCCCGCGGGCAACGACCTGCCCACCATCGTCTACAACGTCAACCATGAGAAGCTGACCAAGGAAGACAACATCATCTCCGCCGCCTCCTGCACCACCAACTGCCTGGCGCCCATGACCAAGGCTCTGAACGACTACGCTCCCATCTGCTCCGGCATCATGACCACCGTTCACGCCTACACCGGCGACCAGATGCCTCTGGACGGCCCGCAGAGAAAGGGCGATCTGCGCCGCTCCCGCGCCGCCGCTGTGAACATCGTTCCCAACTCCACCGGCGCTGCCAAGGCCATCGGCCTGGTCATCCCCGAGCTGAACGGCAAGCTGATCGGCTCCGCCCAGCGTGTTCCCACCCCCACCGGCTCCACCACCATCCTGATCGCCGTGGTCAAGAAGGCCGGCGTCACCAAGGAAGGCATCAACGCCGCCATGAAGGCCGCCGCCAACGAGAGCTTCGGCTACAATGAGGACGAGATCGTCTCCTCCGACATCATCGGCAGCCGCTTCGGCTCCATCTTCGACGCCACCCAGACCATGGTCGCCAAGATCGACGACGAGACCTTCCAGGTCCAGGTTGTCTCCTGGTACGACAACGAGAACTCCTACACCAGCCAGATGGTCCGCACCATCAAGCACTTCTCCAACCTGCTGTAAGAG